>CAYFKO010000050.1:7051-10813 GCA_964343765.1 uncultured Polynucleobacter sp. | reverse complement strand
CAAAAATATCCCTAATTACGACGATACTCAACAGCGTCTAATCACTGCTACGGTTCCTTTTAAAGAAACACAACCCATTCGTTTGGTCTGCGGCTACTTCCCCAACGGCCAAGCCCCTGGAACCGATAAATTTAGTTACAAATTAGAGTGGCTAAATGCTTTAAATGGCTTTTTAAGGGAAGAATTAAAGGGACATCAACGACTAGCCTTGTTAGGTGACTTTAATATCGCTCCAAAAGATGAAGATGTTCATGACCCTTCAAAATGGATTGGCCAAAATCTGGTTAGTCCAGAAGAACGTGAAGCCCTTGATCAACTTCTTGAACTCGGCCTCACCGATAGCTTCCGACTCTTTGACCAAGCTCCCAAATCGTTTAGCTGGTGGGACTATCGTATGATGGGCTTTCGTAGAAATGCAGGTTTACGTATCGACCTCATCCTTCTGTCAGAGGCACTAAGATCAAAATGCTCAGGGTGCTCCATCGATAAAATACCAAGATCTTGGGAACAACCTTCAGATCACGCCCCTGTAATTACAACCCTGATGAAATAGGCCAGCTATTGCTGGCCTATTTTGCGCTCACTTCCATGCGTTACGTGAGTATTAATCGTCAATACCCAACTCTTGCAGCTTACGAGTAATGGTATTACGACCAATCCCTAATCGCTCAGCCGCTTCAACCCGACGACCACGCGTCATATCTAAGGCAGCCTTAATCACAGCTTTCTCAAACTTGTCCTGAAGCTCTTTAAAAACTTCATCCCTACCATCTTCGAGCATTTTTTTGGCCTGTAAAGCTAAACCCTGCTCCCAAGCTCCTGTTGCTAAAGAATTGACGGCGGGAGCTGCAATAATTGTCGCTGAAGGTGCTGTTACTTGAGTTATTGGAGGTGTTGCTTCCTTCGCTACCGAGAATCCAATTTGATTGAGATCTTTTGGCAAATCATTAACGTCAATCGTCTTCGATGACGACATGACTGTCAACCAATGGCAAACACTTTGTAATTGACGTACATTGCCTGGGAAAGGTAATTTTGATAATTCCTCTAAAGCTTCAGGTGTAAATGACTTTGCATCCACGCTCAAACTCTTTGCACTAGACACCATAAAGTGTTTAGCTAAGAGAGGAATATCTTCTGGCCGCTCTCTTAGTGATGGCAAACGCAAGCGAATAACATTTAAACGATGAAATAGATCTTCTCTAAATAAACCCTCTGCAACTCGGGCTTCTAAGTTTTGATGTGTTGAAGCAATCACCCGAACATTTGCCTTCAGTAAATCTTGACCTCCTAAGCGATAAAACTGACCGTCTTCTAACACTCTTAACAAAGTGCTTTGAAGTTGCAGTGGCATATCACCGATTTCATCTAAAAATAATGTACCTCCATCAGCCTGCTCAAAACGCCCCCTTCTTAAATTTTGCGCTGCAGGAAAGGCACCTCGCTCATGACCAAATAATTCAGACTCAAGTAGTTCTTTCGGAATTGATGCCAAATTTAATGCAACAAACGGTTGCTGCGCTCTCGAACTATGACGATGGAGAGCTCTGGCTACGAGTTCTTTGCCTGTCCCAGACTCACCAGTAATTAAAATAGTTGCATTGGATTGAGATAATCGACCAATTGCTCGAAATACCTCTTGCATCGCTGGTGCTTGACCAATAATTTCAGGAGTTGCGGTTACCCCATCTCCATAGTTAAGTTTAGGTTTTTCAAGCCCCAAACTCTCGTTAATCGCGCGATGGATTAGTTCTACAGCATCACCAATATCAAAAGGCTTTGTTAAATATTCGAATGCACCACCTTGAAATGCAGCAACCGCCGAATCTAAATCTGAATATGCTGTCATCACAATGACAGGTATCGATGGATGTTCCGCCTTAACTTGCTGCAATAAGGTTATGCCACTTCCTCTTGGCATACGAATATCGGAAATGATAACTTGCGGCTCCTCTTTTTCAAGCGCATCAAGAACATCATTCGGATTACTAAAACTCTTGAAGGATAATTTTTCCCGACTGAGGGCCTTCTCCAGAACCCAACGAATGGATTGATCGTCATCAACGATCCAAATCGGTTTCATAAATCACCTTTCTTTTGCTCAAATTGATACGGAATTTGTATATGGAATTCTGTGCGACCAGGCTTGCTCTGAACTTCGATGTAGCCACCATGTTTTTGGATATACGTCTGAGCAAGCGTCAAACCCAAGCCACTACCACCTTCACTAGCTGAAACAAGAGGCAAGAAAATAGTGTCAATAATTCCAACTGGAATACCAGGTCCGTTATCAATGATGTTGATATCAATACCCAATTTATGACGCTTCTTTGCAATGGTGATTGATCGGCTTACACGAGTTTGTAATTCAATTACCGCATCGCCTGTAGACTGAATCTTGTCACGCAAGGCTTGCGCTGCATTGTGCACAATATTCAAAATTGCTTGTATCAACTGTTCTGAATCACCGACAATCTCTGGTAAAGAGATATCGTAATTTCGCTGAATACGCAAACCTTTGGGGAACTCCGCTAACACCACGCTACGAACACGCTCAAGCACTTCATGAATGTTGACAGGAGCTAAAACTGTTGGCTTTTTATGCGGGGCTAAAAGACGATCAACTAAGACCTGTAAACGATCGACCTCTTTAACAATCACTCGGGTGTACTCTTTAAGCGATTTATCGGGCAACTCATAATCCAATAACTGCGCCGCACCTCGAATGCCGCCTAAAGGATTTTTGATTTCATGAGCTAAGTTACGCATTAAATCTTTATTAGCTTGCACTTGAGAAATCAAACGCTCCTCTCGCTCACTTTTTAACTGCTTATCCAATTCAAACCACTCAAGCAACACCATACTGGTATCTTGAATATTCGCCACGACTAAATGAGCAAAAAAATCATGGTGATCCGGCCTAAGAACGCCGCCACCAACCATTAAATCTTGACGCTGTATCTCCCGATCGCTCTCAATCGACGACTGAACCATGTCAAATACCCCATTCTCTCCAAATAGGGACGTGACGGTACTACCTAGAATTAATTTCCTAGATAGTTTTAGCGAAACTTCAGCAGCAGTATTGGCATAAATCACCTCACCAGTCTCTCGCTCTAACACAAGAACTGCATTAGGCATCTGCTCAAAAGCTTCTTCGGGATAAAAAAGGGCAGCCTTAGCTGCCCTCTCTTTGGACTTGCGCATCCTCGCGCCTTCCTCAAATTACAGCGAATAATACATATCGAACTCAACTGGATGAGTAGCCATACGGAAACGTGTGACTTCTTCCATTTTCAAGCCGATATACGCATCTAACATTGAGTTAGTAAACACACCACCACGAGTCAAGAACTCACGATCTTTGTCCAAGTACTCGAGTGCTTGATCCAAGCTATTACATACGGTTGGGATCTTTGCATCTTCCTCTGGAGGCACGTGCATGCTTGATAATAACGCCGATGTAGTAAAGAGCGAGCTCTGACAAACCAGCATAGCCATTACCAGCAAACAAGTTCGTACCATCTTTCCAAATTGATTGGTGAACGTGCATACCAGAACCGTTATCACCTACCACTGGTTTTGGCATAAATGTTGCTGTCTTGCCGTAAGCGTGTGCAACGTTTTGAATCACGTATTTTTGCAAGATTGTCCAGTCAGCACGTTGAACTAATGTGCTGAATTTCGTACCTAATTCGTTCTGACCTTGGCCAGCAACTTCATGGTGATGAACCTCAACTGGAATACCAAGTGATTCAAGAA
>CAYFKO010000050.1:0-7037 GCA_964343765.1 uncultured Polynucleobacter sp. | reverse complement strand
TTGGAATGTATCTACTGGAGCTACTGGGAAGTAACCACCTTTTTTACCTGGACGGTGACCTGTGTTAGCACCTTCCATAGAAGCAGATGATGACCATGGAGCTTCTTCAGACTCAATCTTGAAGAATGCACCTTGCATATCATTGCCCCAAGTTACACCGTCAAATACGAAAAACTCTGGCTCTGGACCAAAGTAAGCTGTGTCACCAATACCAGTGCTCTTCAAATAAGCTTCTGCGCGTTTTGCGATTGAACGTGGGTCACGGTCGTAACCTTTACCATCTGATGGCTCAATAACGTCACAAGTCAACACTAAAGTTGGCTCTTCATAGAATGGATCAATGTACGCTGTGTTTGCATCAGGCATCAACAACATATCAGATGCTTCAATACCTTTCCAACCTGCAATTGAAGATCCATCAAATGCTTGACCACTCTCAAATTTATCCTCTTCAAAAGCTGAAATTGGAACTGAAACGTGTTGCTCTTTACCCTTAGTGTCTGTGAAACGGAAGTCAACAAAAGTTACTTCTTTATCCTTGACTAACTTCATTACGTCAGCGACGGTCTTGCTCATTGAAATCTCCTAAAAAAAACGTATACAACTAATGATCGTTGGATCTACGAAGTGATTAAAACAAATCTTCATTCCCCAAAATACAAAAAATGCACCATTTTGGTGCATAAAATGGGATTTATGTGATTCAGGCTAAATCATACGTGATGCCACCCAGAGCTTCAACCCCGGAACGCAATTTAATTAAGGCTTTTTCCACAATATCTTCAGGTCCCTTAACACCAAGCTCAATATGGCGTTTTGCGTAAATTCCCTCTCGGCTAGAGTCACCTACTGATGGCAAGCTAAATACTTTGATTTCAGGGAAATCCGCTTCTATTTGCTCCATTAGCGGAGTAAAAGTAGCCTCCATCGCTCCACCCACAATAAAACTCTTTTCAATGTAGTTATTTGCATGGAACAAATGGCTGTAATGGGTATCTAGACTCCACTCCATCATTGGAGCTGCCATCACCGGAAAACCTGGTAAAAAGTGATGGTCTTTGATTCTAAAACCGGGTATCTGGTTGTATGGGTTGGGAATAATCTCCGCGCCAACTGGGAACTCCCCCATGCGAAATCGCTGCTGATTATCTGGCGTATTTAAATCTCCCTTAACAGGATCGCCCTCTGCCATCGTAATAATGCGCTGAGCGATCAACTGCTTTGCTTCAGAATGTAACTCTAATTTGAGTCCTAATGCCGCAGCAGCGCATGCTCTCGTATGATCATCTGGCGTTGCTCCAATACCTCCAGTGCTAAATACCAAGTCACCCGACGCAAAACTTCGCTTAAGAGTTTGAATGATGCGCTCAGGATCATCGCCTATGTACTCTGCCCATGAGAGCTGCAAACCTCTCTCTTTTAATAGTTCGAGTAATTTCGGCATATGTTTGTCTTGACGTCGGCCTGACAATATCTCATCTCCGACAACAATTAATCCAATCTTCATTTCTTTGGCGCTCAAATGAACTCTCCTTTTACCTGTCGACTGACTCTTAGTGCAAATAACAAATAATGTGCAAACCACAATGCAGCAAATAGAAATACAAATGAATACATCCACATCATGACTAACGAAATGATTGGAAAAAGAACCAACATAAAAATCGAACTAACCCAGAAAAAACTAGGGACTGCGCCCATCAAACCAGCCACCACTCCCATCGCTAGTAAAGGTACGCGGTGCTCCTCTAACAAATATTCTCGCTCCTCAACACTTGCATGACGAGCCAAAACGTCATAACTCATTAAACGCATCGTTAGCCATCCCCAAATAATAGGCGGCAAGATCGAAAAAATGGGAGGAACCCACCAAACAGGCATCGTAATCAGCATCAAAAATAAACAGATAAGCGTTGACCAAATAGAGAATAAAAAACTCCCCCATAAGGTTCCACCATTTAACTGACGCATGCCATGGTATGCCTTGTGTTTTTCAAGATGCTTCACTATGCCGTCAATAGAGGTAAATGAAACAATCACCAACAATGAAATAATAATAAGAGGCATCAATATCACCGTTGCAAAGAATGGCGAAATCACCGCTCGCGCACCCTCCCACCCCATATCATCTAAAAATCCTTGGATAGATATTGACCAACTTGATTCGGTCATAAAAACTCGTAAATGCTCTAACAACCAATCCCAGCCGAACCACAATGCCGCTCCCCATAGCAAACCAGCAATAAGAAATGGGCGAATACTAAGCCAAAGTATGCGCGGATGAAACATTCCAGCAAAGGCCAACCCAAAAGCTCTTAAAACGTCTTGCATCACTTTCCTACTTTCCTAAAAGAGCTCGCATACTATGTTGTAAACCTTGCCATTGCTGTTTCAGTAAATTTGTTGAGACATTCAAATCGCGCACTCCAGTTTCATAATACTGTTTTGTGAAAATTGCTGTACCAAACAACATGTCCCACCAAGGAAAAATAATTCCAAAGTTACAACCTCCCAATACACCAGGTTTACCTGGCGCCTCATGCCCAATGCCAATCGCATGATGAAGTCGATGGTATCTTGGGGAGATAAGTAGGTATTTCGCCCAACCCAAATCAACATTAAAATTTCCATGATGCCAACTTTGCAATAACTGACTAGTGGCAATCAATGCAATATATTGAATTGGCTCTACTCCGATAATTAAGGCAAAGATTGCAAAAATAGCTGCGTGACCAAGATCATCTAATAGGTGGTTACGATTATCTGTCCATGCCGTCATATAACGTTGGCTATGATGCAGCGCATGCAGCTGCCACCACCAATTCCAGTAATGCGAAGCACGGTGATAAACATACCCAACAAAATCAAGAATAACCAAATATATAAAAAAACTTACCCAAGGTATCGAGGTAATTGAAGGCCACCATCCCTCGACATTTAGACGAAGAAATCGAAAGTCATGCAAATTGGCCTCAATCAAAAAAAAGATAGGGGAAAAAATAAAAAATAAACCTAAACGAAATAAGCCTGTGCGATGAATAAAGGTATACATAATGTCAACAGCAACCAACTTTTTCTGACCACCTTGACCAGAGCCTACTAAAGATTGTTTCGCCTCTAGTGGTCGTAAAAGGAATGCGATGATGAGCAACTGAATAACGCCGAACATAAACCAATCAAGCGCTGTAATCGCATCATCGGCATATCCCATTCCATCAGTTAAATAAAGTAATGGCAGCACCACATGCTGCATCAACCACTCTTGTATGTTTCCGTAAATATCAATCATGATCGCTCAGCATCAATCGTTGAAAAACAAAAACCTTTTTTCTTCAAACCAATAATTAATGGTTCTAAAACTGCAGGAGCCCAAGCATCTTTTCTTGACCAAATACCTAAATGAGCCATCGTTACATCTCCATCCTTAAGATTTGCCAACGCTCTTTTTAATAAGACTTCGTTCGGAAAGGTTTTAGATGAAAGCTCATCCCCCATAAATCCTGATTCAGACCAAGCTATGTGTTTGTATCCACAATTTTGACCCATCAAAACTAAACGGTCCGATATCTTTCCTCCAGGCGCACGCCAGATGGGTGATAAATGCTGCCCTGTTAATTTATTAAAACGTTCATCCACTGCTTTAATCTCAGAACAAAATTGCTTACTTGAAAACTCTCGTAGTTTTCCTGCATAAGGTCCAAATTGAGATTTAACCAATACTTGATTAGCGCCAATATCTTTTTGCAAATAAGTATGATCAATGGTGTGACTGCCAAACACATGCCCCTGCTTTGATAGCTTCACCCAAAAAGATTGCCATGAGTCATCCAGAGAATAATCTCCTCGGCTTGTTTTTTCGTTTGCCAAAAAAAATGTTGCCTTTACCTGTTGACGCTCCAGCACTTGAGCGACGTGCTCAGCAACCGCCATATTTCCAGTATCAAAGGTTAAAAATACTTTCTTATCGCACTCAACTGCACTAACTAACCCAGACACCAAACACAGAACTAAAAGCGGTAGGCATTTCATGCTTACTCCCAAGCGGCACTCGGCGTAAAGAATATTCCATGCGGACTTTTATCAACCGCAATTGTTGTCATCAATTTTCGGCTCGCAATATCTATCACGCCAACTTTTTTTGAGAAACGAAATGTCACCCAAAGTTCCTTCTTGTCAGGCGTAACATCCATACAGTCTGGGCCAGATGGCAGTCCAGTAATATCAGCAACTTTCTCTAATTTATCCATATCAATAAGGCTGATCGTTGACTCTACACGATTCGTTAAGAAAATATGCTTGTGATCACCTAAAGGTCTAAAGTTATGCGCTCCCTTACCGGTTTGAATCAACTTCACCTCGCGACGATTACGCCAATCAATCACCTGCACACTGTCTGATCCAGTTAAACCAACCAATATATATTTATCTCCAGGCGTCATCCACACCCCTGCCGGCAATTTACCGGTCGGCATTCGCCAAAGCTCTGTTTGAGTTTCCAAATCAATTGCAACTAATTCGTTTGAGTCTTGCAAACTCACAAAGGCCGTTTTACTGTTGCTAGTAAACGTAATATGACTTGGTGTTTTTGGCAACTTTAGCACCTTCATTAACACCAACTCAGCTCCTCGAACCGAATAAATATCAACGCGATCTAAACGATTACCTGCTGCAACAAACCATTTTTTATCCGGTGAATATCCAATGTGGTATGGATCAATCACATTAGGAACACGGCGAATCATCTCCCCCGTCGAGGAATCCAACAAAACAATATCATTGCCCGCCGCATTCGCTACCAATACGACTTTTTGATCGGGGGTAATCATTAAATGATGCGGCTCTTTTCCAATAGGAAACGTTTTAGTAACTTTCCGAGCTGCCATATCAATCAAACTTACCGAGGCAGCTCCTGAATTCAAAACAATTGCCGTTTTAGGCATCGGAATTTCCGCGGCATATGCATAGCAAAAAAATACCGAAGTCGTTATAAAGGCAAAATATTTAGTAAATTTCATAGTATTTGAGATTTTAGACCTTTAAGCCCTTAAACTTTCCAAAATCTTCTGCAAACGCTTGACTGACATTGGCGTAGGGGTTTTAAGCTCTTGGGCAAATAAAGCCACCCTTAATTCTTCTAACTGCCAACGAAAATCTTCCAAGCGCGGATCAATGACATTCCCTCCCCCCCTCTGAGCGGACACCATTCGCTCCCAAGGAGTTGCCAATGATTGCCATTCGGATTGACACTGCGCATCTCTAGCCGGATTAGCTCTCAACTTATCAATCCGAAGTGCCACACCCTTTAAATATCGAGGCAAATGAACAAGTTGCGTATAAGGCGTCTTAGCAACAAATTGAGGGTAAATCAACTTTTGAAGCTGAGACTGAACATCCGTATGTGCGGCAGATGAAATCACCTTAAGACTGGCAACCTTTTTTTGCAATTCTGCATACGCCGTCAGGCTTGCAAGAACATGCCTTCCAACCTCTTGGGCAATTAGCGCCAGCTTAGGTTTGCCGCTCGCTAATCGAGCTTTAAATTCTTCGGCGTTCGTGGGTAACGGCTCATTTAAACAAGCTCGATCAATCGATAGATTAATAATCTGCTCAAGCAACTCTTCTGCGTTTCCAATTTGCATAAACAGTAAACCTATCTCTCTAGCACCAGGCAACTGTTTATGAAGCGCTTTTATAGTGTCGCGCATTGGAATTGCAAATAAACGCCGCAATCCTAATAAGTGAACATTGCGTGCAATCCCCGGATCATCAAACACTTCAATCTCACAATGCGTTTCACAATCAACCAATGCAGGATAGCCAAATAGAGTTTGTCGCCCACGTTTTATTTCGAGCATCTCAGGCAATACACCAAAGGTCCAATCTTTTATTGACTCGGAAGTAACAACCTGATTAACCACATTCTCCGAGCCCGAATTGACTAATGGCTTAGTAACCGCCTCACTCACTGCCTTAGAGGCTACTTCTGCAAATAATTCCCTAGCAACCTTAGTGTATTGAGAGCGCAATTGAGCCAAATTTCGCTCTAACTCAAGCTGTCGGCCATGTTCATCCACTAAACGAATATTCATAAAGCAATGTGTGGGGAGATTTTCAGGTCGAAAGTCAGACTTTTGAATTTGGACTTGTGTTTGGACTCGAATGTCCGCGATCAATGCCTCCAATAAATCCCCTTGACCAAATCGATCAGCATCAATCATTCGCTCAACAAATTGCTTTGAATATTCAGGCAACGGAACACAATGTCGTCGCAATTTCTGAGGAAGACTCTTTAAATAAAGATGAATTTTCTCAACACACAAACCTGGAACTAGCCACTCACATCGACGGGCATCCAATTGGTTTAGTAAAGTTAACGGCAACGTCAATGTCACACCATCTTTTGGACTTCCAGGCTCAAAGTGATAACTCAATGCACACGGACTTCCCGCCACTATGAGTTCTTTAGGGTAACGATCCATCGTGACCCCAGCCGCCTCATGACGCATCAAATCAGCCTTATCCAGATTTAGGGTGATAACCTGCTTTTCATCTTCCTTAAGCCAAGCCTCCAATGCTGCTCGACTATTAACTTCATGCGGCAACTTGCTGTCGTAAAAGGCATACAACAGCTCATCATCAACTAAGACATCTTGCCTTCGTGATTTATGCTCTAAAGACTCAATTTGCTTAATTAACTGCTGGTTATGCCAAAAAAATTTATAAATTGATCCTGACTGCTTTTGAATCGCAAGCAAATCACTCGCCCCAAATAAATCACCCTCAACTAATGCTCGTTGAATGAATAAACGACGAGCCTCGTCCGGATCCTTGGGCGCAAAACGAGTTTTCCTACCGCTGTAAATACCAATCCCATACAGAGTAGCTCGCTCATGCGCCATTACTTCACCAGTTTTAGCATCCCAAAATGGATCACTCCATGACTTCACTAATCGATGCGCAGCAACCTTCTCTACCCATTGCGGCTCAATCTTTGCAATAGTTCGAGCAAATAAGCGGCTAGTCTCAACTAATTCGGC
>CAYFKO010000049.1:10330-11176 GCA_964343765.1 uncultured Polynucleobacter sp. | reverse complement strand
CTGAGGGCTCTCTTCAAATCCTTTATCCGACAAATCCATGCGCACGTAATCCAATATAACTTGGCGCCCATCTTTTAAAAGGTAGAACCTCACTGACTTCCAAGAATCTTCCGGCGTTTTTTCAACTAACTGCCCATCACTTGCCACCTCAATGGGAATAATTTTTTGAATTGAAAAACCTTGCAATCGCAAAAACGTCGATATTAAGGAAGTAGCTCCAAGGCGAACATTATTTTTGGAGATGTATTTATACAAATACTCTGTAACAAAGAAACCATCCCCACCAAAACTATTCCATGCAGAACTTAAGACCTCAAGAGTCTGACTAGCCGATTTTTTTGATAACTTCGATAAATCAACCAACTTCTCCGCCGGTTGCAAAGCTGTCATGATGTAGTGTGACTGATTTGGATACAACTGGTACAGAGTAGAAAAATCTGGACCAGAAAATGGGTAAAAAACGGTATCTTTATCAGTCGTTACTTCCGTTTTTGCCCAATCTTTCATTGGCGAACCAATGTTCGTTGAATACTGATGCCAATTTTTATCAATCAATGCTGAGAACTGTTTCCATTCGGTGGCATCAATGGCTTCAGGTGGGGTAGATTCCGCTGACTTGCCAATCAATAGATCAGCGGTTGCATTCAATAATTTAGATTCAGGGCTTTCTTGAGGCAACTCAGGTTTCGCGTCCGGAACGCTGCCTTTATTAACAACTGACGGATTACTAGTTGTTTGTTTTTGATAGAGCCCATAAGCTGATAAAGCAACGAGGCTGAAAACAAGTGCAGCAATGAATAGACGGATTCGAGTCATAACAATTACAAAGATTAGAAACCTTAGATT
>CAYFKO010000049.1:7176-10320 GCA_964343765.1 uncultured Polynucleobacter sp. | reverse complement strand
TGACAATTCTTATATTTTTTATATATAAGTTAATTTAGTCCTTAAATCGCTTTAGTAAAAGTGCATTACTTAATACCGTCACACTCGAAAATGCCATGGCCGCCCCTGCTATGACTGGCGTTAGTAGGCCCAAAGCTGCCATCGGGATACCAATCACATTAAAGATAAATGCCCAAAATAAATTTTGCTGAATCTTTAACCATGTTCGTTTTGACAACTTAATCGCTTTAGCAATTAACAATAAATCCCCACGCATAAGCGTAACGCCAGCGGCATGCATCGCCACATCCGTTCCACTAGACATCGCCATCCCAACATCTGCAGCAGCCAAGGCTGGAGCATCATTAACTCCATCCCCAACCATGGCGACTACTAAATCAGGATGTGCTTTTTTAAATTCAGCAATCCACTGAGCCTTATTTTCAGGAAGCATGCCTGCTTGAACGTCTGAAATACCTAATTCATTGGCGACTTTTTGTGCGGCTTTTGGATGATCCCCTGAGAGCATGACCGTTTTGATATTTAATTGACGCAATTGATCAATTGCCTTTTTTGCATCCACTTTCAAATTGTCGCCAAATGCAAAATAGGCCAATACACTTTGGTCATCCGCCACTAACCATGACAAAGTCCTACCTTCATCCAATAAAGAAATTACTCTTTGCTCATAATCTTTTGCGTTAGTTATTGACTCCATCAATGCTCGATGACTAATTAGACGCAATTCATGCCCAGACCACAAACCACCTTCAATCATGGCTTTTATACCTACACCTGGCATCCCTTGAATTTGGTTAGCCTTTACGGTGAGATCAGTAGATCGAGTCAACTCATTCGCCGTTAATATCGCTTTTGCCAAAGGGTGCTCACTTCCCTTCTGAATCGCTGCGGCAAGATTCAAATACGTATGAGCTTCCTGATTGCTGTCATTATTAACCACGTCATACTTAACCAGTCTAGGCGCCCCCTCCGTCAACGTTCCGGTCTTATCAAAAACCACCACATTTAATCGATGCGTAATTTCTAGCATCTGAGCATCTTTAATTAAGATGCCATTTTTTGCTGACACCCCAGTTCCAACCATGATCGCCGCTGGGGTTGCTAATCCTAATGCACAAGGACATGCAATCACCAAAACCGATACCGCATGCAAAATAGATTTTTCAGAGTCTCCGGTTAGATACCACGTCAGCAAAAGCGTAATCACAGCCACAACGACAACAACCGGCACAAACCAACTACTAACTTGATCAACTAATCGCTGTATAGGCGCCTTATCGGATTGGGCATCCTCTACCATGCGAATCATTTTGGCGAGCGTGCTTTCGACACCGACATTCGTTGCCTGTATCACTAGACGTGACTCACCATTCATTGCGCCCCCAGTGACATTCATGCCGGGTTCTTTATCTACCGGTAATGCCTCACCTGAAAGCATGGATTCATCTACCGAACCTTGCCCTTCTCTAACAATGCCATCCACCGGAATTCGTTCACCGGGCAAAATCACGACTAAATCGCCAGATAAAACCTGATCTAGCGGCACATCTTTTTCGATTGAATCACCATGCTCCACCGTCAAAATACGTGCGCGCTCCGGCCACATTGACTGCAATGCACGAATAGCTTCAGTCGTTTGATATTTAGCACGCGCTTCCAGCCATTTTCCTAAGAGGACAAAGGTAATCACTACCGCACTCGCCTCAAAATATAGCTCATGCCCCATGGCCATCTGCCAGTTGTACAAACTAAGGCCAAATGCGGCAGAAGTCCCAATAGAAACCAAAAGATCCATGTTGCCACTGCGAGCTTTTAATGCTTTATAAGCGGCTATATAAAAACGGGATCCAAAAATTAGTTGCACTGGTGTTGCTAATAAGAACTGAATCCAGCCTGGCAACATCACATGCTTCCCAAAAGGCATTAGCAGCATCGGTAGAGCTAATGGCAAGGATAAACATGCAGACAATATGACAGGCCACGGACTTTGTGGACTTAAAAACCCTACGCTTGCTTTCGATGTTTTACTCGGAAGTGCTGAACTGGGTTTTGCGCCATAGCCGCTTTTTTCAACTGCAGTGATCGCTAACTCAGTCTTATTGACATCATTACTATTCGCTTTAAAACGTATCGCCGCTTTTTCGGTTGCTAAATTAACCGATACCGCTTCAACTTCAGGAAGTTTTTTAAGGGCTTTTTCAACGCGCAATGCACAGGAAGCACAAGTCATACCCTCAATCGATAAATTGACTAATTCAGAATGCTCTTCGTTCATCAACGGTTAGTACCCATCAATCGCAAAAATTTTTATAAAGTATTTTAATAATAGCCTCAGCTACTGGATTGCTAGGGGAATAATAAATTTGCTTACCTTCCCTTCGCGTTTTTACCAAGCCAGACTTTCTTAATACGGTTAATTGCTGAGATAACGTAGGTTGCACAATATTTGTATTTTCCTGGAGCTCAAATACACACTTTTCACTTTTAGAAATTTCACAAAACAAAATAAGGCGGTCAGAATTGGAAAGAGCCTTCAGCAAATCTGTTGCTTCGGTCGAAGCTTTCTTTAATTCATCCCAATTAATTCTAGGCTTTGCCATTCTTAGGTAACTTTCTTACTTTAAATACGCATTAATTGCATGCAACTGTTCTTCACCGAGATTACCGACAATTGAGTCAAGTCGAATGCGATTCATTAATAAATTGATGCGTTCAGAATAAACAGAATATTCAGTATTAACAGCATCAATTTCAGCACCAAGAAGCTCCAAGGTGGTTCTAGATCCCGCTCGATGCCCCTGTCTTGTGGAATTTAGACGCGATTTGGCAGCTTGATAACTAGCATTTAAAGAATTGATTCGAGGTCCAGCCGAGTCTAAATATAACCAAATCGAGCGTAAATTACGCTCCATATCAATTGAACTTCGATCATATTCAGCTTTTGCCTTATCAAGATTTAGCAACAATTCTTCTTGCTTAGCTGATCGATAACCGCCTGTATACAAAGGCACTGACAACTGCACCCCGACTGAATTACTCGTCATCGTATTATCTGCAACAGCACCATAATCGCCCGAACCCGTAATTCTATCCTTTGCCGAACGTGCAAATAACTCCACTTTTGGAGATCCCGCTAAAGTAAAT
>CAYFKO010000049.1:667-7166 GCA_964343765.1 uncultured Polynucleobacter sp. | reverse complement strand
CAGCTTTAATAGAATCTTGATTAAGTTGCACTATTTTTAATTGAATATTTTGTTTCTTCATTAACCCCAAATATGACTCTAATGAATTTAAGTGCTTAGACTGAATGCTCATCATGGTATTCAACGACTTCATATTTCGAGCTTCCGGCATTAAATCAATTAAGGCCATTTGCTTATTTTTCAAATCCATTTCGGCATTTGAAACGCCTACACGCGTCTGTTCCATTTTTTGTAACGCTTCTTGCAAATCAGTTTGAGATGCATCGCCTAATTCATTACGTTTACGAATCTCTGCATACATAGTAGAAATTGCTTGCTCTTGTTTTTTTGCGAGCCGCAGCGCCTCTTTTGCTTTCAGAAAATCAAAATAGCGTTCTGAAACTAATAAAATGAGATTTTGCTGAGCCTGCAGCCAACTAAGATCTGCAATATTTGATGAGAGTAATAATTGCTTTCTATTGGCAGAGCGCTCCTGATCATACAAAGGTTGAACAGCAGTCAAT
This sequence comes from uncultured Polynucleobacter sp., assembly GCA_964343765.1. GTDB lineage: Bacteria > Pseudomonadota > Gammaproteobacteria > Burkholderiales > Burkholderiaceae > Polynucleobacter. The sequence goes on along the minus strand of CAYFKO010000049.1, from coordinate 6,663 downwards.
GCATACCTACTAAGAACCCCATTATTGATGGACGTATTAAAAATCGCATCTGTGGAAACCATTCCTCCTGGAGTCGAGAAGTATGCCCCTGCAGTAGAACTACTGGAATTGAGATACCCTAAGCCAGCATTTAAAAACACATTAGGACGCCACACAGAATCTGCTTGCTCCTTACGTCTTTCACCAGCTAATTGCTCAAATTTACTTGCCACATAGGAAGGCTCTCGAGTCATGGCCGACTTCCAGAAATCCATCAAATCTTCAGCGAGCACATGGGTTGTTGATAACATCAAATAGGAGGCTAAACCGAACGTCGCAATCCGTGGGGGTAATTTAAAAAATTTCATAACTTAATATCTCAGTTGATTTATCTATTTAATAAACGCTCTACACGCGAGGAATAAGCGGCGTAATACAACAGTGGAATTACTACAAGTGTTAATACTGTAGAAACTAGAATTCCGAAAATTAGTGAAATTGCTAATCCATTAAATATTGGGTCATCCAAGATGAAAAACGCACCAAGCATTGCCGCCAATCCAGTCAAGGCAATTGGCTGAGATCGGGTAATGGCCGAATTAACAACCGCCTCCTTGAATGGAAGGCCATCTCTTACTTGAAGATTTATAAAATCGACCAATAAAATAGAGTTACGAACAATAATCCCGGCAAGCGCAATCATACCGATCATGGATGTGGCCGTAAATTGAGACATCAGAAGTGCATGCCCAGGCATCACACCAATAATGGTTAACGGAATTGGTGCCATGATAATAAGCGGGGTCAAATAAGATTTAAATTGAGCAACAACCAATAAATAAATCAAAACAAGCCCAACCGCATAAGCAAGCCCCATGTCCCTGAATGTCTCGTAGGTAATTTGAGACTCTCCATCCCATTTAATTGCATAGGCCTTATATGGGTCTTCGGGTTGTTGAATAAAAAATTCATCTAAAGGTTTTCCGTTAGGATCTTTAATTTTCTTAATCTCTGAACGTGACGCAAATAAGCCATATAGCGGACTATCAACCCTACCAGCAGCGTCTGCAACCACAAAATTAACTGGTAATAAATCTTTGTGATAAATGGTCTGATCCCGATGAGCATCAACAACGGTTACCAGTTTTGATAATGGAACCGCATCTCGCTGAGAATTTCTGACCGTTAATTTGAGTAAATTGTCTAATTTATCTTGCTGATCTTCTGGAATACGAAGATTGACGGATGCCGGATATTTTGATTCGTCATGTATATAGGCAACATCATCGCCAGACAGTCCTGCTCTCAGTGTGGCAACGATAGCTTGCTGAGATACACCCATTAAATTTGCTTTTGCTCGATCGACGACAAGCATTTTTTTGGCTGCTTTAACCACACTACTATCATCAACATCGACTAATCCAGGCGTTTTCTCTAACACCGATCGAACTGATTTGGCAACTACCAATCTTCCCTCATCTGAGGGACCATAAATCTCAGCTACGATAGGCGCCAAAACTGGTGGGCCAGGAGGAACCTCAACCACTTTTACATTACCGCCGAATTTTTTAGCAATCTCCACTAAAGATGGGCGAATTCTCGTCGCAATAGTATGACTCTTGTCTGAGCGATGGTGCTTATCAACTAAATTGACCTGAATATCACCAGCAAACGAAGATTGACGGAAGTAATATTGGCGAACTAGGCCATTAAAGTTGATTGGTGCAGCAGTACCCGCATATAGTTGATACGAACTCACCTCAGGAACAGTGGCTAAATAGCCCCCCATCGCTTCTAAGACTTCAAGTGTTCGTTCGACACGTGTATCCGCCGGCATATCCAAAATTACTTGGAATTCAGATTTGTTATCAAATGGCAACATTTTTAAAACAACCAAACCAAAAACAGGTAAAAGCATTGAAAATGCAATCGCCCCAAAAATGCCATAACCTAATTTTTTACGATTTTTTATGCCATTCTTATCATCCAAAAGAGGATTAAAAATCTTCTTAAATAGCGGTGTTATCTTATTCGACAAATCAAAATGCGATTGGTGATCAGAATCTTTAGCCAACCATAACCGACTCATCCATGGCGTTATTACAAAAGCAATCGCAAGTGAAAGCAACATACCCATACTTGCATTAATTGGAATTGGACTCATGTACGGGCCCATAAGTCCCGAAACAAATGCCATCGGCAACAATGCGGCAATTACAGTCAATGTAGCCAAAATTGTAGGTCCACCCACCTCATCAACCGCAGCAGGAATGATCTGAGGTAAACTTTTTTCCGGGAAAAGTTTTCGATGTCGATGAATATTTTCGACAACCACAATCGCATCATCTACCAAAATGCCGATAGAAAAAATCAGCGCAAATAATGAAACTCTGTTAATAGTGAATCCCCATGCCCAAGATGCAAAGAGTGTTGCTGAAAGCGTCAAAATAACCGCCGCGCCAACAATAAATGCCTCACGTTTACCTAACGCCAAAAACACAAGAGCCACAACAGAAACTGTTGCAAACAGTAGTTTTTGAATAAGCTTTGTCGCCTTCTCGTTAGCTGTTTGACCATAATTACGTGATATCGTTACTTCAATATCTTTCGGTATGACCGTCTCTTTTAGTGAAGCCACTCGCGCTTCAATTTGGTTTGCAACATCAATTGCATTTTCTCCAGGTTTTTTTGTAATTGCGAGCGTTACGGCAGGATAAGAATCAAACGTTTTAGTCGCTGTATTTCGTTCAGCATGGATTGTCACCCGCTTCAACTGCATTGGACCATCAGTAATTTCGGAAACATCTTTTAAATAGACGGGGCTGCCAGATCGAACAGACAATACGAGGTCTTTAACATCATTCGCATTTTTAAGGAAAGGGCCAGATTCAATGGCAATAGCTTTATCATCAACTAACAAGTCACCAACTACAGCTCCCATGTTCACTGTCGATAAAACGCCCCTAATTTCTTGCAGAGTTATCCCAAACTTGCTCATTTTGTCTGGGTCAATCACAACATTAATAGCTCGCTTTGGCCCACCGATCGTCGATACCTCTCTAGTACCTTTAATTCGCTTTAGATCAACTTCCATGCGATTTGCAATTTTCTCCAAATCATAAGCATGGTTATTCGAATTTTTAGAGAACAATGTCAACGAAACAATTGGAACATCATCAATTCCTTTAGGCTTAATCACAGGAGGCAAAACCCCTAAGCCACGCGGCAACCAATCTGAATTTGCAGCAACGGTATCATGTAAACGAACAAGCGCCTCTGTTCTTGGCACCCCCACCTTGAACTGAACAGTTACTACCGACATACCTGGTTGAGATACAGACATCACATGCTCAATACCTGCTATTTGCGATAAAACTTGCTCAGCTGGTATTGAAACCATTTGCTCTACATTTTTGGCAGTAGCCCCTGGAAAGGGAATAATGACGTTTGCCATTGTGACGTTAATCTGCGGTTCTTCTTCCCTAGGAGTCACCAATACGGCGAACAGCCCAATCAAAATTGCCACTAAACCAAGTAATGGAGTCAAATGTGCATTTTGAAAAAATGAGGCAATTTTCCCAGCTACACCAAAATTCTTATTCATATTCTTCTAGTCAATAAAACGTAAGGGGAATCCCCTTACGTTTGTTATATCAATTATTTGCAGGATTTAAACCCAATGAGTGAGTATGCGGGACAAAATTTAAAGATACCCGTAAGCAAAGGAACGATACCAATATAACCCCACGCCCCAATAGTTCCAACGAATGTGAGCACCAATAAGACAATTCCAGCTAAGACTCTTAAAACTCGATCAATATTTCCGACGTTACAAGTCATTTCAACACTCCTCGATAAAAATACAGTCATTAATAGGGAATACCCCAACTATTCATACTACTTAAAATAGTTAATTTCATTATATTATATAAAAAAGTAAATTTTTTAGATTCTAAGTTATTTTTATTAGGAATAGTACGAGTATTAAATTAAAGCTAGACTTGATAGTATTTTTTACTTTTGTAAATATTTATTAACCAACAAAACAATCCAAGACAAGAGGAGAGAACGTAAATGGCAAAAATTGTTATCTTGGGAGCTGGTATCGCAGGGCATACGGCAGCTAGGTATCTCAATAAATGGCTTGGTAAAAATCATGAAATTTCTGTAATTTCTCCAAATGCCAAATGGAATTGGGTACCCTCAAATATTTGGGTTGGAGTAGGCCAAATGGCGGAAGAAGAAGTGACGTTTGACTTGGCCACCATTTACAAAAAAACAAATGTTCAGTTCAAGCAAGCTAAAGCACTTTCTATTCATCCTGAAGGAAGCGCCAATATCTCTAAAGGGTTTGTCAAAATCGAATACACCCTCCCGGAAAAAGCCGGCACCTTGGAAGAATTAGAGTTTGATTACCTAATTAACGCCACAGGGCCGAAATTAAATTTCGCCGCAACTCAAGGGTTAGGTCCTGAACATGGACACACAGTTTCAGTATGTACCGCTCAACATGCTTTAGAAGCCAATGAAAAATTACAGACGGTCATCAATCGCATGAAATCCGGTGAAACCTGTAATCTTGTTATCGGGACCGGACATGGCATGTGCACATGCCAAGGTGCCGCTTTTGAATACATCTATAACGTTGACCACGTCCTAAGAGAGGCTGGAGTTCGCGATAAAGCACGAATCATTTGGCTAAGCAATGAGTATGAACTTGGCGATTTTGGCATGGGTGGCGTTCATATTAAGCGCGGTGGGTATATCACTAACGGAAAAATATTTGCTGAATCACTTATGGTAGAGCGGGGCATCGAATGGATTACGCGTGCTCACGTTACTAAAGTTGAAGCTGGCAAGATCCATTACGAAATCCTTGACGGCTCATTCCATGACTTAGATTTTGATTTCGCCATGCTAATTCCACCTTTTGCTGGAGTTGGTCTAACAGCATTTGATAAGGCTGGCGAAGACATCACTGCGAAAGTGTTTGCACCCAATGGCTTTATGAAAGTCGACGCGGATTACACGGCACGTCCTTATGCCGAATGGAGCGCGCAAGATTGGCCTAAAACCTATCAATCCCCTGTCTATAAAAATATGTTTGCTGTTGGCATAGCCTTTGCTCCTCCGCACATGATTAGTAAACCGATGCAAAGTACCAATGGCACTGCGATTAATCCAACCGCACCAAGAACAGGCATGCCTTCGGCAGCAATGGCAAAAGCAGTAGCCATGAGCATTCGCGACATGATTAACGGAAAAACTAAGGAACCCACTCATACCGCCTCCATGGCAGAAATGGGTGCAGCCTGCGTTGCTTCCACTGGCGCTGGATTTTTCTCAGGAACTGCCGCCACTATGACGGTTTATCCTGTCGTTCCTGATTATGAAAAATACCCTGAATATGGCCGCGATATGGATCTAACCACCGGTGAAATCGGATTAGCTGGACACTGGATGAAGTACCTTCTCCACCATGCATTTATATACCAAGCGAAGATGAATCCTGGCTGGACCATCATGCCTGATTAATTAAATACTTTAGGAATGTCATGACTAACGAAATAAAAAAAACTGTAAATAAAGAACCTTATCAACAAGCCTACTATCCGCCCGTACCAACAGGTTTTACTAAATATGCGCGGAATTCATTACTGTGGCAGATAGTTAGATTTATTGTGATTAATGCAAAAATTCTTAAGCTAATGCGCAAAAATGATTAAGAAATAAAAGGCCCCTAAAATTAAGGGGCCTTTTTATCAGTAAAAATGATATCGCCTGACGCATCAATCACCTTGATTTCAATAGGGATGGCCTCGCTAATACTTGATGAGACTGTGCAAAAATCTCTAAATTGACTCAATATTCTGTCAAGATTTTCAATGCGATTTGCCATAACGCCAATCTTAAGATTGACACTTATCAAAACGACTCTTAAGCGATTCTGGTGATTTCGCCCAACGCCACAAGCGACCTCAACCTCAAGTGGATCAGCGTCTTGTTTAAACTTTACC
>CAYFKO010000049.1:0-657 GCA_964343765.1 uncultured Polynucleobacter sp. | reverse complement strand
ATATGCGCTATCGATTAGATGCAATACTAGGTACAATTGAAACAGGCTTTTTACCAACTTGGATGCGTAGTTTACAAAGTTCATCTACAGATCGTTTAAACTTTACCAAAGCAAATCTCAAAGAATCAATTAGACAATTACCAACCGCAATTGCCAAAAAATGTGCCGGTGATGGCCCCAACCCCTCCCCAAGTGGAGGAGGTTCGTCCCCCAGAATCGGCGGCAACGATTCATCAAAGAAAATATTGAACTGATAATCCTTTTTCTGTAAAAGTCGAACTGACACATCTCCACTCATAATCATCCTCAACAGTCAATGAATTAAGCAACTTCAATAATTAACCACCTTCGTTTGATTTTTTGGTAAAAAAACGAACGAAAAAAATGGCCATACCAACCATGAATAAAATGACACCTAGACTCAATAAACCTGTGAATGACCCAAACAATTGCCCTAACATAATTCCTCCTTTAACGTTACAAAACCATCTTATTACGTCAACAAAAAGAGTTATTGACTTAACTCAAAAACTAAGCAAATTTTAGTAAAAAGATTAAAAAATAATCTATTAATATATAATTAAACATAATGTAATAAAAAATATTAATTTTCTTAAGTTAAATTTTGAAATGGCTAATATACAGGTTTTGCCAGTA
>CAYFKO010000048.1:0-11183 GCA_964343765.1 uncultured Polynucleobacter sp. | reverse complement strand
TTATAGAATGGCCGGCACTACACATAAATTAAAAAACTATTTATCCGGACAATGGCAAGAAGGCACCGACGAAGGTGTCCCACTTTTTGATCCAGTTAACGGTGAAGAGTTATGCCGTGCCAGTTCTACTGGTTTAAATATCGGCGCTGCACTTGAGTGGTCACGAAACCAAGGCGGCAAAAATCTTCGCAGCATGGGCTACTCTGCTCGAGCAGAAATGATTGGAAAAATTGCGGATGTTTTAGCAGCTAACAAAGATAAATACTATGACATCTCTAGACGCAATCTAGGCGCGACTCTCGGTGACAATGGATTTGATATCGACGGCGGCATATTCACATTAAAAAGTTATGCACGTGCCGGTAAGAATCTAGGCAATGGTAGCTTCTTGAAAGAAGGCGCCAACATTCCACTTAGTAAAGAAAATAAGTTTGAAGGTCAACATTACTTAATGCCAATGCAAGGTGTTGCAGTCTTCATTAACGCTTTCAACTTTCCTTCTTGGGGACTTTGGGAAAAAGCTGGACCTGCATGGCTTTCAGGGATGCCTGTGTTTATTAAGCCTGCGACGCCTACTGCCTGGCTAACTCAAGAAATGGTCGCAGACGTAATTGCTTCGGGCATTCTTCCGGATGGAGCGCTTTCAATAGTTTGTGGTGGTGCTCGCGATCTCTTAGACCATGTTAACGAAAATGATGTCGTTTCATTTACTGGATCAGCTGATACAGCAAGAACAATTAAAAGCCATCCTACCGTGATAGCGAATGCAGTACGTGTCAACGTTGAGGCAGATAGCGTTAACTCAGCAATCTTAGGACCTGATGCAAAACCAGGTACTCCTGAATTTGATTTCGCAGTAAAAGAAATTGTTCGCGAAATGACTGTCAAAGCTGGTCAGAAATGCACGGCAATTCGCCGCATCCTCGTTAGCAAAGATAATGCTGATGCACTTAGCTCAGCCATTGTTGCAAAACTTTCGTCAACCAAATTAGGTAACCCGACTAATGAAGCTGTTCGCATGGGCCCACTCGTAAGCAAGGCTCAACAATCGGCAGCTAAGGAAGGTATCGCTCTGCTTAAAACTGAGTGCCAAGTGTTATTTGGCGATGCACCACTTCAACTTATTGACGCTGATGAATCAAAAGCCTGCTTCATTGCCCCTACGCTATTGAAATGCGACCTTGGTATTAATGCAAAAGTTGCCAATGATGTAGAAGTATTCGGCCCAGTCGCAACCGTCATGCCTTACAACGATACCGCAGATGCAATTGCAATTGCGCGTCGCGGTCGTGGATCACTCGTGGCTTCTGTATTCTCTGGCGATGAGGATTTTTGCCAATCCCTTATTCCAGCTATCGCTGACCTTCATGGTCGCATCATGGTGGTTGATGCAAAAGTCGAAGGCCAACAAACTGGTCATGGCAACGTCATGCCTAACTGCTTACACGGCGGCCCTGGCAAAGCTGGTGGCGGAGAAGAACTCGGTGGCTTAAGAGCCTTAACCTTATATCACCGCCGTATGGTGGTCCAAGCTGGTCCCAATCGTACGTCAGCCCTCTCTGGCTTAGCCTGTGATGCAGCTCCTTTATTCAATTGAGAATTTGCCAAATGAATATTGAAAAGTTTACGAATCTGGTTTCACAAGTAACCCAAAAAATTTCAGGTATGCCTATCGATAAGAATTTACAGGCATTTCTTAACGAAACCTTCCCCCCTCAAAGTCAGATATTTAAAGACATCAAAGATGCTTGTGCAATTGGAATTAAAGAGGGCTGGATGTGTAATTACGAACACGGCGGAATTAAATATGGCCGTGTTGTAAAACCTATCGAAGTACTAAATGGTTTCAGCATCGACGTTGTTGAAATGGATAACTGCAAAGGCCCACACCACGCGCACCCGGAAGGTGAAATTGACATGATCATGCCTCTCGAAGGTGATGCTAAATTTGATGGACATCCTGCGGGTTGGTTTGTCCATGGAGTCGGTAGCGCACACTCTCCCACAGTTTCCGATGGCAAAGCTTGGATCCTGTATTTATTACCTAACGGAAAAATCGAGTTCACAAAATGATGAGTGCACCCCATATTGAATTGCCTCGCAACTTTAATGCTGCAATCGATTTAATTGAACCCAATCTGAAGGCTGGTAGATCTGATAAATTTGCTTTTGTTGATGATCAACGCGCCCTCACATATAAAGAGTTAGATCGTCGCACTAATCAATTTGGAAATGCTCTTAAAGCACTGGGTATTCAAGCTGAACAACGCATTCTTTTATGCCTGCATGACACCATTGATTTTCCGACTGCATTTTTAGGTGCTATTAAGGCTGGAATACTTCCTATTCCAGTAAACACCCTTCTTACCGCTCAGGATTATGAATACATGCTGTCGGATAGTCGCGCAAAAATTGCGGTCATTTCAGCGCCTCTTGCAGGATTATTTTTACCACTGCTTGGTAAGATTCCCACATTAGAGAAGATTATTATCTCTGGTGAAACAGCGTCTCAAAATGCTGTATTTAATTTTGAAGAACTCGTTTCAAAAGAATCTACAGAATTAATTCCATGCGCTACCACGATTGATGACCCTTGCTTCTGGTTATACTCGTCTGGCTCTACTGGCTCCCCCAAAGGCACCGTTCATCTTCATAGCAGCATGCGCTATACGGCGGAACTTTATGCAAAGCCAATTCTTGAAATCAGTGATCAAGATACTGTTTTCTCTGCCGCAAAACTATTCTTTGCTTATGGTCTAGGGAATGGATTAACCTTCCCCTTGAGCGTTGGGGCGACCGCAATTCTCATGGCTGAAAGACCAACTCCAGACTCCGTAGCCAGAGTTCTGCAAAAACATAAGCCCACGATTTTCTATGGTGTTCCAACACTATTTGCATCGATGCTTGCTAGCCCATCTCTTCCTAAGAAAGAAGAAATGAAATTCACGCGCTGCACTTCAGCCGGCGAACCACTTCCCGAGGAAATCGGGAAACGCTGGAGTGCTCATTTTGGCGTTGATATTTTAGATGGCATTGGTTCAACTGAAATGCTCCACATCTTTTTATCCAACCGAATCGGTGATGTGCAATATGGAACGACAGGCCAACCAGTTCCAGGCTATTCTGTTCGACTGGTGAATGAGTTAGGCGAAGTTGTTTCTCAAGGCGAAAGTGGAGAACTCCAAATTAAAGGGCCAAGTAGTGCAGCTCTCTATTGGAATAACCGCCCTAAAAGCATTGATACCTTCAAAGGTGACTGGACTCGTAGTGGCGATAAATATTATCAAAATGATAAAGGTTACTATGTTTATGCAGGTCGAAGTGACGACATGCTTAAAGTCAGCGGCATCTACGTCTCACCCATTGAAGTTGAATCCGCCCTTATCACCCATGAATCTGTCCTTGAGGCTGCCGTTGTTGGACGCGAGGATGACGACAAATTAATCAAGCCTGCTGCATATGTGGTTCTAAAACCTGGAATTACACACTCGGATGCCCTCGCCGATGAACTTAAAGCTCATGTTAAAAAGTTACTCGCCCCCTATAAGTACCCTCGTTGGTTTGAATTTGTTAATGAACTGCCAAAAACAGCCACCGGAAAGATTCAACGCTTTAAATTACGCGCTACTCATAAATAGGCATCGGGGAAGTTCTAATAGATATAAATAAGGTTTTGTCATACGATTTTTGTTGCAAATTCACTAACAAAGGAAATGAATTATGAACAGCTTGTTTAAACGAAAAATTGCTTTATCGTTACTAGCACTATCCTTCGCCGGAAGCGCTGTTGCCGATGAACCTCCTATCAAGGTTGGTTTTATGTTGCCGTATACTGGCACTTATGCTGCTCTTGGCAATGCCATTACGAATGGCTTCAAACAATATGTCAATGAAAATGGCGGAAAACTTGGTGGCCGCACGATTGAATACGCGAGTGTTGACGATGAATCCGATCCAGCAAAAGCAACAGAAAATGCCAATCGCTTAGTAAAGCGTGAAAAAGTGGATGTATTAGTAGGTACTGTGCACTCTGGTGTTGCACTCGCTATGGCTCGCGTTGCAAAAGAATCTAAAACATTGATGATTGTGCCAAATGCTGGCGCGAATGATCTTACCGGCGCTCAATGTATGCCTAATTTATTCCGTACTTCATTCTCAAATTGGCAGCCCGCTTATGCGATGGGTGTTCATGCGGCTAAAAAAGGAATTAAGCGTGCTGTAACATTAACTTGGAAATACGCTGCCGGCACTGAATCAACTGATGGCTTCAAAGAAGGCTTCACCAAAAATGGTGGCACAGTTGTTAAAGAACTTACGCTACCGTTCCCAAATACCGAATTCCAACCATTCTTAACAGAAATTGCTGCTATTAAGCCTGATGCAGTCTATGTTTTCTTTGCAGGTGGTGGTGCAGCTAAATTCATGAAAGACTACGCTGCTGCTGGACTGAAAAATTCCGTGCAATTGCTCGCAGCTGGCTTCTTAACTGATGGAACCATAGAGGCCGCTGGCGTTGGTGGCGCTCCTGAAGGCTTACTCACCACCCTTCATTACGCAGATGGCTTGAAAAATCCAAAAGATCCTGCATTTAGAACGAACTATGCAAAAACCTTTAAGTCTCAACCAGACGTTTATGCTGTTCAAGGCTATGATGCTGCTCAATTATTGGGTGCAGGCCTAACTGCTGTTAAAGGCAACTTTAAAGATCAGGCTTCTTTAATTAAGGCAATGGAAAAAGTGAAAGTGGATAGCCCACGTGGCGCCTTTACTCTATCTAAAGCACACAATCCAGTCCAGGATATCTACTTACGTAAAGTAGTTGGTCGTGATAACCATTTAGTTGAAGTTTCAGTAAAAGCGCTCGCTGATCCAGCGACCGGCTGCAAGATGTAATTGATTAAAACCACAATAGCTCGAATATGGATGTATTTTCCTTTTTAGTACAAGCACTCAACTCAATCCAATACGGGCTGTTGTTGTTTTTAATTGCAAGTGGCTTAACCTTAATCTTTGGCATCATGGGCATTATCAATCTTGCCCATGGTAGCTTCTATATGGTTGGAGCCTACCTTGCCTTTGGCCTAACCAGCCTTACTGGCAATCTTTTTACTGCTATCTTGCTAGGCATTCCTTTGTCGCTTGCCTTAGGAGCTCTACTCGAATGGCTCTTATTTAAATACTTATATCATCGCGATCACCTTGAGCAAGTTTTATTGACGTATGGACTGATTTTAATTTTTGAAGAAGTCCGCAGTTTAATTGCCGGTGACGATGTACATGGCATTCCAATGCCTGGTTTCTTAAGTGACTCTATCGCTCTAAACGATACCTTGAGTTACCCCGTTTACCGATTATTTATGTCTGGGGTTTGCATCATTTTGGCTCTTGGTATGTATTTTTTAATTCAACGAACTAGATTAGGCATGATGATTCGTGCTGGGAGCGTGAATCGTGAAATGGTTCAATCTCTTGGCATCAACATTAACGTTATTTACCGAATTGTTTTTGCTTTAGGCGTAACACTTGCTGCCTTTGCAGGCATGTTAGCTGGCCCTATTTCTTCTGTCTCTCCAGGCATGGGTGGGCAAGTGCTAATCATTTCATTTGTAGTTGTTGTGATTGGCGGCATCGGCTCAGTTTGGGGAGCTCTCGTTGGCGCTCTTATTATTGGTTTTGCCGACACCTTTGGAAAGGTCCTATTCCCTCAATTTGCTGGGGTGGCAGTTTATTTGGTAATGGCTGCCGTTCTTTTGTGGCGACCTGAAGGCCTTCTTAGCAAAGGTAGTAAATAATGTTAACGCGCAAAGCTGGTCATCCCGCCCTTAGCTCATCGCTTCTGATAGCAATCGTTTTAGGCTTAATTGCCTTCCCATTATTTGGGAGTGATTTTTACACTGAGATCCTTGGAAAAATATTTATCTTAAGTATTTTCGCTCTCAGCCTGAATCTATTAGTAGGCGTTACTGGATTAGTTAGCCTAGGACATGCTGCTTACTTTGGAATTGCTGCATACGCAGTCACGCTATTAACTCCTAAAACCGAAGCGTTAAGCATTTGGTTTGCATTGCCAATGTCGATTCTCCTGTCTGGAATTGCTGCGGCGATTGTAGGAATTTTTGTACTCAGAACTAAAGGGATTTACTTCATTATGGTAACCCTTGCCTTTTCTCAATTAGCGTTTTATATCTTTCATGACACTGATGCTGGTGGTGGATCAGATGGGATCTATTTGGATAACAAGCCTGTCGTGAATCTTGGCGATATCACACTGATTGATTTGAGCGCTCCCGGAAGGATCTACTATTGTTTACTCGCTTCACTCATTCTCATTTACGCTTTCTTAAAAATCATTCTTAAATCTCCTTTTGGGAAAGTATTACTCGGTATTAAGAGTAATGAGCAACGAATGATTTCCATGGGCTATGCAACCTTCAAATATAAATTAGCAGCGTTCACGCTAGCAGGCGCTATTGCTGGATTTGCCGGCTTTTGGCATGCCGTTCTCTTCGGCTTTGTAACACCCGAGTTAATGTCATGGCATCAATCTGGCAATGTGCTACTCATGGTTATTCTTGGCGGCATGGGGCAACTTGGAGGCGCTATTGCCGGGGCTATTGCATTTGTTGGCATGCAAGAACTTTTTACAGACTTAACTAAGCATTGGCAATTGCTAATGGGGGTTGTGATTGTTCTGGCTGTTCTATTTATGCCAGGTGGGATTGCTGCAGTCCCGGGCCGTCTTGGCAACCTTATTTATGGAAGAACACAAAATGACAAATGATTCTTCTATCTGGCTAGAAGCCAGAAACCTTACACGACGCTTTGGCGGCCTCACCGCTAATGAAAATGTCAATCTTGCATTGAGACCCGGGCAAATTCATGCACTTCTTGGCCCCAATGGCGCTGGTAAATCTACCTGCATTAATATGCTCTCGGGTGACCTACCTCCTTCTAGCGGTGAAATTCTCTATAAGGGGCAAGATATCACCAAGTTAAGCGCAAATGATCGATCACTGATCGGCTTAGGTCGCAGCTATCAACGGACTAATATATTTCCTCAGTTCACAGTTCTTGAAAATTGCCGATTAGCTGCGCAATCTAGAAAACAGCGCGCTTGGAATATCTTTAGCCAAGCAGAAAAATATTCTGACTACTTAGCTGCCGCCAACGATGCCATTAATGAAGCAGGCTTAAATGGCCGTGAAAATCGCATCGCTAGCCATCTCTCCCATGGGGAACAACGTCAACTTGAAATTGCAATGGTTCTAGCGACGAAATCGGAAGTACTCTTACTCGATGAACCCTTAGCAGGAATGGGTTCAGATGAAGCCGCTCAAATGGCGAAACTTCTCAATGAACTAAAGAAAACACGAGCTATTTTATTAGTCGAACATGATATGGATACTGTATTTGCCATTTCCGATGTCATTACAGTATTGGTAGATGGAAAACTTTTAGCTAGTGGCAGCCCTCAGGACATTCGAAATAACGCTGAAGTACAACGCGCATACTTAGGTGATGAGCATCATGTCTAATGCCCTAATAGAAACTAAAGATCTTCACGCCTACTATGGCAGCAGCCATATTTTGCATGGCATTGACTTCAAAATAAATGAAGGTGAATCCATTGCATTAATGGGTCGCAATGGCATGGGAAAAACAACCCTCCTAAAAAACATGTTGGGACTAGTAAAACCAAAACATGGTCGCGTTCTTGTTCGAGGCGACGACATGACAGGTGCGCAAGCATTTAAGATTGCATGCCAAGGAATCGCTTACGTCCCTGAAGGACGTGGAATTTTCCCTAATTTGTCAGTGGTTGAAAATTTAGTGATGGCTGCCAGGCCTGGATTAAATGGTCAACGTGACTGGACATATGATCGCGTCCTAGAGACTTTTCCTCGCCTAAAAGAACGCTTAAAAAATGGCGGTGGCCAACTATCCGGTGGTGAGCAACAGATGCTCACGATTGGCCGAGCTTTAATGACCAATCCTGATTTATTAATTCTAGATGAAGCTACCGAAGGATTAGCCCCATTGATTGCAAAAGAAATCTGGCGAATTGTTGGTGAAATTCGCGCTAGTGGGATTGCAACAATTCTCGTAGATAAGAATCATTCTGCCTTAAGTAACATTGCCGATAAAGCAGTCATTATGGTCAAAGGCAACATTGTCTTTAATGGCACAACCGCTGAGCTTAAAAATAATCCCAGCTTAATTCAGCAACATCTCAGCGTTTAACTATGTCAACTGGCTTTATCTCCGTTCAAGGCAAACAACTTGAGTATCAGTTTTTCTTACCCACGCAAATAAGCAACGATGCCGTTATTGTCTTGCTTCACGAGGGCCTTGGGTCAATTAGCCTTTGGCGCGACTTCCCACAACTTTTAGCCGATAAAACTGGCCACCGCGTTCTTGCCTACTCTCGTTATGGATACGGTAATTCTGAAGCAGCTTCGGGATTTGGCTTTAGTTATATGCACGACGAGGGTCTTCACAGCCTTCCTGAACTACTTTCAAAATTAGATATCAATCATCCAATCATCCTTGGGCACAGCGATGGCGCGTCAATTAGTTTGATTGCTGCCGGCGGTTCATCCATTATGCCCAAAGGAGTCATAGTAATGGCTCCTCATGTCATGGTTGAGCAAATTTGCTTTGATGCAATCGATGCAGCCTCCAAAGCCTACCTTAGCACTGACCTAAAATCTAAACTAGGTAAATACCACGCTGATGTCGATTCAGCATTTCTTGGATGGAGCGGCGCTTGGTTAAGCCCTGAATTTAAAAACTGGAATATCGAAGAATATCTACCAAAAATCCAATGTCCTGTGCTTGCCATCCAAGGATTTGAAGATGAATACGGCACGATGGCTCAAATTGACACCATTCAACAATCTTGTCAATCAGCCCCATTTGTCGATACACTCAAAATTCAAAATTGTCGCCATTCCCCACACAAAGATCATCCAGAAGTTATTCTAGATGCCGTTCAATCGTTTATTAAAAAACTATAACCATGACTAAATCAAGTTCTTCCGCACTTCCATCGTCAACAATCGTCGCCGTTATTGGCGCTGGTGCTATGGGTAGCGGCATTGCCCACGTTGTTGCAAAAGCTGGACATCCGGTATATCTATTTGACACCAATCAGGACGCTCTAGATAAGGGCATAGCAGGCATCAAAAAAGACCTCGATTTTCTCTTATCCAAAGGCAAACTTACCGCGGAGGACGTTAGCAATATCACGGGGCGCATTAAGGCTGTTAATGAACTCTCCGCCATTAAAGATTCGAAATTAGTGATTGAAGCAATTGTGGAGAACCTTGACGTTAAACGTAAAGTTTTTGCAGACATCGAAGATTTGCTAGGTGAAGATGCTATCTTAACGAGCAACACTTCCTCTATTTCGATTACCGCGATAGCCGCAAAACTAAAACGACCCGAACGACTTCTAGGCGTACATTTCTTCAATCCCGCTCCCCGCATGGCCTTAGTTGAAATCGTAAGTGGCGTAGCGTCAAATCCTGAGCTAGCTGAAACTTTATTCCAAAGTGCCAAAGCATGGGGGAAAGTTCCTGTTCATGCAAAATCAACCCCTGGCTTTATCGTGAATCGAGTTGCACGTCCTTATTACGCCGAAGGTTTACGAGTACTCGAAGAACAAATCGCCGATGTTGCAACAATCGATACACTCATGCGTGAAGGCTGTGGATTTCCATTAGGCCCTTTTGAACTAATGGACCTCATTGGACATGACGTCAATTTTGCAGTGACTAATTCTGTCTTTAATGCTTACTTTGGCGATAAACGTTTCACGCCATCCATTACTCAACAAGAACTGGTTTCTGCCGGGCGTTTTGGTCGTAAATCCGGCCATGGTTTTTATAGTTATGCCGCAAATGCGCCCAAGCCTCAAGCCCAAGTAGCCACTCCTCAATCAGCAGCAACCTCCATTGCAATCTCCGATGACACACCTCAATGCAAAGCACTTTCAGCTCGCCTTCAGGCTGCTGGAATCAAAGTATCCAATACACCATCTCATTCTGCATTGAATCTACTAATCACTGACGGCCGCACAGCAACTGTTCGAAGCAAAGAGGAAAGCTTAAATACTCTTGCATTATTTGATTTGGTCAAAGACATGGATAAGACAGAGCGAATCGGCATTACGTTTGCCGACCAAACACCCGCGGATGCCAGAAACTCGATCATCGGCGCACTCCAGAAAGCCGGCCTCCAAGTAAGCATCTTGGATGATGTTGCTGGATTGGTGGGCATGCGAACTGTCTCTATGCTCGCTAATGAGGCTTATGACGTCGTCACACAAGGGATAGCTTCTGCTGAAGATATCGACTCCGCCATGAAGTTTGGTACCAATTATCCAATTGGACCAATCACGTGGTCTCGACAAATTGGAATTGCGCACGTCTTTAAGGTATTAAATAATCTCAAAAATCACTACGGTGAAGAACGCTATCGAATTTCACCTAGATTGATTCGAGAAAACGCTAAAGTTTAATTATTTAGCGTTTTGCGATGTCGACGGGTTAACGCCCGTCGCTTCTTTAAGTGCCCCACTTTCGACGCCTTGAGCTGGTACTAATGGCACTTCAATCAATTTCAAGGTATTCGTGGTTTGACTTACTGGATACGCCCGCCAACCTTGGAAATAGACCTGCAATTTTGTAAAGTCTGCACTCATCAAAGTAAACGGAGCTAGTCCTGGAATATTTCGTTTTTCACCTACTGACAAAGCGATTTTTTGCTTCACTCCTTTGCCATCAATGATGCAAATTACTTGTTCCGCGCCACTTACTAAGTAAACATAGTTACCTTGCACGTTCACCCTTGGCGCAGTAAAACCTTTGACATCCTGAACCTGCAAGTTACATGGATCTGAGCCAACCTGAGAGCTTTGGTCAACCTTGGACTCCTCTTTAACAGACTCTGTTGCGCGAGATACCTCTGGTGCACCAGCACTTTTTTCCATGCTAACCGAAGCATCTTTATAAAGCTGAGCAACGTTAGGTTGCAGTTTGTTATAAAGCCAAAATGCTACAACCCCAAAAACAATAAGAATCAAAAATATGTAAACCGTTTTATTGGATTTTTTATCTAAATCTTTAGTAACAATCTTTTCTAATTTAGATGTAATTTCTTTATCTTCTAGAGAATGGGCC
>CAYFKO010000047.1:0-11353 GCA_964343765.1 uncultured Polynucleobacter sp. | reverse complement strand
ATTAGATATGGGAGCCTTGCTCGCAGGGACTAAATATCGTGGTGATTTTGAGCAGCGCTTAAAGGCGGTTCTTAAGTCTCTCAAAGAAAACCCCCATGCCGTTCTATTTATTGATGAGATTCATACTCTGATTGGAGCTGGCGCTGCTTCGGGCGGTACGTTAGATGCAAGTAACCTATTAAAACCCGCATTGTCGAGTGGTCAGCTTAAATGTATTGGTGCCACAACCTTTAATGAGTACCGAGGTATTTTTGAAAAAGACGCAGCGTTATCCCGTCGTTTCCAAAAGGTAGATGTGTTGGAGCCAAGTGTGGATCAAACGGTTCAGATTCTTCGAGGGCTTAAATCACGCTTTGAAGAGCATCACGGCGTTAAATATGCGCAGAGCGCGTTGACGGCTGCTGCTGAGCTTTCAGCTCGCTATATTAATGATCGTCAGCTACCGGATAAGGCGATTGATGTGATTGACGAGGCGGGTGCTGCTCAGCGAATTTTGCCGAAATCTAAGCAGAAAAAAACGATTGGTCGACAAGAGATTGAAGACATCGTTTCTAAAATTGCTCGCATACCACCTCAATCAGTGAGTGTTGATGATCGTAGTAAGTTACAAACCCTTGATCGCGACATTAAGAGTGTCGTATTTGGGCAAGATCCTGCTATTGAGGTATTAGCTTCTGCTATCAAGATGGCTCGTGCAGGCTTAGGTAAGGTAGATAAGCCCATTGGCTCATTCTTATTCTCGGGGCCAACGGGTGTGGGTAAGACAGAAGTTGCAAAACAGCTCGCGTTTATTATGGGAGTTGAACTTTTGCGCTTTGATATGTCAGAGTACATGGAGCGTCATGCGGTTAGTCGATTAATTGGCGCGCCCCCAGGCTATGTTGGCTTTGATCAAGGCGGTTTATTGACTGAGGCTGTGAATAAGAAGCCGCATTGTGTTTTGTTGCTAGATGAAATCGAAAAGGCCCATCCAGATATTTTCAATATCTTGTTGCAAGTGATGGATCATGGAACTTTGACGGATAACAATGGTCGCAAGGCAGATTTCCGAAATGTCATCATTATCATGACGACGAACGCGGGCGCTGAAACAATGACTAAATCGACTATCGGTTTCACGAACCCTCGTGAAGCTGGTGACGAGATGGCGGATATTAAGCGCATGTTTACGCCAGAGTTCCGTAATCGACTTGATGCGATCGTTTCATTTAAAGCCTTGGATCAATCCATCATTCTGCGAGTGGTTGATAAATTCCTCATGCAGCTCGAAGAGCAGTTGCACGAGAAGAAGGTTGACGCCACGTTTACAGATGCTTTGCGCAATTATTTGGCGAAGAACGGGTTTGATCCGCTCATGGGCGCTCGTCCGATGCAGCGTTTAATTCAAGATACAGTGCGTAAAGCATTGGCGGATGAACTTTTATTTGGACGTTTAGCTCAAGGCGGTTCGGTCGTGGTTGATATGGATGATGAAAATCATGTCAAATTAACGATTCAATCGGCGAGCCCTAAAGGCGGTAAATCTGCCGCTCCAATGGCAACCCCTGAAGAAATGTAATGCTAAAGCACTAATAAAAAAGCCCGAGGATCTCGGGCTTTTTTATTGCATCAATTAATTAGCATCGCTTTATTAAGCTCGACCGGTACTGCCAAATCCGCCTGCGCCACGATCACTTTGTGCGAATTCTTCGACGATATCGAACTCGACTTGTGCCACGGGCACAATGACTAACTGAGCTAAACGCTCCATGGGTTCGAGTTTGAAGGGGGTTGAGCCACGATTCCAGGTGCTCACCATTAATTGGCCTTGGTAATCTGAATCAATTAGGCCTACGAGGTTGCCTAATACGATGCCGTGTTTGTGACCTAAGCCAGAACGCGGCAAAATCAGTGCGCAGTAACGTGGGTCCGCTACGTAAATTGCCAATCCTGTGGGGACTAATACTGTTTGTCCAGGGGCAATCTCAATGGTTTCATCAACACAGGCGCGCAGATCAAGACCAGCACTTCCAGGAGTTGCATAGCTTGGCATCTGAGAGCGCATGCGCTCATCTAAAATTTTTACTTGAAGTTTTTGCATGAAGAAACCTTGTGAGAACGAGATGATAAATAAAAGATTACGCTTTTTTAGTTAAGCGTTTAGCGACGTCGGCGATGAGCTGGCGAGCTAAGTTGATTTTGGTATTACGAGGAAGTTTTTTAATGCCTTTGGCATCAATGAGTGCAATTTGATTGTCGTCTTTACCAAAGGTCTCAGGGCCAATATTGGCGACCAGTAACGGAATCTGTTTTTTTGCTAATTTTTCTTTACCGTGAGCTTCTAATTTTTCGGTTTCAGCAGCAAATCCAACGCAGAAAGGTTTTCCAGCTTTTGCTTTTTTTGCAAATTCCGCAAGAATGTCTGGGTTCTCAACAAACTCTAGGGAAGGGGTTGTTTTACCAACTTGTTTTTTGATTTTGTGAGCGGCAGATTGTTTTACTTTCCAATCAGCAACAGCTGCTACAGAAAAAAACACATCGCAAGCAGACGAGGCCATGACGGCTCGGTGCATTTCCTCGGCGCTTGTGATGTCAGTTCGAATAATTTGGCCGGTATGCAAAAGCGGTGTTGGCAATGAGCAGGGGCCCGCAACGAGATGAACTTGAGCGCCAGCTTCAATAGCCGCTTGTGCTAGCGCAAACCCCATCTTTCCAGAGCTCTTGTTCGTAATTCCGCGAACAGGATCAATGGCTTCGTAAGTCGGTCCTGCCGTAATTAAGACTCTCTTACCTTGAAGCGGTTTTGCTTGAAAAAAAGCAATTAAGGATTCTAAGATCTCGGATGGTTCAAGCATTCGACCCATACCAATTTCACCGCAAGCTTGTTCGCCACTAGCAGGTCCTAATAAGGTAACCCCATCTTTACGTAAACGATCAGCACTGCGTTGAGTGGCAGGATGCTGCCACATTTGTAAATTCATTGCAGGCGCAAGTAGAAGAGGACAGTCAATTACTTGCCCTCCTTGTTCTGTTCCTCTAGCCAAGCAAAGTGTTGATAGTAAGTCGTCAGCTAAACCAAGGGATAGTTTTGCCATTAAATCGGCGCTTGCCGGTGCTACAAGAATGGCATCTGCATTACGCGAGAGTTCAATATGTGGCATGCCGTTATCAATCCGTCCGTCCCATTGGCTCGTGAAGACAGGGTTGCCTGTTAACGCTTGCATGGTTGTCTCTGTTACAAATTTAGAGGCAGATGATGTCATGACCACTTGAACAGAGGCGCCTTGCTTAATCATTAGCCTTGCGAGTTCTGCGCATTTATAGGCTGCAATCCCGCCGGAGATTCCTAAAACAATCTTTTTGCCAGCGAGTTCAAGCGATGTGGTTGAAGAGTTATTCGACATAGATGCTCCTAACGATGACGAGTCACTCGTTTTAATTCATCGATGATTAGTAAAGCTGTACCTAAAGTAATGGCGCTATCGGCAAGGTTAAATGCAGGCCAATGATAGGTCTGATAGTACACATCAATAAAGTCAACGACAGCGCCATGCATAAATCGGTCAATAACATTGCCGATGGCGCCACCCAGAAGAAGTGAAATTGAAAAAGAAAAAATTCCTTGATGCGAGTGACGTTTCAATAACCAAATCATTACGATTGCTGCAACACTGCCGATGCCAATAAAAAACCATTTTTGCCAGCCGCCACTCTGTGCGAGTAAAGAGAAGGCGGCACCAGGGTTGTAAACCAGTACCCAATTAAGAAATGAAGTGATTGGTTTGGTTGTGCTTTCGTTGATGCTAGTAAGCGTAATAAATTTTGTTAGTTGGTCGAGGATTACGACAAGGGTCGACAAACCGAGCCAGATTTTAAAACCATCTTTCCCTTTAAAAGAACCCGATTTGCTTGCCATAATTTCCTCGATGTATTTGTTTTGGAATGGTATCAGGCAAATTGCCGTTTTTCACCATCGCCAAACAAATTACTGATACATCTACCGCATAAACTTGGATGTTCGCTGACTTGACCAACTTCATCTCGGTAGTGCCAGCAACGGCCACATTTGGTTTTTGAGGATGCATTCACTTTCACGCTGAGTGGTGTGCCAACATCATCATTAGTTTCGACAGAGGCTGCTGATGTAATCGTGACGAATTTCAAATCATCTGCCAAGCTGTTTAATGCTTTTGCATCCTCAGCATTTACACCGATGACGATTTCAGCTTGTAGTGAAGAGCCAATTTTCCCTGCCTCACGTTCCACCTCAATAGCTTTAGTAATTTCGGCACGGATTTCGCGCACACGTGTCCATTTTTGTAAAAGGACGTCATGGTCTTTGGCCTTTGCAATCGCTGCATAGGTTTGCGTAAAGATCGTATCTTTACTAGAAGTTTGATGATCAAAAATTTGCCAAGCTTCTTCAGCGGTAAAGGATAAAAATGGTGCCATCCAGCGCAGCATCGCATCCGTAATGATGAAGAGAGCAGTTTGTGCACTTCGGCGTGCTTTTGAGTTGGCTGCTGAAGTATATAAACGGTCTTTTAAGATATCGAGATAAAAGCCGCCCAGATCTTCTGAGCAGAAAGTCATGATTCGAGCTACTGCAGGATGAAACTCGTAACGTTCAAATTGGCTTAAGACGTCATTTTGCACTTGGCTAGTGAGGCTCACTGCGTAACGATCGATTTCGAGGAGGTCATTGATATCCACCCCATCTTTTTTGATATCAAAATCACTTACGTTAGCGAGCAAGAATCTTAAGGTATTACGAATACGACGATAGCTTTCCACTACGCGTTTCAAAATCTCATCCGAGATTGTCATTTCGCCAGAGTAGTCAGTTGATGCCACCCAAAGACGAATGATTTCAGCTCCCATTTTGTCGGCTACTTCTTGTGGGGCAATAACGTTGCCAAGAGATTTACTCATCTTGCGACCTTGACCGTCTACGGTAAAGCCGTGCGTCAACAACGCTTTATAGGGCGGTTTGCCATCAAGCATTGATCCAGTGAGTAATGACGAATGGAACCAGCCGCGATGTTGGTCTGAGCCTTCCAAATAGAGATCGGCCCAGCGACCATCTGGAGACTGTGCGCTAGGTTCTGCTAATTTTTCAGCGTGCGAGCCACGAATGACGTGCCAATGTGTTGTTCCTGAATCAAACCAAACGTCTAGCGTATCGCGATTTTTTTCATAAGAACTCGCATCAGCGCCAAGCAACTCCGCCGGATCAAGTTTTTGCCAGGCTTCAATGCCACCTTGCTCAATTAATTTTGCAATGTGCTCAATATGTGAGAGTGTTTGCGGATGTAGCTCACCAGTTTCTTTGTGAACGAAGAACGCCATCGGTACACCCCATTGGCGCTGCCTAGAGAGCGTCCAGTCTGGGCGGTTGGCAATCATGCCGTGTAAGCGTTGTTTGCCCCATGCTGGGAAAAAGTTTGTCGCTTCAATGCCGGCAAGTGCGGTCTCTCGCAAGCTAGCATGACCATCTTGAGGTTTTTTGTCCATGCTTGCAAACCACTGAGCGGTAGCGCGATAAACGATTGGTGTTTTATGGCGCCAGCAATGCATATAAGAGTGATTTAAATTGACGGATTTAAATAACGTTCCGCAAGCCTCGAGTGCTTTGACGACCTCGGGGTTGGCTTTCCAAATATGCTGCCCATTAAATAAAGGCAATGTAGAAGCGTATACGCCATTGCCCATCACTGGGTTAAGAATGTCTTTATCTTGAAGTCCGTGTGCCTTGCATGATTTAAAGTCTTCCTCGCCGTACGCAGGTGCTGAGTGAACCACGCCAGTGCCGCTATCGAGAGTTACGTATTCTGCTAGATAGATTGGTGCTGTGCGTTGATAGCCAGGATCAGCGTTATATAGAGGATGTTTAAATGCAAGCCCACCAAGTGCTGCGCCCTGGCAAGTGGCGATGATTTTTCCTTCTAGACCGTAGGCATTTAAACAATCTTCAACACGATCGTTTGCCAAAATTAAAAGCTTAGTTCCAGTGTCTACTAATGCATACGTAAATTCCGGATGCATATTGAGTGCTTGGTTAGCTGGCAAGGTCCATGGCGTCGTTGTCCAGATGACGACAAAGCCGGGTTTGTTAGGTAATTCTGTGAGGCTAAAAGCTTTTGCAATGGCGGCGCGATTTTCGTCAGTAAATTCAAAACCAACATCTACTGCTGGATCGACCTTGTCTTGATATTCAACTTCAGCTTCTGCAAGGGCTGACCCGCAATCAAAACACCAATTGACTGGCTTTAGACCGCGAAAGACATAGCCTTTTTCCATGATTTTTCCAAGCGCACGAAGCTCGTCGGCTTCGTTGCGGAAATTCATGGTGAGGTATGGATCTTCCCAGTCGCCGAGTACACCTAAGCGTTCAAAATCTTTTTTCTGTTTGTTGATTTGTTCAGTCGCGTAGGCACGTGCTTTTGACTGCACCTCTTCCGTAGAAAGATTCTTACCGTATTTTTTTTCAATTTGAATTTCAATTGGCATGCCATGACAATCCCACCCTGGGACATAAACAGCGTCAAAGCCAGCCATATTGCGACTCTTAACAATCATGTCTTTCAAAATCTTGTTCACTGCATGGCCAATATGAATGTCACCGTTCGCATAAGGCGGGCCGTCATGCAAGATGAACTTTGTCTTGCCTTGACGTGATTGGCGAATTGCTTGATAGATTTTCTTTTCTTGCCACTGCGCTACCCATTTTGGCTCGCGCTTAGGAAGATCTCCGCGCATCGGAAATGGAGTTTCAAGAAGATTGACCGGATAGTTATTTTCAGACATGTTCTTATAAGTTAAAAAAATCTCGTGCTGCTAAAGCGTCAGCATCAATTGCCTTTTGAAGGGCGGTTAAATCAGAATACTTTTCTTCGTCGCGAAGTTTTTTAATCAACTCAACGCTAACAATTTTTCCGTAAGCGTCACCACTATAGTCAAAAACATGGGTTTCTAGTAAAACGCGACCAGCATCTTCAACAGTTGGTCGAACGCCTAAACTAGCTACCCCTGGCAAAGGCTTTGGACCTAAACCATGAACTTGAACAATAAAAATTCCACTAATAGCCGGCTTTCGTTGGTGCAGACGATTAGCAACTGCTAAGTTTAAAGTAGGAAAGCCTAATTCACGACCTAATTTGCGTCCGTGAAGGACATGTCCTGAAATTTGGTAGGGTCTTCCTAGTAAATCGGCTGTTCGAGCTAAATCTCCTTGGGCTAGAGCTTCTCGAATGCTGGAACTGGAAATCCGATCATTTTGCGGGTCCAAGATGGTGTGCATATGGGTGACACTAAAGTTATTTGTAGCACCTGCCTCGCGCAATGACTCGATATTGCCCGCGCGCTTCGCCCCGTAATGAAAATCATCACCGATCACGATTGCCCGCGTATTTAAGCCGTTGACAAGGATATCGGTGACAAATTGCTCTGGTGAGCGACTTGCAAAACGCTGATTAAAGTGTTCAACCACCACGCAATCAACCCCAGCAGCCTTAAGGGCTTCCAATTTGTCGCGCAAATTCAAAATTCTGGCGGGTGCTGTTTCGGGGCTAAAAAACTCCCGAGGATGTGGCTCGAAGGTCATGACGCAGGACTGTAGATTTTCAGCGCGAGCCTTATCCAGCAAGGCTTTGAGCAATGCTTGATGACCCTTGTGCACTCCATCAAAGTTACCAATGGTTAGTGCACATGGCGGTCTAAATCCAACAGGAGGGAGTCCGCGTATTACTTTCACAAGAAGCCATCAATTATATTGATGGTTATGAAGAGTATCGTCATCCTAATTTCGGGCCGTGGTTCCAATTTGGAAGCCATTCTTGCAGCCCATCAAGAACGCGGTTGGAAGGCCCGGATTTCGGGGGTCATTTGCAATCGTGATCAGGCTCCTGGGATTGATATTGCAAGGTCCTACGGCATTCCTGTCACCATCCTGAATCACGAAAATTACTCAGATCGAGCTGCATTTGATGAGGCGATGATTGCATCAATTGATGTCCACAAGCCGGATTTGGTCATTTTGGCTGGATTTATGCGCATTTTGACGGATGCCTTTGTAGAGCACTACGAAGGGCGTTTGATCAATATCCACCCATCCTTGTTGCCAAGCTTCCCAGGTTTAAATACGCATGCCAAGGCCTTGGAAAAAGGGGTTAAGTTGCACGGGGCAACCGTTCATTTTGTTTCTAGTGAAATGGATGCTGGACCAATTATTGCGCAAGCGGTGGTACCTGTATTAGAGGGCGATAGTCCACAAAGCCTTGCTAATAGGGTCTTGGAGGTGGAACATATCCTTTATGTTCGAGCCATCGAGTGGTTCATAGAGGGGCGCCTACGACTAGAAAGCGGTATAGTGAGCGTCTTTCCACCTGCAAAACAATTCGTTTTACATTCTGAGATTTCACAAGAATCGAAGGATTAACGAAATTTCTTAAAGACAGTATTCATGAATAAACCAGCCCGAAAACCCTTACGAAGCGGATCAAAGCCAGCCCCAGCTAGCCCAGGGAGACGTACCCCTTACAACCCTGCGATGGCAAAAGCGCGGGCACTTCCTGCGCATGCTGAGCATTTAACGCGTTTACTGCCAGCTTTGTTGAAGTTTGATCACCCTGCAGATGGCGTGGTGA
Source organism: uncultured Polynucleobacter sp. (assembly GCA_964343765.1). Lineage (GTDB taxonomy): Bacteria > Pseudomonadota > Gammaproteobacteria > Burkholderiales > Burkholderiaceae > Polynucleobacter. The sequence continues at coordinate 2,729 of CAYFKO010000047.1, read as the reverse complement.
GTCGTTATTTTCGGGAAAATTCTCAGCTAGGTAACCGTGACCGAGCTTTGATAGCAGAAGCTTCGTTTGCAGTTTTGCGTCGTAAGTTAGAGCTTTCTCAATTTGCCGAGAGTGGTGTTGGCCCATTGCCACGTCGATTGGCGCTTTTAGGCCTCATGATTGCCTTATCTGAGGGCGGTTTAGGGTCTGGGACGCGTTTAGAGAGTGCTCTTGCTGATTTAGCCTTCGTTGTGAAGGATGAGGGTGAGACGGCATGGTTAACGCGTTTTGCAGCTTTAGATCGAACAAATTTATCTCCTAAAATTCGAGCAAACCTACCTGATTGGCTTTGGGATGAGATTGGCGCTCAATTAGGGGATGCTAAGCGTGAGCAGCTTGCGGCAGCCATGCAAAAGACAGCTCCGTTAGATTGTCGAGTGAATACGCTCAAGGCTAAACGTGACGATTTATTGCAAGTGCTGACGGATTTGGGTGGTCGCTATCGTGCACAGCCAACCCCTTACTCGGATTTAGGTATTCGTTTTTCAAGTAAGCCGGCGCTTCAAAATTTAGATAGCTTTAAGCAAGGATTGTTTGAAGTTCAAGACGAGGGGAGTCAATTATTAAGCGAATTGCTCGCTCCAAAGCGTGGCGAGATGGTGGTTGACTTCTGCGCAGGGGCTGGCGGCAAGACCTTGGCCTTGGGCGCTCTAATGAAGTCTAGTGGCCGTTTATATGCATTGGATATTTCAGAGCGACGTTTAGCGAAATTAAAGCCGCGGGTTGCTAAGAGTGGCTTGTCAAATGTTCATCCAGTGTGGATTGATAGCGAGAATGATGCCAAGATTAAACGCTTGGCGGGCAAGATTGATCGAGTGCTTGTGGATGCTCCTTGTAGTGGATTGGGTACGTTAAGGCGCAACCCAGACCTCAAGTGGCGTCAGTCGCCGGAGTCTATTACCGAACTTCAAGAGAAACAATTTTCAATTTTGAAGTCCGCGGCCCGTCTATTGAAACCAGGTGGTCGATTGGTTTATGCCACTTGCAGCATCCTAAGGCAAGAGAACCAAGATATTGTGAATGCCTTTCTTGAGCAAAATGATGGATACGAGCTCATGGACGTCAAAACTAGCGTTTCAGGAAGTTTTCCTGTGCTAGATGGGTTGCCAGTTGGAGCAACAGCGGACAGTTCTTGGTGGCAACTTTGGCCTGATCTACATCAAACAGACGGCTTTTTTGCGGCAATTATCCATAAAAAAGCCTAAATTACGCTATTTCCTTAGTTTCAAATTACCCGAGAAGACGGTAAAATAGTGTAATTCGTCTTAAAGGTATATGACATGACATTTGATGCATTATTTTCTGGCTTTATCCATTGGATTGCTTACGGTTTGTTGGAATGGCCATGGTGGAAGATTGTGATTTACACCTTGGTGTTGACTCACATAACGATTGCAGCGGTCACTATTTTCTTGCATCGACATCAAGCGCACCGTGCACTTGATTTGCACCCTATCCCATCCCATTTTTTCCGTTTTTGGCTATGGTTAACAACCGGTATGGTCACCAAAGAATGGGCGGCAATTCATCGCAAGCATCACGCAAAGTGTGAAACGGTAGACGATCCACATAGTCCAGTAGTTAAAGGGATTGAAACAGTTTTTTGGCGTGGTGCAGATTTGTATCGTGAAGAGGCAAAAAACAAAGAAACCATGGAGCGTTATGGTCACGGTACTCCAGACGATTGGGTCGAACGTAATGTTTACAGTAAATTTCAATGGCAAGGTGTAGGCCTCATGCTAATTATTGATTTATTGTTGTTTGGTGCAGTGGGTGGCGCGGTTTGGGCGGTTCAGATGTTGTGGATCCCAATTACAGCGGCAGGCATCATCAATGGCATTGGTCACTATTGGGGTTATCGTAATTTCGATTGCGAAGATGCATCGACCAACATTTCTCCGTGGGGTATTTTGATTGGTGGCGAAGAGTTGCATAACAACCACCACACGTTTGCAACGAGTGCCAAGTTATCGAATAAATGGTACGAGTTTGATATTGGCTGGCTCTACATTCGCGCGATGGAAATAGCTGGATTGGCGACCGTTAAGAAGACGCCTCCAAAACCTGTTTTAAATGATGTAAAGGTCGCTGATGCTGCAACCTTGCAAGCCGTGATCACGAACCGTTATGAAGTAATGGCTCGATACAGTAAAACGCTCAAGGCGGCTTTTAATCAAGAAGTTGAGCGTGTTAAAAATCTAGCGCAAGAGTTTGCTGATAAGAAGCAGTGGCTATACAAAGATGAATCTAAGTTAGATGCTGTTCAAAAGGCGCGATTGGAAACATTGATGCAAGAAAACTCTCAATTGAAAACTTTAATTGAGATGCGTCGCGAGTTATCAGCAATTTGGGCGCGTTCTTCAGCTACTAGTGAGCAATTGTTAGCGCAATTTCAGCAATGGTGTCAAAAAGCAGAGCAGAGTGGTGTTAAATCGCTGCAAGAATTTTCATTGCGTTTACGCCGCTACGCCTAAGTAAACATTGTGTTTAAAAAAAGCCTCGTCATAACGAGGCTTTTTTAATTTCAGCATCACCAAGATCGCGTCACTGAACATTGCTTAGTTCATTAAGGTCACTTAAGCATAGATAACAAAAAACCGCACCTAAGTGCGGTTTGATGATTAAGTAAATAGGATTACTTAATTTTTGTTTCTTTATAAGCAACGTGCTTACGAGCTTTGGGATCGAAC
>CAYFKO010000046.1:0-11591 GCA_964343765.1 uncultured Polynucleobacter sp. | reverse complement strand
GCATATAGCTTGTATTCAAAAGTATCGCAACGAAGTCCTTCAAGTTTGCTTTGCTCAGCACCGCTAGGGCTTTTGATAACTACGACATAACGAATCACACCATCGTTACCTATTTTTAAACTTTTACTATCAACGAAAAATTTGAGAGATGAACCACCATTAACGGTAAATTGCTTTAGATTTTCCATTTTGGGCACTTCTGGTAATTGGGTAATGCCTTCCTCTTTAAATACTTTAGGTAAAAAGGGGTCTACTTCCTCTTCTTCAACCTCTTTTGCTAAAGAGGTTTGCGCGTGGCACAAAAAACCAATCATCAGAAAACCGATGGCAATTTTATAAATCGAATCTAAATTACGGTAAATGTTCATATTTATTCCTCAGATTCGTTACGGCGTTGCTTCTTTTGTTGATAAGAGTGATGTTTGCCTGGGAAAAAATCGACTGGCGTACCCCATGGCATCATAAAAAGTTTAGGGCCTCTTGATAGGAAGCGTGCTAGTTCAGATAGTGCCATTTGATAGACGTCTCGCTTGAAATCAATCACGACATCTAGAGGGATCCAGTAAGGACTCCAGCGCCAAGCATCAAATTCAGGATGGTCAGTTGCCCGAAGGGAGATATCTGAATCGCGTCCCACCATCCGTAATAGAAACCAAATTTGTTTTTGACCACGATATGGCGCACGCCTAGATTTTTGCGACTGATTACGGCGCAAAAACTCATCTGGCACGTCGTAACGTAGCCAATCTCTTGTACGCCCAATAATTTGGACGTGCTCCGGCAGTAGGCCCACCTCCTCTTGCAACTCACGGTACATGGCTTGTTCGGGAGTCTCGCCATGCTGAATCCCACCCTGTGGGAACTGCCATGAATGCTGACCGATACGTTTTCCCCAGAATACTTCGTTTCGGTTGTTGAGGAGAATGATGCCGACGTTGGGCCTATACCCTTCTTTGTCGAGCATGACTGTGCCTCGAATCCTTTAAAATCAATGAATTGATTATATCTATTCTGGACACATGAAAGCTAGCCAAACATTTATCGCCACTTTAAAAGAGGCTCCTGCTGATGCAGAAATCGTTTCCCACCAGTTAATGGTGCGCGCTGGGATGATTCGTAAACTGAGCGCTGGCATCTATAACTACCTGCCAATGGGCCTACGAAGTATTCGAAAGGTGGAGGCCATTGTCCGCGAAGAAATGGACCGTGCTGGAGCAATTGAATTGCTAATGCCTGTTATTCAGCCGGCGGAGTTGTGGCAAGAAACTGGTCGATGGGAGAAGATGGGCCCTGAATTACTCCGCATTAAAGACCGACATGATCGCGATTTTTTGATTCAGCCGACCTCTGAAGAGGTGGTGACCGATATAGCTCGAAATGAAATTAAGAGCTACAAGCAGTTGCCTATTAACTTTTATCAGATTCAAACAAAGTTCAGAGATGAGCGTCGCCCTCGCTTTGGTGTGATGCGTGGCCGCGAATTTAGTATGAAAGATGCCTATTCGTTTGATCGTGATGTAGAGGGCATGAAAATCTCATACGCCAAAATGTTTGATGCATACCAACGTATTTTCAGTCGTTTGGGATTGGAATTCAGGGCGGTTGCTGCAGACAATGGCGCCATTGGTGGAAGTGGCAGTCAAGAATTTCATGTGATTGCGGACACTGGTGAAGATGCAATTGCATATTGCCCTAATTCAGATTACGCAGCCAATCTTGAAGCGGCAGAAGCTTTAAGCTTGATTGCGACTAGGGCTACCGCAACTGCAGCAATGCAGAAAGTGGCAACGCCAGGAAAAACGAAGTGTGAAGAAGTTGCTCAGCAATTGGCGATTCCGCTCACTTCAACGGTTAAAACCATTGCTTTAGCAGTGGATACCTTTGATGCTAAGACTGGTGAACTCGTTCCAGGGAAAACAAAGCTATTTGCTTTGTTGTTGCGAGGCGATCATGAGTTGAATGAAGTTAAAGCTGGGAAAGTTGCGGGTTTACAAGACTATCGTTTTGCAACGGAAGCAGAGATTCTTGAAGTATTTGGAGCCGCTCCTGGTTCATTAGGGCCTGTAGCGCCAAAGGGTCAATTAACGATTGTTGCTGATCGTACAGTTGCCAATATGTCTGATTTTGTAGTGGGCGCGAACGATAATGGATTCCACTTGACGGGTGTTAACTGGGGTCGTGATTTACCAGAGCCAATCGTGGCTGACATTCGTAATGTTGTCGAAGGCGATCCATCGCCAGATGGAAAAGGAGTTCTTGAACTTTGTCGAGGTATTGAAGTTGGTCACGTATTCATGCTCGGAACGCGATATTCAGAGTCCATGAAATGTACTTATCTTGATGAGCAAGGGAAGGCTCAGCCTTTGGTAATGGGTTGCTACGGTATTGGAGTTACTCGCTTATTGGGAGCAGCTATCGAGCAGTGTCATGATGAGCGAGGAATTATTTGGCCAGCTTCAATTGCCCCATATGAAGTAGTCATTTGTCCAGTCTCTTATGATCGTTCAGAGTTGGTAAAAGAAACTGCTGATCGACTGCACGATCAATTGCAGGCTGCAGGAATTGATGTTGTTTTAGATGATCGTGGTGAACGACCTGGTGCAATGTTTGCTGACTGGGAATTAATTGGAGTGCCTTACCGAATTGTCGTGGGTGAGCGAAGCCTCAAAGAAGGTCACGTTGAGTTTCAAGCGAGAAATGAAAAAGAAGCTCAAAACATCAAAATCGATCAAGTGATAAACCACGTGATTGGTTTACTAAAAAAATAAAAGAACTGAGTTTTTTAAATCAAGGGTCTATATGACCCTTTTTTAATGTTGACTATTAAAAAGTTCGTGTGTATGATGTGTAAAAATTAACTCATGAATAGTAAAGAGTTAATTAAACAATTGTTGGCAGATGGTTGGGTTTTGGATCGAACAAAAGGTTCTCATAATATTTTTGTTCACCCCCTAAAGCCGGGACACATTAGCATTCCCCATCCCAAAAAAGACTTGGGTGTGGGGTTGGTCCAAAAAATTCTTAAAAAAGCTTTTTTGAAGTGAGGTGCAAAATATGAGATATCCAATAGCAATTGAAGTGGGAAATAAAAATACAGCATGGGGAGCTGTTGTTCCTGATCTGCCAGGTTGTTTTTCTGCAGCTGATGAAGGAATCGAGGAGTTAATCGAGAATTGCAAAGAAGCCATTAGCTTGTGGGTCGAGCAAGCTCTTGATTTGGGTGAATCAATACCAAAACCAACGCCTATTCAAGATTTGCAAAAGCAAAAAGAATTTAAAGGGTATGTGTGGGCATTGATTGAAGTAGATCCTGCATTGCTTTCAGATGAAATAGAGAGGGTAAATATTTCCTTGCCTAGAAAAATATTGGCAAGGTTAGATGCTAAAGCAAAGAAAGCTGGAGAGAATCGTTCGGCATATATTGCTCATTTGGCAATAACGGCATAATTGGTTTTTATTTAAACATCCCCTTGCCCAGCCCTTTAGCTGCTAGAGAGCCCATCATGCGTGCCATTTTCCCGCCACCAAATTGTTTCATCATTGTTTGCATTTGTTCAAATTGATTGAGCAAGCGATTAATTTCTTGAACCTGAACGCCAGCGCCAGCTGCAATTCGACGTTTGCGACTTGCTTTTAACAACTCTGGTTTGGCACGTTCTTGCGGAGTCATACTATCGATGATTCCTTGCATGCGTTTAATTTGCTGCTCTGCTGCATTCATATCGGTTTTTGCTGCAGCTTGCGCCATTTGCGCGGGTAATTTATCCATGAGGCTTGATAAGCCGCCCATATTTCTCATTTGAGTAATTTGAGATCTAAAGTCAGCTAAATCAAAACCACCTTTTTTAATCTTGCTAACTAATTTCTCGGCTTCTTTAATATCGACGGATTTTTGAGCCTGCTCGACAATCGCCAAGATGTCGCCCATGCCCAAAATTCGCCCAGCCATCCTGTCTGCATCGAAAGGCTCAAGGCCATCTAGTTTTTCAGCGACACCGACAAATTTAAGTGGTACCCCAGTAACATGTCGAACTGATAAAGCAGCGCCACCACGAGAATCGCCATCAAGTTTTGTAAGAACAACGCCGGTTAATGGCAATGCTTCATTAAATGCTTTTGCGGTGTTGACCGCATCTTGACCGAGCATAGCATCTACAACGAATAAAGTTTCGATAGGGTTGATCGCTGAATGTAGATTACGAATCTCATTCATCATTTCTTCATCGATACCAAGTCGACCAGCTGTATCCACTAATAGAATGTCGTAGTAATGACGTTTTGCCCAATCAACGGCGGCATTCGCAATATCGATAGGGCGTTGAGAACTGTTGCTCTCAAACCAATCAGCACCTGCTTGGGCGCTTACCGTTTTTAACTGTTCAATCGCAGCAGGTCGATAGACGTCACAGGAAACAGTCAGTACTTTTTTCTTTTGTGTTTCTTTGAGCCATTTGGCTAATTTACCGACGGTCGTTGTTTTACCAGCACCTTGTAAACCTGCCATCAAGATAATGGCAGGTGGTTGAGTGGCCAAATTGAGTTTGCCAGCACTGCCCGCGTGATCTGCGTCACCGCCATTCATGATGTCGGTAAGTTCTTTTTTAACAATTCCGACTAGCGCTTGACCAGGCGATAGGCTTGAAACCACTTCTTCACCAAGGGATTTTTCCTTGATTTTGGCCAGTAAATCTTTAATTACGGGGAGGGCAACGTCAGCCTCAAGGAGTGCTAGGCGCACTTCTCTAAGCATTTCTGCTGTATTTGCCTCTGTAAGCCTAGCTTGGCCGCGCATGGTTTTTACCACGCGACTTAAACGATCTGTAAGATTTTCGAGCATGACAGTATTAAACTTAATGTATGACTATTTTATTGCCTAGCCTGGCTTATGGCACAGCTTTAATTGCGCTTTTATTTAAAAGTCGACAATTGACCAATGATGAAGCTTCCGAGCAAGCTCGAACTGCTAAATCTTTACCTATTCAAATCTTATTGCTTTTGTTGCTATTGGTGCATGGAATCGCCCTGCAAAGTTCAATTTTTACCTCAAGTGGATTCATATTTGGGTTTGCGCAGGCTTTATCGCTTATGGCGTGGGTTGGTGTGGCGTTTTATTGGATCGAAAATTGGGTAGTTCCTTTGCGCGGAATGTTGATTCTTGTTTTGGGGATGGCCACTGTATTTAGTTTTTTTCCAGCTATTTTTCCTGGTTCGGTTTTATCAGATCGCGCCACACATTCAGTCTGGTTTAAGTTACATTTTTTTGTTGCCAATGCCGCTTATGGATTAATGAGTCTTGCGGCGTTGCATGCCATCTTAATGAGTTGGCAAGATAAGAAATTGAGGCATCATCGTCCGAGTAGTCAGATGGGGTTTGTGCAGTCTATTTTATTTGGCTCAGGCTCTGGCTGGATGGATAAACTTCCACCGCTCATGACGATGGAGCGAGTTCTGTTTAGCTTGTTAAGAGTTGGTTTTGCTTTACTCACGCTAACTGTATTCTCGGGAGTATTTTTTACCCAACTTTTATTTGGCAAGCCATTAATTTTTGATCACAAGACGATCTTTGCTTTGGCGTCATGGGTGATGTTTGGTGGTTTGTTATTGGCTCGTTGGCGTAGTGGAATGCGAGGATTGCAAGCTTTGCGTTGGGTGCTCGGAGCTTTTATTGTGCTGATGTTGGCTTATGTTGGAAGTCGATTTGTTTTAGAAGTTTTATTACATCGAGCATAAAGTGGCCCGCTTGTTTGAATACCTACTCATAGCGGGTCTTTTGTATTGGTTATACCGTCGCTGGACACGCTCACAGCAAGAGCCTAAAGAGTCTTCAGTTAACTTCCAAACAAATGCGCCGAGAGTTGATGTGATGGTGAGTTGTGCTACTTGTGGCGTTCACCTTCCGCAAAATGATGCGATTGAGTTTGATAAGCGCTATTTCTGTGAAGCAAATCATCTTGACCGATTTAATGTTGAGGGGTGGTTGGGGTCGGCCAAGCACATGCCGTCGCCAAATTATGATCAACGACCTGAAGGTGTATCGATTGATACGGTAGTGATACATCACATTAGTTTGCCGCCAGGTGAGTTTGGAAGTAAATCGATTGAAGATTTTTTTTGTAATCGACTTGATCCCAAAGAACATCCTTATTTTTCAGAAATAGCCCATTTACAAGTATCAAGTCATTTTTTAATTACTCGCTCTGGCGAACTAATTCAATTTGTACCCATTAGTAAACGAGCTTGGCATGCAGGAGCTTCACAATTATTTGATCGAGAGCGGTGCAATGACTTTTCGATTGGTATCGAATTGGAAGGTACGGGAGATATTCCATTTGAAGAGGCTCAATATAAAACCTTATCAAAACTGACAATTTTGATAAATGAGGCAAATTCGATTCGTTTTTTTGTGGGACATAGCGATATTGCTCCTGGAAGAAAGACAGATCCAGGCCAGTCCTTTGATTGGAAGCAATTTGCATCTCAGACAGGGATTTCTGACGAAAAACTGCCATTTGGGACGCTTTCCCGATAAATTAGACCTCTCAATGTAAGTGTTCACTTACTTAGATTTTTGACGCACACAATTCTAAGCAAAATTAGGGATAACCATAGCAAAAAAAGATGTAAAAAAGATAACAAAATCTTTTTATTTTCCCTATACTTAGTGCCAACGGGAATTAAAAACACAATAGGTAGTGGTTGCAAAGGATAAGTGGTCAGAGGCCCTTATACAAAAGGATTTGTGGATTTACTCCCCTTGCAGCACCCCAAATGACAAGCTACAAGACACTTTTTCGGCCTCCAAGGGCTGAAAAATATGGATTTGAGCGCTATTTTTTTGATTTTTTCGCAAAAAGCGAGACAAGTAACAAGGAGTATTTATGACATATGCCGACCCAAATGCCGCGGGTGTAACAGGAACAACATATGGTGGCGGGTTAGCCCCTTCAATGCCAAGTTCACAAGCACCGTCCGCAGGATTTGTTGCTGGTGGCGTTGGTGCATCAACAGCGACACAACTAACGGATTACAAAATTATTCGTCGTAATGGTGCAGTGGTTGCTTTTGAGCCATCAAAAATTGCGATTGCAGTAACTAAAGCATTCTTGGCTGTGAATGGTGGTCAAGGTGCTGCATCTGCACGTGTACGTGAGCAAGTAGAGCAATTAACGCAAGTAGTGGTTCGTGGTTTGCTCCGTAGTCGCCCAAATGGCGGTACTTTCCACATTGAAGATATTCAAGATCAGGTAGAACTCGCACTCATGCGAAGCGGTGAGCACAATGTTGCACGTGCGTATGTGTTGTACCGTGAAAAACGTAATCAAGAGCGTTTAGCTCAAGGTGCGCAACCTGCAACAGCGACAGCAACGCCAATCGTAGCGCATCCAAGTATCAATGTGACTGATAAAGGTGTAACAAAGCCTTTGGATATGACAGCATTGCAAACAATTATCGAAGCCGCATGCGAAGGTTTAGGTAATGCCGTGGATCCAGCGCCAATCATCACAGAAACTATCAAGAATTTGTACGACGGTGTTCCGTTAGAGCAAGTGTTTGATTCAGCAATTTTGGCTTCTCGCACCTTGATTGAAAAAGATCCAGCTTACAGTCAGGTGACTGCACGTATTTTGATGCACGTGATTCGTCGCGACATCTTGGGTGTTGAGGTTCCGCAAGCGGGAATGCAAGCAATTTATCCAGAGTATTTCGGCAAATTCTTGCGTCGTGGTGTGAAGGAAGAGCTCCTTGATAAGCGTTTGTTGGAGATTTTTGATGTTGCAAGATTAGGTGCTGCACTAAAAGCTGAGCGCGATTTGCAATTTAACTACCTTGGTCTGCAAACCTTGTTTGATCGCTATTTCTTGCACGTTGATGAGCAACGTATTGAAATGCCACAAGCATTCTTCATGCGTGTTGCGATGGGCTTGGCATTAAACGAAGCCAACCCGACAGAGCGTGCGATTGAGTTCTATGAAATCCTATCGACATTTGATTTCATGTCTAGTACGCCAACCTTGTTTAACTCAGCGACTTTACGTTCACAACTTTCAAGCTGCTACCTCACAACCATTCCAGATGATTTGGATGGAATTTATGAAGGTTTGAAAGAAAATGCGTTGTTATCGAAGTTTGCCGGTGGTTTGGGTAATGACTGGACGAATGTTCGTGCACTTGGCAGCCACATCAAGGGTACCAACGGTAAATCACAAGGTGTTGTGCCATTCTTAAAAGTGGTGAACGATACAGCAGTGGCGGTTAACCAAGGCGGTAAACGTAAAGGCGCGGTTTGCGCCTACCTCGAAACATGGCATTTAGATATCGAAGAGTTCCTTGAGTTGCGTAAAAACACCGGTGATGACCGTCGTCGTACGCACGATATGAACACAGCGAACTGGATTCCTGACTTGTTTATGAAGCGTGTCATGGAAGGTAAAGATTGGACCTTGTTTACGCCATCTACATGCCCTGATTTGCATGACAAGTTTGGTGCTGACTTTGAAAAAGCCTATTTGGCCTACGAACAAATGGCAGATGCTGGTCAATTGAAACCATTTAAACGTATTCCAGCGCTCCAACTGTGGCGCAAGATGATCGGTATGCTCTTTGAAACAGGTCATCCATGGATTACATTTAAAGATCCTTGCAACGTTCGTAGCCCGCAACAACATATTGGCGTTGTTCACTCATCCAATCTCTGTACTGAGATTACCTTGAACACGAATGAGGAAGAAATCGCAGTTTGTAACTTAGGCTCTGTCAATTTGACGGCTCATATGACAACGGATGCCAATGGTAAATTGGTCTTGGATCATGAAAAGCTCCAAAAAACTATCCGTACAGCGATGCGCATGTTGGATAACGTGATTGATATTAACTACTATGCAGTAGCAAAAGCACGTAATTCAAACTTGAAGCACCGTCCAGTAGGTATGGGCATTATGGGCTTCCAAGATTGTTTGCATATGTTGCGTATTCCGTATGCTAGCCAAGAAGCAGTTGAGTTTGCTGATACTTCGATGGAAGCGGTGTGTTATTACGCTTATTTGGCTTCCACTGAACTTGCAGAAGAGCGCGGCTCATACAGCACTTACAAAGGTTCATTATGGGATCGCGGTATTCTTCCGCAAGATTCGATCCAATTGTTGGCTCAAGCACGTGGCGGCTATCTTGAAGTCGATACTTCTAGCAAAATGGACTGGTCAACTTTGCGTAACCGTATTAAACAATTCGGTATGCGTAATTCAAACTGCGTGGCGATTGCTCCGACAGCGACGATTTCAAACATTATTGGTGTGTCAGCTTGTATTGAGCCAACTTATCAGAACTTGTTTGTTAAATCGAACCTTTCTGGCGAATTTACAGTCGTTAACGACTACTTGGTCCGTGATTTGAAAGCTCGTGGCTTGTGGGACGAAGTGATGATCGCTGATTTGAAGTATTTTGATGGTTCATTGTCAAAAATTGATCGTATTCCACAAGATTTGCGTGATTTGTATGCAACTGCCTTTGAAGTTGAGCCGAAATGGTTGGTTGAAGCAGCGTCACGCCGTCAAAAATGGATCGATCAAGCTCAATCATTGAATATTTACATGGCTGGCGCTTCAGGTAAGACATTGGACGAGACTTACAAGCTTGCTTGGTTGCGTGGCTTGAAGACAACTTACTACTTGCGCACGATTTCAGCGACTCACGTTGAAAAATCGACTGTTAATACTGGTTCATTGAATGCAGTTTCAAATGGTACTGAGTCAAGTGGTGGGTTTGCAGCTGCCCCTGTTGAAGCTGACGGCCCGGTTTGCACAATGCGTCCAGGTGATCCTGGTTTCGAAGAGTGCGAAGCTTGCCAATAAGAATACGTTGTTAAGAAATAAATTAGTGGAGAAATAATTATGTTGAATTGGGAAGACGATACGCCGGTTGCGCCAGCTAAAGTAGCGCCTGTGCCGACGCCTGCAGTTCCCCAAGTGGCTCCTGCGGTTGCGACACCTCAGCCTGCAATATCAAATGTTGCAGTGCCACCAGTGGCAGCAAAAGTTGAATTGACCGAAGAAGAGCAAAAGAACCGACGTGTGAACGTAGCGGATAAACGAGTTATTAATGGTTCTACGGACGTTAATCAACTAGTGCCATTTAAATATAAGTGGGCTTGGGAAAAGTATTTGGCAGGTTGTGCAAACCATTGGATGCCGCAAGAAATTAACATGACGCGTGATATTGCCACTTGGAAAGATCCAAATGGTCTCACAGAAGATGAGCGTCGCATTATTAAACGCAACTTAGGCTTCTTTGTGACAGCTGACTCATTAGCTGCTAACAATATCGTGCTAGGTACTTATCGCCAAATTACAGCGCCAGAATGCCGTCAGTACTTGTTGCGTCAAGCATTTGAGGAGGCAATTCATACTCACGCGTACCAATATATCGTCGAATCGTTAGGTTTAGATCAAGGCGAAATTTTTAATGCGTATCACGAAGTTCCATCGATTCGTGACAAAGATGAGTTCTTAATTCCATTCATTGACGTATTAACGGATCCAGCTTTTAAAACTGGTACGCCAGAAAATGATCAAAAATTATTGCGATCATTGATTGTTTTTGCGTGCATCATGGAAGGATTATTCTTTTATGTTGGTTTTACGCAAATACTTGCAATGGGTCGTCAAAACAAAATGACTGGTGCTGCTGAGCAGTATCAATACATTCTCAGAGACGAGTCAATGCACTGCAATTTTGGTATCGATTTGATTAACCAAATCAAGCTGGAGAACCCGCAGTTATGGACTTCCGCGTTCAAAGACGAGATTAAATCGATCTTCGAAAAAGCGGTCGAGTTGGAGTACCGTTATGCCGAAGATACGATGCCTCGAGGAGTGCTCGGATTGAACGCTCCGATGTTCAAAGGTTACCTAAGATACATTTGTAATCGCAGATGTTTGCAAATAGGACTTGACGCGATGTTCCCAAATGAAGAGAATCCATTTCCATGGATGTCAGAAATGATTGATCTTAAGAAAGAACGAAACTTTTTTGAGACAAGAGTTATTGAATATCAAACTGGTGGTGCGTTAAGCTGGGATTAATAAAAACAGCAACGTACTTACCGCAGATCAGGAGATCGAACGTTTGGACGGTAGTTGGAAGGTACAGACAGTTAACAATTTAAAAAGTTCCTTAAATGGAGCTGGGGTAGTCACCCTAAAAAATTCTAGCCTGACAAGTCAGGCTGGTAAGTCTTCTTCCCGTTCAGTATTAAGTCGATTGAATCTCTTAACCGTATTAAGAAAGCCGCTTTCCGTATTGGAAGCGGCTTTTTTTCCGCAATTCATTAGCGCGCAACAGATAGTAAGTCGCACGCCGATGAATGGCTCACTCGTTTGTTCTGGTAAATCTTCGGGTTTATCCGTTCGGAACGGTTGGGTCTTCTTAAACTGTAGTTTGTATTAACTTCTCACGTGAAGGAGAAAATTATGGCAACTGCCAAAAAGAAACCAGCAGCAAAGAAACCAGCAGCGAAAAAAGTAGCAGCTAAGAAACCAGCAGCTAAAAAAGTAGCAGCTAAGAAACCAGCAGCTAAAAAAGTAGCAGCTAAGAAG
>CAYFKO010000045.1:0-11597 GCA_964343765.1 uncultured Polynucleobacter sp. | reverse complement strand
CGATGGTTTTTCTGCAATAACTAGAGTTTTTAAAGCCCCTTCTGCAGGGGCTTTGGAGGCGGGTTTTTTTGCCACTTGTTCTAACCTAAACGTGAATTTCCTTTTTTTATTATTAACCGAAGAATTGCAGGACGTGGGAAATTTATCTCATCTCACTTCAGAATCAATCCCTAAATCAAATATAAGCCATTGATTTTTAAAAGATAAATTTTTTTGCAAAAACGTCAAAATTAGAGGAATTTTCTTCAAAATGCACATTTTTTATTAAAAATCAGTCACTTAGGAGAATTCTTCTGAAATATCCTCATAGCTTTCGACAAGCTTGGCCCCGTGCTTTATTAAATAGTGGCAACCTTTGTATCGCACATCAGTTGAGGGCCCAGGAATAGCATAAATATCTTTGCCAAGATCTGCGGCACATTTGGCAACTGCTAATGAACATGATGATAGGGAAGCCTCAACGACAAGCACAGCGCTTGCCAAACTAGCGATTAGGCGGTTTCGTTGATAAACAAACAAAGCTTGAGCTTCTTGGTTGGGTTCATATTCAGAAATGAGCAGCCCCACTTTTTGGATACTTTCAAAAAGGTTGCTGTATTGGCTTGGATAGGCATGTAGAAAACCGCTGGCACATACGGTGATCGTGGAATACAGCAAGCCTGTTTTGATTGCGGCTTGATGAGCGCTGGCGTTAATTCCGCAAGCCATCCCAGAAATGATGCAATAACCATTCTCTACCAATTGGGTTGAGTGCGTGATGGCATTTTCAATGCCCTGTCGTGATGGATTGCGATTGCCGACAATTGCAATTAGTTTGCGCTCGAGAGTTTTTGCTTGACCTTGAATAAAAATGGATTGAGGAGGGTCGTAGAGTTGCTCTAAGGCTTGAGGAAAAAGTTTGTTTTCCCGCGAAAGTTTTTGTGTGGAATTTGTCATGCCCACATTTTGTTATGGGAGAGTAACTATTAAAACTAAAACACCTAAAACACAATCTGATTTGTATGTAGGATAATGTTGATATGGCGATATTACCGATACTTTGCTACCCAGACCCACGTTTACATAAGGTTGCTAAACCAGTAACCCAGGTAGATGCTCGCGTTAAAAAAATTATTAAAGACATGGCCGATACAATGTATGACGCTCCAGGAGTTGGCTTAGCAGCAACTCAAGTCGATATACATGAACGTATCATTGTGATCGATGTGTCGGATGATCAAAATCAGTTAATGGTATTTATAAATCCAGAGCTGGTTTGGGCCAGTCCAGAAAAAAAATCTTGGAAAGAGGGATGTCTTTCTGTTCCTGAGTACTATGATGAAGTTGAGCGCCCGGCCAATATTAAAGTGAAGGCACTTGATGAAAACGGCAAAGAGTTTGAATTAGAAGCGCAAGGTTTGTTAGCTGTTTGTTTGCAACACGAAATGGATCATTTAATGGGCAAAGTGTTTGTAGAATACCTTTCACCTCTAAAGCGTACTCGAATTACGAGCAAAATGAAAAAGCGTCTAAAGGACTTGGTTTAATTATTTAAATCAATGGCGATATCGAATTCGTCTAAATCCGTTTTAAACAAATCAGATTTCAGGTATTCAAATTCGATTGGGCGCTGTTTGCCAATTGCATCATTTTGTACGGGTTTATTTGCTGGATGACACATAAGCAAAGATTTATCAGTTGCGGCTTTTAACCATTGCCTCATTAGGTTGCGATAGTTTTCAACAGTTAAGGCATTAAAGCCATAGACCCCTAAAAATCCTTGGTTAGTCCTAATATCCGCTTCCATTAATTTAGTTCGAAGATCTTTTCCACCAAGCCATACAAGCGTTTTGCACTTCAATGCATCAGGCAAGCTACTATTTTGTGGTGGTTGCGTATTACGCACCCAAAAAGATTCTTCAGTTGAAAACCTGTTTTGGATTTCGTTTAACAATACATCACGAATGACAGGAAATTGATGGACGTGTTGATGTCCATCAATAAAATCTGGTAAGTGTCCAAAATGGTTGGTAAATGCATCGAGCTGGTTAATAAAAGCTCTACGAATTTCATCTTTATTTATTTGTCTTAAGTGACTTAAGGCAATCCAGGTACCTAAAGATTTACTTGAATTTGATTCAAGTAAATTAAGGGTTAGGTTGAAGTGCAAACCTATTTGTAAACCCTTTTTTCGGGCCAGGTTCCACTCATTTATTTGTGAAGTAATAAACGGCGCTTCGGCTAAAGCGCTAACGGCATTCAAGCGATTTAAATGAAACAGCTCAAGACACCCTTCATTAATGGCGGGATCTTGCCCAATGTCATCAGCACAAATCGAAATTACTGTTTTACTCATACCTTAAAGGCCCACTTACGACTACCGATATAGGTTCCTAATGCCACTAGCACTAAAACGCATGCTAAAGAAGGAATGTAGGGAAGATCGAAAAGTTTAATGGATATTGCAAATAGCAATTCATTTGCAATAAATGAGCTTATAGAGATTAAGAAATAACGCCGTAATGAAGAACCAAGGGCTTGTTGACTGTCATTAAAGGTTACCAATCGTTGACCAGAAAAGCTAACGATAAAGGCAATTAAAAATGCAATTACATTCGCAAACAGTGGCGCAATCTTGGTTGCTTCCACTAACAATATGACGCAAACAAAATGGGTCGCTGCTGCTAAACCACCAATCGCCACAAAACGAATGGGGCGAGGGAGATTAAGAAGGTGTTTGACGATGATCATGGTCTTCAGCAATGATATAGAGCGGCCGTTGTTTTACTTCATTAAAAATGCGCCCAATATATTCGCCAAGAATACCAATTGATAACAGTTGAACACCAGAGAACAACATGAGAGCAACCGCAAGAGTTGGCCAACCACCAACAGGGTTGCCATTGATCAGGGTATCAAGAGCTACGTAAATGCCGTATAGGATTGAAGCTAAAGAGATGAAGGCTCCAATAATCGTCCACATTCTTAAAGGGAGGGTGCTAAATGCAGTCAAACCAGACAAAGCTAATTTAGAGAGATTCTTCAAGCTGAAACTTGAAATACCCCCAGCACGATCGGCAGGAACAAAAGGAAGTGCAATGGATTTGAAACCTACCCATGCATACAAGCCTTTCATAAAACGGTTACGCTCAGGCAGGTTTTTAAGAGCATCTACTACTTTGCGATCGAGCCAACGAAAATCTCCAGCATTCTGAGGAATTGGCACGTCGGAACCATGGCTCATGATCGCGTAAAAGAAGCGAGTACCCAATCGTTTCAGGGGTGATTCGTTGCCGCGATCAGCAATGACGCCATAGACCATGTCATAGCCGTTCAGCCATAAATCAGCCATTTCACGTAACTTCTCAAGAGGGTGCTGAAAATCAGCATCGATAAGAACAACAGCATCACCCTTTGCGTAATCTAAACCGGCGGATAACGCCGCTTCTTTGCCGAAGTTTCTTGAAAAATTCAAATAACGAATATTCCCAGTTGTGCTTAATTCTTTCGCTACAGCATCGGTGTTGTCTTTGCTGCCATCATTAATGATGATAATTTCATAGTTAGGTGTAATGTTGCTAGAAGCCGATTTCAGTGCGGTTACAAACTCAACAAGATGCCCCCCCTCGTTGTAGGCAGGAACGACAAGACTTAATAAGAAGTTGGATGGGCGAGTTGTCATGTATGTTTTTCGAGGGGTTGAAACTATAATCAATTCATATTCATTTTCGATATGCTAACCTGAAAATCCTTTTGAACCATTACTTTAAGCCAATGAATAATTCTCGCGCCAAAGAAGCAATCGGTTGGATGCTATTCATTGGCCTAATTTGGTTTGTGGCAAAGCTTTTAAGCCACCAGTCCCCTGAGTGGGACAACATGGAAGAATTAGTGTGGGCCAACTCGTTTGAGTTGGGATATCAAAAACACCCACCCCTACCGACTTGGATACTTTATCCAGCTACTTTGATTTTTGGTAAATCATTGGCCTTGTCTTTTGGTTTGGGCTTGTTGTGTGTATTTGCGGCTAACGTTTGTATCTATTATTTATTTAGCGATGTGATTGAACGTTCCAAGGGCGCCATTCCAAGTTATGCAGCGTTTATGGCGGTATTGGTTTCTTCACCCATTGCTTATTACACCATTCGAGGCACTGACTTTAATCACAATGCGGCCCAATTATGGTCTTTGGCTGCAATGCTTTTGTTTTACTACCGAGCATGGGTTGCTGAGTTAGAGGGCCGTTTTAGTCTACAAAATTGGGCGCTTGTTGGCTTTTTTGGAGGGCTTGCGCTATTAACTAAATATAGTGCTGTCATTCAAATTGCCACATTAGCAACTCATTTTTTGTGGGCAAGGCGTTGGAATAATTCGAAGGCCTGGGTGGGCTTATTGCTTTCAGCAGGGATTGCCACTTTATTATTTTTGCCACATTTAATGTGGGTATTAGATCAGGCCGCAAATGGAATGGGCCCCCTTAAATATGCTCAAACCTCAGTGGAAGGGGCCGGTAATTTTTTAGAGCAATTGGACCAGCTAATTATTGGATTTTTGTTAACCCAAGTTTATCGTTTATCGCCAATTTTGCTAACGGTATGGATTGTATGGAGGCTATCTAAACATGCCAGTCAGCGGGAGCCAAACTCGAAAACCTGGTGGCAAATTCTGGAGCCAGAGGATCGTCAGTTCTTATTGATTTCATTGGCGGCACCAACCGTATTTGCGTTAATTATGGGCTTCGGTTTTGGTATGAAAATTGAAGCGAAGTGGGCGGTCACTTTCTATATGACCATTGGTTCTGTTGGATGGTTATTTGTTTCGGGTAATTTTTCTACCCAGAAAATGATTCGTCAAATTGTACTTTTACACTTGGTTTTTGCGGCTGGATACGCGTTGATTATTGGGCCAATTGCTGGTGCAGTAGGTTACACAACACGAGCAAATTATCCTGGCAAGGCGCTCTCGAAAATCATTTATCAACGATGGCAAGAACATCCAGAATTGACCAAAGGTGAGTCCCTCAAGTTAGTTGCCGGGGATTCTTGGACGGCTGGAAATGTGATTATTCATGGCCCCAATTTAGGTCGGGAAACCAGGGTTTGGGTGGATGGAAAAGATGCCGAATCTCCATGGCTTAATGGTGTTGAAAAACCCTTAACAATGGTTGTGATTAATCGGAGTGCAAAAGTTGATTACCACGGTCGTCATCGTCGACCCGATCCCGTTTCTTCCGAAGTTGAAGCATTATTTCAGGCAGGATTAATAAAAGGCCATGAATCTATACCTTGGGCGACTAATGAAAAAGGTCCTCACCTAGAAATAGATTGGGCAATTGTGAAGCCATGAAGAAGCTTAAGGTTATTTTTGCTGGAACCCCTGAGTTTGCAGCGGTTGCTTTAAGAGCAATTGCAGGAGCCGGTCATCAGGTGGTTAAAGTTATGACACAACCTGATCGTCCGGCAGGTCGGGGCATGAAATTGCAAGAAAGCGCAGTTAAGCAAGTAGCCAAGGATATTGGTTGTGAAATTTTGCAGCCAACTTCGTTGCGTCTAGATGGCAAATATCCAGAAGAAGCGTGCGTTGCCAAACAAACTTTAGAGACAACAGACTTCGATGTCTTAGTGGTTGCAGCTTACGGATTGATATTGCCGCAGTGGGTTTTGGATTTGGCATCTAAAGATGGTCGAGCAGGTTGTTTAAATATTCACGGCTCTTTGCTTCCACGGTGGCGGGGCGCTGCCCCTATCCAAAGAGCAATTTGGTCTGGTGATCAAAAGACGGGTAATTGCATTATGCAAATGGAAGCCGGCTTGGATACTGGGCCAGTGATTGCCTCAAATGAAGTCTTAATAACTGAGCTTGATACCACCGCTAGCTTGCACGACAAATTAGCTCAGACAGGTGGAGAATTGCTACTTAAGGTTCTTGATAAGTATGCTCAAATCGGACATCTTGAAAGCCATGCACAACCATCTGAGGGCGTGACATATGCCGAAAAGATTTTGAAATCAGAGGCTTTGATTGATTGGTCCAAAGACGCTAGCTATATTGACCGTCAGATTAGAGCGTTAAATCCTATGCCTGGCGCATATACGATGCATGATCAGCAAATATTGAAGATATGGCGCTCAGTTAATCTTCAAAAAAAGGCTGCTTCAAATCAAGCGACCCGACCGGGAGAGGTCGTTGAAATTAATACCAATGGATTGGTAGTCGCAGGCGGTGATGGCGGATTAATTCAATTGTTGGAAGTTCAGCGTGCAGGAGGCAAGCGTTTGCTAGCATCGCAATTTGTTCAGCAGGGCTCCTTTATGGTTGGGGAGTGCTTGGGTTAGAAGCTTGAGTGAAGACAGACTAAATAGATCGAAATACCTTGGAAAATAAAAACATGCCATCGGATAAGCCGACCATTGCGAAAAATAAGGGCTCAAATTTAAGTGCCGCCATTATTGAAGCTTGCAAAATTTTGAAAGAAATTCGACTTGGAAAGTCGATGACGGAAGCAATTCAGTTAACTGAATTATCTATTCGTCCGGCGGCACAAAGCTTGGCTTATAACGCTTTACGAAATAAGCCACGACTATTATTGGCAATCTCTGGATTTATAAGTCGCGCAATTGATGCGCCTGTAGAAGATGTACTCTTAGTGTCAGCTTCTACCCTATTGCCACATTCGCCCAATAAATATAATTCACATACTTTGGTAAATGAGGCTGTTAATGCGGCCACGAAATCATCTGAGACCATCGCGGCGAAGGGGCTGATTAACGCAGTTTTAAGAAGGCTTTGCGAAAACCCACAAGTATTTAGCGCCTCTATTCAGAAAACATTAAATTTTTATCCGGATTGGTGGGTAAAAAAAATTAAGCAAGCATACCCAGAAGATTGGTTAGATATTCTCGATGCTAATGCAACACATCCTCCTATGAGTTTGAGGGTTAATCAACGAAAATTTTCAGAAACTGCTTACGCTGAACAGTTAGAAAAAGATCAGATTAAATTTGTGACAATCCCAAGTGAAATTAAACAACTCGCTAAAGAAGCAATTTGCTTGGAAAAGCCATTAAGTGTTGGGCAGTTGCCTGGCTTTTGGGAGGGCTCAGCATCCATTCAAGACATTGGGGCTCAAGTTGCCGCCCATTTGCTGGCGCCTAAGGCAGGTGAGCGGATATTAGATGCTTGTGCAGCCCCAGGAGGTAAAACCGCTCATTTGTTGGAGTTGGCAGATATAGACCTCTTGGCGATTGAAAAAGATGAAATTCGAATCAAAAAGATTCAAGAAAATCTTGATCGCTTGGGGCTTGAGGCCGAAATTAAAGTAGGTGATGCCGCTGATTACAAGGCATGGTGGGATGGCCGACAGTTTGATGCCATTTTGGCGGATGTGCCTTGTTCAGCATCAGGGATTGTTCGGCGTCATCCAGATATCCCATATTTAAGACGTCCTGAAGACATTAAACAATTAGCTATATTGCAAAAGCAGATAGTTTCCAGTTTGTGGCAAACATTAAAACCTGGCGGACGATTGCTTTATGTAACATGTTCTATATTTCCTGAAGAGGGCGAGAATCAGAGTAAATGGGTATTGGAAAATTGCCCAGATGCGGTACGATTACAAACCCTTGGACAAATTTTGCCGTCTAAGTGGCATGATGGGTTTTTTTACGCCCTTTTTAGAAAGCAGGCATGAAGATAGTCGCTCGTCTTTGGTTGGTGTTAGTTGCTTTGGTACTTAGTGCCACGCTGACACTCGCCAATGCTGAGGGTATCAAATCTCGTCAAGTTCAAGTTGAGCAAACTGATGCCAATATTTTGGTAAATGCTTCATTTCAAATTGAGTTACCTCAAGAACTAGAAGATGCTGTTAAGAAAGGCGTAATCTTTCACTTTGTTGCGGATCTTAATATCACACGTGGGCGATGGTATTGGTTTGATGAAAAACCAGTTCAAGCTGAAAAAGTTATTCGATTGTCTTATCAGCCATTAACTCAGCAGTACAAAGTTAGCGGTGGTGGATTGACGTTATCAGCATTTACCTTAAAGGAAGCATTAATTCAGGTGGGATCAATTGGAGGATGGCAAGTTGCCGACTCATCTCAATTAGATGCTGGCAAGCAGTACCAATTAGAAATTCGTATGCGTTTGGATTTGGCTAAATTGCCAAAACCATTCCAAATTAATGCGCTAAATGCACGAGAGTGGAATTTGGCAAGTGATTGGCAGCGCTTCGCATTTACTCCAACGCAGAAAGCCGCAAGTAACAAATGAAGCTTCGGTTTAATTCTCGTGCTGAAGATTTAATTTCTCAGGCCTCTTCTTCCAAAACTCAAATGGTTTTGTTAGGGGCGTTACTGGGATTTTTGGCACTTCTATTATTTGGGCTGTTGAGTGGCGTTAGTGCAGATGCTGAATTCTTGAATAAATATTTTGTTTGGCTCTATGCCGCCAATATTGTTGTCGGTATTACGTTGCTCTTAGTGATTTTGGCTTTAGTTGTTATATTGGCGATTCGCTGGAAGCAAGGGTATTTCGGAACCAAACTAATTGTTAAGCTAGCCATGATTTTTGGTTTAGTTGGCTTGTTGCCAGGTGCCATTCTTTATTCAGTATCCCTCCAGTTTGTTGGAAGAAGTATCGAGTCTTGGTTTGATGTCAAAGTACAAGATGCCCTTGATTCTGGCCTTCAGCTTGGTCGAACCGCCTTAGAGCAATCTCTTAAAGACTTTATGCCAAAAGGCCGAGAGCTCGCTCAACGGATTGATAATTTAACGATTAATAAAGACTGGCAACTAGCAGGGTATTGCGGAAGTTTCAATGTTGAACAAATTGGGGTGTTTGACCAGTCCGGAAAGTCAATTGCGAAATATGCATGTGATGGCGCGATTGCTTTGGATGATCAATTGCCAAAAAACTTAATCATTAGTACTGCTAGAAATGGTGAATTTGGACAAATTAGTGATGCAACAGGTGTCAATGGAAAAGAAAAATACCATCTACTCGCACTTTATAAATTAACTGAAAACCGATATCTAGAGTTAATTGGAAAAATTCCAAAAGGTTTGGCCGAGAATGCCTACAAAGTTCAGCAGGCATACAGTGACTATCAAGAGAAAGAATTAAGTCGAGGCGGACTCAGAAAGATGTACATTGGTTCGTTAACATTAACGATGTTTATGGCTCTCTTTATTGCGATGTCGCTCGCATTAATTTTTGGACGCCAATTGGCGCAGCCGCTTTTAATGTTATTAAGAGGTACTCAAGCTGTCGCACAGGGTGATTTGAGTCCTAAGCCTGAAATTAATACGGGCGATGAACTTGGCCTGCTTACAAGGCAGTTTAATTCGATGACCCGTCAGTTGGCCGATGCCCGACAGTCTTTACAAGAGTCAAAAGATTTTTCAGAATCAATCCTAGTAAATTTAACAGCAGGTGTTTGCGTATTAGATGCCAATTTCAATTTAATGATTGCAAATTCTGGGGCAAAACGTATTTTGGAGCGTGATTTAACGCCCGTGATCGGAAGTTCATTAAAAACAATCCCAGAATTAGTTCATTTTGCGAGCATGATTGAGGAGGCATTTAAAACAAATGATGTTTCCGTTGGCGGCGAAGATTCGCTTCAGCCAGAGTTGGAAGAGAATATAAACACTCAAAAATCATGGCAGCGCCAAATTCAGTTATATCCAGGACTTGAGGGTGAAGATGATGCGCATTCACACACTTTGCTTGCGCGTGGCACAAAATTATCAAGCGGCCAGTTAATTATTGTGTTTGATGATATTACCGATGTGATTGCTGCACAGCGGTCAGTCGCTTGGGGCGAGGTCGCAAGACGGCTTGCTCACGAGATTAAGAATCCATTAACACCGATTCAATTATCTGCTGAACGTATTTCGCAAAAGTTGTTAGGCAAGATGCCAAACGAACTAGAGGAAGTTGTTCTTAAGAGCACAAGGACTATTATTAATCAGGTTCAAGCCATGAAACAAATGGTGAATGATTTCCGCGACTTTGCAAAAACACCAACACCAACCTTAGAGCCGCTCAATTTAAATGAATTAGTTCGAGAAGTATTGGGGCTATACGAAGGAACTAGTATCAAGGTTAAGATTGATGAGGACTGCCCTAGAATTTTGGGAGATGCAACCCAATTACGGCAAGTTATTCATAATGTTTTGCAAAATGCTCAGGATGCCAGTTTGGAAAGTACTCACGAACCTGAAATAGAGGTGCGAACAGAGACCGTGAAATTTGAATCAATTCCAGGAAAAGAAGAAAAGATGGTGCGCTTGACTGTCGTTGATAATGGCCCAGGTTTCCCCCCAAGAATTTTGACGCGCGCATTTGAGCCGTACATCACGACTAAATCAAAAGGAACTGGTTTAGGGTTGGCCGTTGTTAAGAAAATTGTTGACGAGCATGGCGCGCGTATTGAATTAAAAAATCGAGAGAAAGATGGCATCGTTCGAGGAGCGAAGATTTCTATCTTATTTAATCGATTAGCGCCCAATAATGGTGAAATTAATTCAACAAATTAATTAAGAGTGATTAAAATAGAAGCATAGGAAAAACGAATGGCAAATATTTTAGTTGTAGATGATGAGATGGGAATCCGTGAGTTACTCAATGAGATATTGAGTGACGAGGGGCATGTCGTCTATACAGCAGAGAATGCCCAGCAAGCCAGAACCATTCGTGAACAAATGCAACCAGATTTAGTATTGCTTGATATTTGGATGCCAGATACAGATGGCGTTACGCTTTTAAAAGAATGGTCAAAGAGTGGCTTATTAACAATGCCCGTGGTGATGATGTCAGGTCATGCAACGATTGACACGGCTGTAGAAGCGACAAGAATTGGCGCTAGCAATTTTCTAGAAAAACCCATTGCACTTCAAAAGCTTTTAAAGACAGTTAGTCAGGCTTTAGAGAAGTCGCCAGTCAAAGACAATATTGTTTCAGCAAATGCTACTAGAGAGCTTGTTAAAGAATCGCCCTCAGCGATTGCGCCTCAATCCCCAACAAATTTAAGCCAACTTCAACAGGCTTTCGCAGTCACACCAGCAGATTCAATGACGCAGTTAGCCATTGCGCCAGGGCATTTTGATTTGCCATTAAGAGAAGCGCGCGATATTTTTGAAAAAGCATATTTTGAATATCACCTCAAGCAAACTGGTGGAAGTATGACGCGAGTATCTGAGCAAACTGGCTTAGAGCGAACCCATCTATATCGAAAATTAAAGGCATTAGGTATAGATGTCACAAAAAATCGTGGCGAGTAATAAATCCAACTCATTTAACTAGCCTAAACCACCTTCTCTAGCAAGTAAAGATCCGAGACTTTAAGGTTCAAAGCCCACTAACAAAATCAAAAGAAATGCGGCTAATAAGATATTTTTAAGATTACCTATTTATTTCTCACCAGTTTTTTGATTAAAGCAGCAGTCAATGAATATGACTCGCACCATTAAACTGGATAAACTTAGTGTAAATAGGGGCTTAAACGATTGGAAGAGTGGTCTACAGTAAGGTAGATTTGCCCAGTCAGCCCCATATATAGTACAATCCCAGTTCTTGGCCTGGTAGCTCAGTCGGTAGAGCAGAGGATTGAAAATCCT
>CAYFKO010000044.1:4473-11626 GCA_964343765.1 uncultured Polynucleobacter sp. | reverse complement strand
ATTTAGAGGTTCAGATTAAGCAGTTGGGGCGAGGACATACTAAGGGCGACACGATTGCTTGGTTACCAAAAGAGAAAGTTTTATTTTCAGGCGACTTAGTTGAGTTTGATGCCGCTTGTTATACGGGTGATGCGCATTTAGCAGATTGGCCCCAGACCTTAGATAACTTGTCAAAGTTAGGCGCTGAGAAGTTGGTGCCAGGACGTGGCCCAGCTTTATTAGATTCGAAACAAGTTGCCGAAGGATTGGCGTATACGCGTGATTTCGTTTCAACCTTATATCAGTCTGCTCAAGAAGCGGTGAAGCAGGGTATGGACCTAAAGGCAGCAATGGCGCATGTGCGTTCGAAAATGGATCCAAAATTTTCGCAAGTATTTATTTATGAGCATTGTTTGCCTTTCGATGTCACGCGAGCATTTGATGAGGCAAGTGGCATTGCTCATCCAAGGATTTGGACGGCAGAGCGCGATCAAGAAATGTGGCATGCCCTCCAAGCATAGAGGCTCTGATGTTAAGCACTTATCAATATCCTAAGTTTGAGTATCAGCGTCCACCCGAGTTGGATGGGGTAGGTGGTAAAGCTCGTGTCGTTGTAGTTGGTGCGGGACCAGTTGGGATATCCATGGCGATTGATTTGGCTCAGCAGGGAATCTCTGTTTTATTGTTGGATGATGACGAAACTGTCTCGGTCGGATCAAGAGGACTTTGTTATGCAAAGCGCACCCTTGAAATTCTAGATCGATACGGCGCTGGCCAGCCGGTGGTTGATAAAGGAGTTTCTTGGAATGTCGGGCGGACTTTCTATCGAGAAGAAGAGGTCTACCATTTCAATTTATTGCCAGTCTCAGGGCATGAGCGGCCTGGCATGATTAATTTGCAGCAATACTATCTCGAGGAGTATTTGCTCAAGCGAGCGAATGAGTTGCCTGAAATTGAAATTCGCTGGAAAAATAAAGTAACTCATGTAGATGTTGACACAACGGTTAATAAAGTTAGCTTGAGCGTAGAGACGCCAGAGGGAGTTTATGAGCTCGAATGCGATTGGGTCGTTGCAGCTGATGGGGCGCGATCTGGTATTCGACGTCAATTAGGATTAGATATCGAAGGAAAAATTTTTCAAGATCGATTTTTAATTGCTGATGTTGTGATGAAGGCGGATTTTCCTGCGGAGCGATGGTTTTGGTTTGATCCGCCATTCCATCGAAATCAATCCGTGTTGTTGCATCGTGAGGCTGATAATGTTTGGCGGATTGATTTTCAGTTGGGTTGGGATGCTGATCCAGAAGAAGAGAAAAAGCCTGAGAATGTGATTCCTCGGATTAAAGCAATGTTAGGTGATGAACGGGAGTTCGAACTCGAATGGGTGAGTGTGTATACCTTTCAGTGTCGCCGTATGAAAAATTTCCGACATAAACGAGTTCTTTTTGTTGGTGATGCTGCTCATCAAGTATCACCGTTTGGAGCTCGAGGAGCTAACTCGGGTATTCAGGATGTGGATAACCTTGGCTGGAAATTACGTCTAGTGTTAGAAGGTAAGTCTCCTGAGTCACTTCTTGATACTTATCATGAAGAGCGCGCCTATGCGGCCGATGAAAACATTATGAATTCCACTAGGTCGACGGATTTCATAACGCCAAAGTCAAATGTTAGTAAACAATTTCGAGATTCGGTTTTGCGTTTAGCAAAGACGTGTGCCTTTGCCCGATCATTGGTGAATTCAGGGCGCTTATCGGTGCCATCTTATTTGTATCAATCCAGTTTAAATGGCCCCAGTGTTGGAGCGTTTGAGGGTGGGATGATTCCAGGTGCGCCGATGGAAGATGCGCCAGTTTTAGTGGGTGATCAAAAAAGCTGGTTATTAAGGCATATCAATCATAGCGAATTTGCGATTTTATTTTTTGCTAATAAAAATACTGATTTATCTATATTGGATCGTTTAAGCGAGATTGAGGTTAAAGGTATTAGGTTGTTACCTGTTTGCGTCATATCTGGACAAGACAATGTCGACGTTCCAAGTCGCTACAAAACAATGATTGATAGCGAGGGGTTAATAGCTCAACGTTATGATGCTCAACCTGGGACGTTGTATTTGTTAAGACCTGACCAGCACGTAGTTGCTAGATGGCGTGAAGTAGATGCGGATGAGGTTAAGCAAGCATTATCTATTGCGACTGCCAACCATTACTCAATTTAGAAGGTAGCGAAATGTCACTCATTGTCACTCCAAATTTTAAAGACAATACTCAGCCGACTTTTAGAGAATTTACGCCAGGCGATAATTTTTATGAAGCTCTGATTGAGGCGCATCGCGATTTAACGGACGAGCAAAGCCAGAGTCTTAATTCTCAATTAGTCCTGCTATTGGCAAATCACATAGGTGATTTGAGTGTTATTAAAGAGGCATTAGCGATCGCTAGAGCAGGCGCCTTGCAGAAATAATTGTCGAAAAACCTTAAGCGTCTTGATTTAGATTAATAACTTATAGAAGTTAAAAGTATAAATAGTGTTATAAATAGCACTTCTCTCAAATATTTAAGCGTTTTTTCCTATGTCGTTTTCGAACAGTATTTCTAAAGCAGTTTTAGCTATCAGCTTGGCAGTAAGCGTTGCTGGATATGCACAAACATCTCCTGAAGCGGGGGCTAAATCAAAGCCAGCTGTTGATAAATTGGGGTTGTTAACGGCAATTGATTGTCCTAATTTTGATCAAATGGTTTCTGCTTATCAGCAAAAATTTCAAACCAAAATGGTCGATTGGAGCGCAAAAAATCTTGCCTCGGCCAATTACCAAACGGCCTTTTACCCATTTTCAGGACCTGATGTTGTCACTGTCATGTCTTTGTACCCGAAAGCAAATTACTATGTGATGGTCGCTGATCAAATTCCAGAATATGGTTACATTGATCGTCCTGAGCATATGGGGGAAAAATCAAAGCAATTTGAGTGTGGCATGCTCAATCGTTTTTCCCGAAGTGGTTACTATTTAACGAATGATTTAAATGGTAAAAATGGACCTCGCCCACGTTTTATCAAGTTATTGATCTATAACATTGCATTTACAGGCTCGAAAATTCTTGATGCGAAGGCGCTCAAAATCACAAAAGATGGTTTGATTTTGCCTTTAGAAAAAGAAGATACGGATCCGCATGGTGTGAGGTTCACTCTCGAGACAAAAGATGGCAGAAAAGTTCTGTTGGATTATTTGCAAGCAGATTTATCAAATTCTGGATTTGAGAAAAATCCAGAGTATGCGACTGCCTTTACACGAAAAAGTAGTCAGGTAGTGCTAATTAAGTCTGCATCTCACTTATTGCAAAAACCTTATTTCTCAAAAATGTCAGATGTTTTAGTGGGGAGTGCGCAATGGGTTACTCAAGATGAAACTGGGCTTTCGATTGGTCCTTTGTCTGAAAACTTCAATTTAGAGCTTTATGGAAAATTTGTTGCCGCTCATAAACTGTGGGCGCAAAACCCTGCAAGTAAGGAGTTGGCAAAGTATTTTTCAGAGAACAAGAGTAAAGAAGACTTACCTTTTATCTTGGGCTACGAAAAAGTAGGCGGTTCAATCTTGATGGTTGGGCAACGAAAGACTAAGTAAGCGCCTTAGTTTGGGATAGTAAAAAAAAGACCGCATTAGCGGTCTTTTTGATTGGTGGCAAACAAAACTACCTGTCGAGTAAGTTTTTCGTAATCCTCGGTGCGCAGATTCCATAGATCTAGCTCTAGTTGATCCGACATGGGATTCTGATACACATTGTTTTTTCTGAGTTCGAAGTGAAGGTGAGGGCCTGTCGATCTTCCTGTAGAGCCGACGTAACCAATTTCAAGTCCACGACGAACTTCACTGCCGACACCAAGTTCCGGGTTAAATGCGCTTAAGTGGGCGTAGTAAGTTTTGTAATTGCCAGGATGTTCTACGATGACAAGATTGCCGTAGCCCCCTGTTACTGGGCCGTATTGAATAATTTTGCCGTTCGCTACCGCATAAATCGGAGTGCCGATTGGGGCCGCGTAATCGATGCCTTGATGTCCTGTATAGCCAGAGTAGAAACGAGTAACGACCACTTTTTTATTGCCTTTGCGAACCACCTGAGAACGTTTCCCTTTGGAGGCAAAAGTTCCTACGCCACG
The DNA here is from genome assembly GCA_964343765.1 of uncultured Polynucleobacter sp. Lineage (GTDB taxonomy): Bacteria > Pseudomonadota > Gammaproteobacteria > Burkholderiales > Burkholderiaceae > Polynucleobacter. The sequence goes on along the minus strand of CAYFKO010000044.1, from coordinate 7,495 downwards.
AGATATTCGTGTGTAATTGAGTGGATTAATCCAGGAGTCTTGTTCTAAATCTTGGCCTTCTGAAGTGAAAAATCCGCCTGTAATGTCATCACGATCAACCCAAAAAGCATCTGCTAATACAAGTGTTCGAGTTGAATCCAAAATCTCGATTCCAATAATTTGAGCCCATGTATTTTTATCGCCTGCATTGAAAATAATGCGCACAAAACGTTTTTCACGATCTGGACCCTTTGGGGCGATTTGTTTTAATAATGAAGAGAGTTCCCAAACAAGTTCAGGGGGGATTGCGCTAATCGCCTTATTAGCTTTGTAGGCAACTGTATCTTGCAAGCTTAGCTCGATCTCTTGATAGCCACTAAAGCCGCTTGATAAATCTTGTGTATGAACAAGGTAGTTGCCAGTGGTTTCTGAGCGACTAAAGCTCACTAACTTTGCGTCTTTATGTTTTTTCTCATCATTAATGATAGAAAGTGCTTGCACTCGGCGTTGAGAGTCGATTGCAATTGCGTAGGGAAGGCAGTCACTATTGACTGAACTTAAAAAGCGCGGAGCTTGTGCTTCAAACGTATCCGCAAATTGATCATCTTTGACATCTAATCTTCTCAGAATTCGACTAATCGAACTAGATGAACCAATGCACCCATGTTTGATGGTGACATTGCCTGAATAACTAGCTGGCAGATTGCTAGACTCGGTTCTTTCTGGTTCTAGAAAGCTACCTACGGTTGGGCTAGGGGAAGATTTCTCAATATGGCGAAGGCCAGGTGCGCCGCGATTTTGTTTGAGTTGAACTTGAACCTTTGATTTACTGGGATTGGCTTTCTTTTGCTTGGCATCAGCATGTCCTGGGGTGAGCGATAGTGCAATGCTCAGTCCTATGACGCACTGGGACCAGAAAACGGCTCGGATTGATTGTTTTAAAGCCAATTACTTTTTCCTTAGGAAATTTTCTAAGTCGCGGTTAAATTCATCTGCATTATCCACGAACAGGGCATGCCCAGCATTATTGTAGATGGTCATTGATCCCATAGGATGTTTGGTGCTAAAAATTTCCCCTTGCTCTGCATATCTTGGTGTGATGGCATACCAGATGGGAATCTGTTTGTTGTAAAGGGTTTCGCGATAGTACTCTCTGGGGTAGGGTTTAGATAAGACATAAAAGGCATTTTGAGGATTATCTGCAAGCCTTAGCGCTGATTTTTCAACGGTTTGAACAAATTCAGGGTCTGGTTGGGTTTTAAAGATGGCTTTGACAAAACCTTTAACGTAGTCAACAAAGTCACTTGAGGACATAGGCTTTTTAGATCGTTTTTTCTTACTAGGTTTTGGGGGAGTGCCTTCCCCAATCGAGTTGTCGATGAGAACAAGTGACTCTAGGCCAGGATTGTCGTAGCGCTTAACAAAATCAATCGATTCCATAACGCCGAGTGACCAACCAATAAGAACAAATTGCTTGGTATTAGTGGCCTTAATGAGTTCATCGATATCTCGGGTTCTAACCTCGGCAAGATTTTTACCAATATAAATGTCAGATTTGCCTTGAGACCTTGGGTCTAGAGAAATAACGCGATATTTTTGAGAGAAATAATTTAATTGGGAGTTAAATATTTCTGCGGGCATTAACCATCCAGGGATAAATACCAAGGTTTTATCGCCTGAGCCACCAATTAGGTAATGGAGTTGAACTCCGTCACTGGTATTGAAAGTCTTGCGTTCGATTGAGGGGGAAAGGGGGGTTGCGTGGCTCACGTTTGAAAAAAATAAACCAATCAATAGGGCAAAATTGACCAAGAATACCAATACAATGAAATTGTTATGATATTTAGTAGTGAAATGCCTAACTTTCAATTGATTTAACTTGTTCACAAAGTAGAAATAGTAATGTCTGAATATACTGCAGAAGATTCAACAAAAAAACCACAACATTCATTATCAACTTTAGACATTATTTCACTCATTGTGGGAACTGTCTTGGGTGCAGGAATCTTTAAAGTTCCTTCCATGGTCGCGGCTCAAGCGCAGAGCGATATTGCAATCTTGCTAGTTTGGGCATTTGGGGGGCTAATTTCCGTGGTCGGAGCCTTATGTTATGCCGAGTTAGCATCCTCGTTCCCTCATGTGGGCGGTGAGTACCATTTCTTACAACGATCCTTCGGTAGAAAAATTGCTTTCCTGTATGGTTGGTCTAGGTCGACCGTGATTGTCACGGGATCAATTGCATTCCTTGGTATTACTTTGGGCGACTATATGTCGAAGATTCTGCCTTTGGGAGATTATTCTGCGACTATCTGGGCTATTTTGGTAATTTCAACCCTGAGCTTTTTGAATGCGATAGGTATTCGGGAAGGAAAGACAACTCAGAATATTCTGACATTTATTGAGGTTGCCGGTGTTGTTGCCATTGCAGTCACTGGTTTTTTAGTTGATGCGCCTGCTGCAACAACGGTTGCGTCGACGATAGGGAGTAATACCTCAAATTTGGGTGCGTTGAGTTTGGCGATGGTTTTTGTCCTTTTAACCTATGGGGGTTGGAACGAGGCGGCGTATGTTTCATCTGAGGCCCGGGATCAAAAACACGGAATTTTAAAGGGCCTGTTATTCGGATTAGGTTTAGTCACATTGCTTTATTTATTGGTTAATTTGGCTTACTTACATGCTTTCGGTCCAGAAGCGATGGGTAAATCAAGTGCGCTAGCAAGTGACTTATTTGATCGAGCATATGGGCGTGAATCAGCAATTATCTTTAGTGCTATTGTCGTTTTCTCTTGCTTAAACTCAATTAATGCCACGATTATCTTTGGCTCCCGCAGTAGTTATGCGCTTGGGCGAGATTGGACTATTTTTAAATGGGTTGGGGAGTGGCATTCATCAGGTAGTCCGCGAAAAGCAATCTTCATGCAAGCCATGATTGCTATTTTGCTGGTGATTTTTGCTTCATTTGCTAGGCAGGGTTTTGATGCAATTGTTGAATTTACAGCTCCTGTATTTTGGCTGTTTATCTTACTTGTCGGAATTTCTATTT
>CAYFKO010000044.1:0-4463 GCA_964343765.1 uncultured Polynucleobacter sp. | reverse complement strand
TCAGTGCCTTTGTATCCAATTTTGCCCTTAATTTTTTGCGCTTCCTCAGCATGGTTGCTTTGGTCAAGTTTGGCTTATTCAGGCGTGGGTGCCCTTGTTGGGGTGGCTTGCTTGGCTTTAGGTGGAATTGCTTTACTCTTTGAAAAAAACGCTTGATATCAATCAAGCGTTTAATAAATTAGTTTCCTAAACTAATTTCTTGTAGGACACCTAATTTGTTCAGTTGGGTAATTTTGATGGGTCCAATTTGAATTTGCGGGCCTACTGACGGATTAATTTCTAAGAACGCTTTTTTTAACGCATTACCTCGAGCGGTGGCCAAAAGTTCGAGTGCGTTTTTATCAATGGCAATCGTGCCTAAAAGTTGCTTATAGGCACTTTCCCACTCTTTAGGATCGGTTTTGATTGCTGCATTCATTTCATTCCATTGGCTATTGCCGAGAGCTTTTGTATAGAGTGATTGAATGATGTTGCGAATTCTTGAATCCGATAAGCTTAGGTTGGGTAATGGGGCGCCAGGAGGTGCTTTGAACCCGGCCAATTCAAAAATTTGGCGATTGAGTGTCAGTTGCTTAAGTTGTTGTTGGTCAGAATTTTCGTCGTAAGAGCCATGCAAAACAAGAATTGTTCCAGGCTTTTCTTGAAGTGCTTTGATTAAGGAGATAATTTTTTCTTTCTCTTTATTTCGAAGGGTAGATTCGCCGGCCTCGAAATACAGTCCTTCGAAATCATCTAATCCAAGAACACGTTGTGAAATTCGCGTAGGCGAATTCCACGCATTATGAATCGCGCTGGAGATAGCTGCCCAAACTAAGGCGTGTGCATCAAAGTGGGGGTGATCAATATTGCCTGTGATTGGAATATCAAGATTAATGACGCCATTGTCATCTTCCAAAAAAGATAGAGCCCGTTTGACGGGTATATTTTTTAGTTTTCCTGTATATCCTGGTACGGGGTCACCTAATTTAATTTGATTGATCGTAATTTGATTGGAGCCATCGAGGTTGGCATTTTGAGTTTTGTAGTTAAGTGACAGAGACAGAGCGCCATCTAATATTTCGTACCCAGCGAAGGATTTTGAGTATGGATTTACCGCTTTTAGAGGTATTCGTATAAATTGCACAGATAAATCATTGTTCCGGCGAGGATCTTCGAATGCCACATTTCCTTTAGCAATCATCTCGCCAGTTCGGTCGATGGTGCCATTTAAGGCAAGCCCGGCAACTTGATCTGGGCGATTGCTAAAACCGGTAAGAGAGCCGCGAAGGTCGGTAATTCTTGTCTGGAAGAAGGGTTTAATTGAATAATCAGTGAAATCAACTTCGCCATTGTTTAGGATGATATTTCGAACATCTAAATCGAGAGGCCTTTTTTCTTTTTTAGTTTCACCTTTGGGTTTTGAAAAGATGCGTTTGAAATTAGAGCTTCGATCTTCAAAAAAAATCATCCGTCCAGTTGGCGAGTTTAGCTGAATCTCGTCAATAGCTACGACAGATTTGTCAGAGCTGGTTTGCAGATTAAGTTTGTTGAAGTTTGCACTTTTCCAGCTTATTAACTCAGAATCATGATTGGGCTCATAAATAATGGATGGGCCAAATTGAAGATTTCCAGAAGCTATAAATCCAAGGGGGGTAGTTTGAATAGATAAATCCGTGGAGATACTGCCATTTTTTGCAATTAATGGAATTGAAGCAGGTAATAACTCAAATACAGGTAACAGTGACAGTTCTTTTAATTGAAGATTGAGCGAACTTTCCTTTGTGTTTTTATTCCAGGTACCTTTGATACTTGCGCTGCCTTTATCTAGGAAGCCATTAAAGCCGAACTGAATGTCTTTGTTAGGGTGCCGACTCCATTGGCCTTGAGCTTTGATCGAGCCTAAGTTTATTGATTTACCTGATGAGTGACTTTGCCAAACAAGAGGCGAGGTGATGATTTGATAGCGACTAAATAAGGAAGTTTGTGGCAGGTTAGTGACATCTTTCATCTCAACATTCATGTTGTGAATGCTTGCAGTGTAGCCATGCGGGTCTCGATGATCCGTCAAGGTTAATTTAAGATTGGCAACTTTGATGTCGTCGATTAATAACTCTAGAGGATTTTTGCTGGGGCGTGGGCTTTTGAAGCGATCCTTCGCGGCATTGATGAACTCCAACAGGTTCCATTTCTTATCGACTTTTTCAAGTGATAGTTCGGGTTCTAAGATGGATAAATGTTTTACATGAATATGCTTTTTTAGAAGTCCATCCGCAGCAAGTTGAAGTTCTGCATGTTCGCTTGTTAAGAGAGGTTTATTTTTGCCCGATTGGATTAGGCTTACATTTTTAAGTGCAAATTTAAGTGACTCGAGATTGATCTCGACGTCACTTGTGTGAAACTTATGATTAGCAATATCAAAATTAAATTCGCCCAATGAAATTGGGTCATCTTCTTGGCTTACTTGAATTTTTCCACCAGGTTTAATTGTTCCTAGATGCTTGATATAAAAATCGATAGGGGATATATCAATTGAATATTGGGCCACTTGATCGGATACGTGCACTGATGAATCAATGACACGAATATGATTGATGACGATATCGAAAGAAGATTGCTTACTTTTCTTTTTCTTGGAATCTTTAATCGCTTTAATAAATTTTTGCCAATTCCAAGTATCTGTATCTTTGGTTGCTTGAATATTTGCCTTTTTTATTTCAATCGCTTCAATGGCAATATGTTTTTCAAAAATTCCAGCAAGACCAACCTGAATGCTTAGTTCATCAGCGCTCAATAAGGCTTTGGATGAGTCATCTTGAAGCCCGACTTTTTTTATGCTGGCACTTAAGGTTAGTGGATGTATTTCGACTTCATCTAAAGATAGATGGTAGCCAATCGACTCAATATAAGCTTCTGCCTTTGATTTAATCAGCTTAGGCGCTTGTTTAATCGCGAAGTAGCTTCCACAGCTAATGATTACTATAAAACTGGCTAAGCCGAATAAAACTATTTTGGATAATGTTGAACGTAGCATATAAAAGCAGACTGGCTGACTTATGGGTAGTTCAGCCAGTTAATTGATTAAGCCTTATTGGTTTCGAGGTATTTATAAATTTGCCGTCTAGCCAATTCAATATGTTCGCGCAGCACATAGACTTCGTTCGAGAAGGAAAGCGGTATTTTTTCGGCATTTAATTTATCTTCAATGCCATTGAGCATCTCCTCGAATTCTCTTGCAGATTTGCGCGATCCAATTTGATGCACTTGCTTCTCTACCTCTATGAGAGCTCGGTAGCACTTGAATAATTTATTTTTTACTCGCCAATTAAAGAAGCTAGGAATTAGTTTGATAATTGGGAGAGCTAGCAATAGGATTGGAAGGATTACTTTAATGAGTCGCTCCACAACGCTTGCCAATTCAAATGGGAGATAGCGTTGTAAAACCGGCTTGCCATTTTTATAGAAAACTTCCGCTTCAGCGCTGAGTGGAAGGTCAACATCCTTGTCAGCAGGAAATTCGTCTTCCTCACTAATGAGAGTTGGTTTATGGTGTGCCTTATCAATAACACTCATAAGTAGGTATTGAATAGCTGAATGCAAATTCTTATTGGCCGCTAGCGTTGCCGTTGTCGAGACAGTCGTCATGTCATGGTGAGGCTGTTCTAGTTTGAGGTCAATGGTTGATGCTGGGATGCGTGTGACGTGTAAGAAGCGTAAATGACGACGCAGAGCTTCAGCATCCGTTAGGTTGACTTCATTAATGATGTCGTGGGTAAAAAAGCTATGAATTTTGTCATTCTCAGGAGGGTCCATGAAGAATGCCGCGTCAATTTTCGAATTTAACAGTTGCTTCTCAGATTCTTCGACGCCAAGTTCAATAAATGTTGTATTAGTTTCATCGACCCCCGAAAGTTTGAGCATTTTTCGCGCAATCACGCGAACACCACTTCCTGATTTGCCAATCGCAATGCGTAAGCCTTTTAACTGGGAGAGGTCAGTAATTGTTTTAATACCTTTGCGTTGGAAAACCCAAACTGGTTCATAGGAGAGGCTACCTAACGAAATGAGGTTCGGGGATGATTTCGGGTCGGTGAGGCCTCCATGGCTAAGAGCCAAGTCAACTTTCCCCTCATTGAGAAGCGCGAGATTTTCGGCGGCGCCATTGGTATGAATAATTTGAAGCTTAATACCTTCTTTTGCAAGTTCGCTTTGATATTCTTGAGCAGTCTGTGCAAAATAACTACCTTCACTGCTTGCCGCTATTTTTAGTGTGGAAGGTGGTGCTGGGAATAAATATCTAAAAGCGAGCAACGCCATGATGACAAATGCAATCCCAATTGCCCACATGTATTTAGTTGCAGCGGATATAAACTTTTCCATGTCTCACCTGAATATTTAAAAAAATTATAAGAAACTTATTGTGCCTTAATTTTGCGGCATTACACCTAGGGTTTCCCCATAAACTACCTTCTTAGGTAAGAAAGAGC
>CAYFKO010000043.1:469-11666 GCA_964343765.1 uncultured Polynucleobacter sp. | reverse complement strand
AAACCTCACACGCAATCTGAATCATCTCTGGGGTGATGGCGCACTCTAAGTTCATGCGCGTTTTAATTAGTGGCCTGAGAGCACGTAAATCCGCATCTTTTATATGACGCCGATCTTCCCGCAAATGAAGCGTAATCAGATCAGCCCCTGCAGCCTCTGCCTCGAGCGCCGCTCGAATCGGATCTGGATAGCTCGTGCCCCGCGCATTTCGTAATGTCGCGACATGATCGATGTTAATTCCTAAATCCAATGGCTTTATCGACATCCAAATTTCCTAAATCTTCTTTAAATCAATCAAAATTTTACGCGTGGTCATCACTTGATCTTGTAAGTGTAAGCCTAATAAAAAACGCATCAATATCTTACTGTCCGTCAAGGTGTCTGGATCTTCAAAATTTTCAGCAACCAACTCCAATAAATGCTCACCCTTCATGATTGGCCAATGCGCTGGATCTTCGGGATGACTTGGACGTAAACCTTTTTCTGGCTGATAAACGTAATGTTCATCTGGCAACAAACGTTGGCGCGTATCTTGGCAAACGTCTAATTCAGCACAGAACCCTGTCTCACGTAATAACTTTGCTTCAAAGGGGCGCAGAATCGCCTCTAGAGGTAACTGTGCTTGCGCTAATTTCTCTAAAGTCTCATGGTAATAATCAAACAAGGCTTCGTGCGGATCTTCTCGAGCTAAGAACTTCACTATGAGCTCATTCATATAAAAACCGCAGAGCAAGGCATCACCCACCAATGAAGGCGTTCCCCCTACCCATTCAGACTTCGTCAGGGTCATGAGTTCCGTCTTACCTGACCATGAAACGAGCAAAGGCTGAAATCGCTGCAAAACTGGGCGTAGGGCTGAATGCGGTCGCTTAGCACCTTTAGCGATGAGTGCAACGCGTCCGTAATCTCGTGTAAAGACATCGAGGATAAGACTGGTTTCCTTGTAAGGAATTGAATGCAACACAAATGCAGCTGCATCAGCGACACGCATAATTTATTCGAGTCCCTGCTCTCGAAGCGCCGCACGGTCATCCGCCCAACCACGCTTGACCTTGACCCAAGTCTCTAAAAACACCTTGCCGTCAAATAACTTCTCCATATCCTGACGAGCTTCTGTGGAGATGCGTTTAAGCTTAGCGCCTTTCTCGCCGATGACCATCGCTTTGTGACTATCACGATCAACTAAGATCGTCGCTGCAATACGTCTTAGCTTGCCATCCATCACAAATCGATCAATCACCACTGAGCTCGCATACGGCAGCTCAGCGCCAGTGTGTCGAAACACTTTTTCTCGAATGATTTCTGCAGCTAAAAACTTTTCACTTCGATCCGTCAACGTGTCGGCATCATAAATCGCCTCACGCTCTGGCAAATGCGATTCGATAATATTGGTAAGCCTGGCCACATCATCTGGATGTTTTGCCGTCATTGGGACAACTTCAGCAAAGTCAAAACGCGCTGCCATCTCTTTTAAAAATTCGAGCAATCGATAATCACGCTCAGCGGGACTACTCGACGTTGCTGCAAAAGCATCCAACTTGTTCGCCACCAAAATCACGGGAACTTCCGGCTTTAGCATTGCCAACACTTGCGCATCTGCTGGCGTAAAGTTTCCAGCTTCAATCACAAAGCAAATAACATCTACATCACCCAAAGTACTGGTGACAGTTCGATTTAAGGCCTTATTTAACGTGCTAACAAACTGCGTCTGAAAACCAGGCGTATCTAAAAAAATAAACTGTGCGGTTTCCGTCGTGCGAACACCTGCTATACGATGACGCGTCGTTTGCGCTTTACGCGAAGTAATACTGATTTTTTGGCCAACTAAGGCATTAAGTAAGGTCGATTTACCGACATTCGGTCTTCCCACTAAAGCTACCGTGCCACAACGAAATGTCATATCAACCTTTAAGCTTAAGATTTAATTGCTCATCACCATCCGAAGGTTCTATTGGACTAACCTTCTTTTTCTTGGAGGAGCTTTTCTTTTTAGCAACTCGCCCCGTTTGTGGCAATGCCTTTTGAGAGGCAATTAAAGCCAACTTAGCAGCACCCTGCTCGGCAGCGCGGCGACTTCCGCCATTGCCTGTCACTACGATATTGAGACTTGGCACTGAACATTCAACTTCAAATTGCTGATTATGTGCAGCGCCCGTCGTTGCTACCACTTGATATACCGGCAGAGGCAACTGATGACCTTGTAGGTATTCTTGTAATAAGGTTTTGTCATCTTTACCCAACGTGCGTAAATCAACATGCTCCAAAATTAAAGAATACAAACGTCGCAGTACTTCACGCGCCTTGTCAAAACCTGCCTCCAAGAAAATTGCGGCCACAATCGCTTCTAGAGTATCCGCCAAAATCGATGGACGTCTAAAGCCACCACTCTTTAACTCACCTTCACCTAGGCGTAAATAGTCAGACAACGATAATGTTTGCGCGATTTCATACAAAGCTTGTTGCTTCACTAAATTTGCGCGAACACGCGATAAATCACCCTCGTCTAAGTCATTAAACTTTTCAAATAAGATTTCTGCAACCACGCAATTCAATACAGAGTCGCCCAAAAACTCCAAGCGCTCATTGTTCTTTTTGCCATGACTTCGATGCGTGAGCGCTTGCATTAGCAACTCAGGCTTTTGAAACTCATAGCCTAAGCGCTCCTGCAATAGCTTTGTATCGATGGTGGCGCGTGCGTTCATGATTAGTTAAAACTTCCTACACGTTTCATGTCGTCAAAATTCATCCAAATGAAAAAAGCACGACCCACTAAATTTTGATCAGGCACAAAACCCCAATAACGCGAATCAAGACTGTTATCGCGGTTATCACCCATCATGAAGTAATGCCCTGGGGGCACCTTACAACGAAATCCTGAATATCCGTAGGTGCAGTTTTCAGAAAACTTGAAATTTTCAGGCATGACACCACTCGGACGATTTGAATCATTCTCAATCATATGCTCAACCCCACCCAACGCTTTTGGATAAGTTTCCATATAGTGATTTGGCTTATTAAGAAGGTTACCTTCTCGTCCCGTTTCTGGGATCGTTGAAATTTCTTTATAGGTAAATGGCTGGCCATTTACGGTTAAACGCTTATCGATGTACTCCACCATATCACCCGGAACACCAACGACACGTTTAATGTAATCCACGCTTTCGTCCTTTGGATATCGGAACACAACCACATCACCTCGCTGCGGCGCCCCAACCTCAATCAATTTCTTATTAAACACCGGGAAACGAACACCGTAAGCGTATTTATTGACCAAAATAAAATCACCGACTTGTAAGGTCGGAATCATTGACCCAGAAGGAATCTTAAAAGGCTCAAAAAAGAATGAACGCAATACAAAAATAAAGGCAATGACCGGAAATATATCGGCAGTGAATTCCAACCAAAGCGGTTTTTTAGTAATCCCTAAAGCAGCGCGTTGTTTTGCAAAAATCCACTTATCAAGCACCCAAAAAATGCCGCACACAATAAATAGAATTAATAGAATTTTCGCGAAGTGCTGCCCAATCGATGCCCACATATTATTTATCCTCTACTTGCAAAATGGCGAGGAAGGCTTCTTGTGGAATCTCAACGTTACCCACTTGTTTCATGCGCTTCTTACCTTCTTTTTGTTTCTCTAGGAGTTTTTTCTTACGCGTAATGTCACCGCCGTAACATTTTGCTAACACGTTCTTACGCAATGCCTTAACGTTTTCTCGGGCAATAATGTTGCTTCCAATCGCCGCCTGAATCGCCACATCAAACATTTGCCGTGGAATAATGCCGCGCATTTTGGCGGCCACTTCACGACCTCGATGCTGACTATTACTTCGGTGAACAATAATCGATAAGGCATCTACCTTGTCGCCATTAATCAGCATATCGACCTTGACTACATCCGATGGTCGATATTCTTTGAACTCGTAATCCATCGAGGCATATCCTTTGGAAATCGATTTGAGTCGATCAAAGAAATCCAACACAATCTCCGCCATCGGCAACTCGTAGGTCAACTGCACTTGACGGCCAAGGTATTGCATATTCGTTTGTACACCACGCTTACCCGTACATAACGTAATGACTGAGCCAACATAGTCTTGTGGCATATACAAATTCACGGTCACAATCGGCTCTAGAATCGCTTCAATTTTGCTTGGATCCGGCATCTTCGATGGGTTATCCACCGTAATCAATGTGCCATCACGCAACTCAACTTGATAAACCACCGTTGGCGCAGTGGTAATTAAGTCCATATCAAATTCACGCTCGAGTCGCTCTTGCACAATCTCCATATGCAACAGGCCTAAGAATCCACACCGGAATCCAAACCCTAGTGCTTGCGATACCTCTGGCTCATACTGCAAAGAAGCATCGTTTAACTTGAGCTTCTCTAATGACTCACGCAGCGCGTCGTATTGATTAGCTTCTACTGGATATAAACCTGCAAACACCTGCGGCTTTACCTCTTTAAACCCTGGCAAAGGGTCTGAGGCTGGAACTCGATTTTGCTGACCTGGCGCATGGGTAATCGTGTCGCCAACCTTAGCTGCTTTGAGCTCTTTAATGCCAGCAATAATGAAGCCCACCTGCCCTGCGCTTAACTCTTGGCGATCAATCGATTTAGGCGTAAATACACCGACGTGGTCAACCAAATGCACAGCACCGGTTGCCATTAATAAAATTTTGTCTTTGGGCTTGAGTGTGCCATTGACTACACGCACCAACATCACGACACCGACATAGTTATCAAACCATGAATCCACTAGTAATGCCTGTAATGGCGCGCTTGGGTCGCCAACAGGAGGTGGTACTTTTTCAATGAGACGCTCTAGAACATCAGCAATCCCTAAACCAGTTTTTGCTGAACAGGTAACCGCATCCGTTGCATCAATACCAATCACATCTTCAATTTCTTGCTTGGCATTATCTGGATCTGCCTGTGGCAAATCGATCTTGTTTAACACTGGAACAACTTCAACGCCAAGATCAATCGCGGTGTAACAGTTCGCTACCGTTTGCGCCTCTACACCTTGACTTGCATCAACGACTAACAATGCCCCTTCACATGCTGACAATGAACGACTCACTTCATAAGAGAAGTCGACGTGACCTGGGGTATCAATTAAGTTGAGGTTATAAACCTGACCATCTTTTGCTTTGTAATTAAGCGCTGCTGTTTGCGCTTTAATCGTAATGCCGCGCTCTTTCTCAATATCCATTGAATCGAGAACCTGAGCTTCCATCTCACGGTCGGACAAGCCCCCGCAAAGCTGAATAATGCGATCCGCTAAGGTCGATTTCCCATGATCGATATGGGCAATGATTGAAAAGTTTCGAATGTGTTTCATGAATTCCTTAAAAACGGCTTGCCGCAACGCAACCCCATATTGCGCTGCAATAAGACGTCTAGAGGGTATTGTAAAGCTTTACTGACGACGAGCGGATTCGAGGTCGGCAACCGTCACCAAAACCTCACGGGTATTGCCCTTGCGCCAAAGCTGGAGCCTTGCTCGTACGCCCGGAGGGGTATCACTCACTGCACGGGTTAATTCTGTTGCTCGCTCGATTTCGCGGTCATTAAACTTCAAAATCACGTCGCCAGCCTCAATTCCAGCATTGGCTGCCGGAGCCCCGGGCTCTACCGCACGAACCAAAACACCCCGTGGTTTGCCGGTTAAACCAATACTTTCAGCGATTTCCTTATTAACCTCAGCAATGCTCACACCAATACGGCCACGAGCGATCTTTCCAGTCGATTTAAGGCGATCTGAGACGCGAATAGCCTCATCTATTGGAATTGCGAAGGAAATGCCCATATAACCGCCTGAGCGGCTATAAATTTGTGAATTAATGCCCACCACCTCACCTTTGGTATTAATCAAAGGTCCACCAGAGTTTCCTGGATTAACAGCGACGTCAGTCTGAATAAATGGCGTAATGGAATCATTGGTCTCTCGCCCCTTGGCTGAAACAATCCCTGCGGTCACGGTATTTTCAAGTCCAAATGGCGATCCAATCGCCAAAACCCACTCACCAACTCGTAATTTGGACGACTCACCCAAGGGCAACTTAGGCAATCCTGAGGCATCAATTTTTAATAACGCAATATCAGTCCGACGATCCGTCCCAATCAGTCGCGCCTTGAATTCACGTTTATCAGTGAGCGTAACGTAAATCGTTGTCGCCCCTTCAACCACATGAGCATTAGTCAAAATAAAGCCATTGGGATCAATCACAAAGCCGGAACCAGTTCCTTTTTGTTGCTCTTGAGGTGCAGGCTGTTGCTGCTGTCTTGGGGCCTGTTGCGGTTGCTGCGGAACCGGAATTGGAATACCAAAGAAACGACGGAAGAACTCAGCTTGGTCTTGCGGCGAAAATCCTGGCGGTAACTGCTGTTGAACCATCACTTTTTCAGTGGTTCGAATATTAACCACTGCAGGACTTGCCTTTTCAACTAAATCAGCAAAATCAGGAAAACGCGAACGACCTACTACCGGAGCAGTCGCTGTATCTTTATCTTCTGCGCTAACTGGGCTTGTCCAGACGAGCGCTGCCGCACATACGGCAATTAATGTGAAACCAAAATAACGCTTCATAGGATTTTTAACTAATCAAATACGACGGAAAACTAAGGTACCGTTCGTTCCACCAAAACCAAAATTATTTTTTACTGCAATGTCAATTTTGACATCTCGCGCTGTATTTGCGCAATAGTCCAAATCGCACTCTGGGTCTTGATTAAAGATGTTAATCGTTGGTGGTGACTTTTGGTGATGCAAAGCCAATACGGTGAATACAGACTCAAGACCGCCAGCTCCCCCAAGAAGGTGACCGGTCATGGACTTCGTCGAATTAATGAGCGCCTTTTTGGCATGATCACCTAGGGCCGCCTTAATCGCGTCTGTTTCATTTTTATCGCCCAAAGGTGTTGATGTGCCATGCGCATTAATGTAATTTACCTGATCAGCATTGATGCCTGCATCTTTCAATGCATTGAGCATGCAACGGCGTGGGCCATCCATATTAGGAGCTGTCATGTGATACGCATCACCACTCATACCAAAGCCCGCAAGCTCAGCATAAATCTTTGCGCCACGTGCTTTAGCGTGTTCGTACTCTTCAAGCACCATCACACCCCCACCTTCGCCAAGAACAAAACCATCGCGGTCTTTGTCCCATGGACGTGAGGCTGTTGCCGGATCATCATTACGGCTAGATAAGGCCCTTGCTGCAGCAAAACCACCAACTCCCAATGGGGAAACCGTGGACTCTGCACCACCAGCAATCATGACATCGGCATCCCCATACTGGATTAAGCGCGCTGCCAATCCAATACTATGTAAGCCAGTTGTACATGCCGTTACCGCCGCAACATTTGGTCCTTTGAGACCAAAGTTAATACTTAAATGCCCTGAGATCATATTGATAATAGATCCCGGAACAAAGAATGGGGAGATTCGGCGAGCGCCGCGATTGGTGTACTCCGTGTGAGTTTCTTCAATCATTGGCAAACCGCCAATGCCTGAGCCGACGAGAACCCCGACGCGCTCAGCATTTTCTTCTGTAATCGTTAAACCACTGTCTTTAAAAGCTTGAGTACCCGCAGCAATACCGAAGTGGATAAAACTATCCATATGGCGAGCTTCTTTTGCAGGAATGTAATCCTCAATATTGAAGCCCTTCACCTCCCCTGCAAAATGCACGGAAAGATTGCTGTGATCAAACTTTGTAATTGTGGCAATGCCTGATTTACCGGCTAATAAGTTATCCCAAGCTTCGGAAACAGTATTACCAACCGGTGAAACCAAACCCAAGCCGGTTACCACTACCCGGCGTTGGCTCTTAACGTAGGACACAGATATTAGCCTTGTGCTTTTGATTTTGCAAAATCGATCGCCAACTGAACTGTTGTGATCTTCTCTGCTTCCTCATCCGGAATTTCGATACCAAATTCGTCTTCCAAAGCCATAACAAGCTCAACGGTATCAAGAGAATCTGCGCCTAAGTCATTAACGAAAGAAGATTCGTTTTTAACGTCTGCTTCCGCTACGCCTAATTGCTCGGCTACGATTTTCTTTACACGTTGTTCGATGTTATCCATAGTTTCCCTCCAGGGGTTGTTATAAAAAGATTTAAATATTTTATCAGTTCTCTGAGGCGATTAAGCTAGATATAAACCACCATTTACATGCAAGGTCGCCCCAGTGATGTATCCAGCCCTCGGCGAAGCCAAGAAAACGACCGCATTAGCAATATCTTCGGGCTGCCCAAGGCGCCCCAAAGGAATGTTCACTTTTAGTGCATTTTGCTGATCTTCACTCAATGCTTTGGTCATATCCGTGTCAATAAAGCCTGGCGCCACGCAATTTACCGTGATATTGCGACTCCCGATTTCTCGGGCCAAAGCCCGGCTCATGCCTGCAACCCCCGCTTTGGCAGCCGCATAATTTGCCTGCCCAGGATTACCACTGTGCCCAACTACGGAAGTCACATGAATGATTCGACCGCCTCGAGCTTTCATCATTGGACGTAAAACAGCCCGAGATAGCCTAAAAACAGCACTTAAATTCGTATCAATGACCGCAGACCATTCATCGTCTTTCATGCGCATTGCCAACTGATCTTTGGTAATTCCGGCATTATTTACCAAGATATTCAATCCACCATATTCTTTAACAATGCTATCAATGGCATCTTCAGAGGCTTGTGCATCGGTCACATTTAGCACAATCCCTTTACCAGAGCCGGCTGAAGTGATTGATTTCGTAATTGCTTCTGCACCAGCCGCTGTTGTCGCAGTGCCAATTACCGTTGCCCCTTCCTTGGCAAGCTCTAGAGCAATAGCTTGACCAATACCGCGGGATGCACCAGTAACTAACGCAATTTGTCCTTGTAATGAAGTTGTCATATTTTTTACCTATTTAACGCAGCACTCAAGCTAACTCTTGTAATACTTGATCAATGGAGGCAGGGTCAGTAATCGCCAAACCAACCAAGTTAGGTTCAATACGCTTAGTCAACCCTGTTAATACTTTACCTGGACCACACTCCACCACATGAGTGACACCCATCTTAGCCATTGTTTGAATTGTTTCAACCCAACGCACTGGCGCCGCAGCTTGTCGAACCAACGCTTCCTTGATTGCTGATGGCTCAGAAACAATCTGCACGTCCACGTTATTGACCACCTCAATTGATGGCGCTTGAAAAGATTTATCTGCCAAATAAGCGCCTAATTTTTCAGATGCCGGCTTTAATAATGATGAGTGAAATGGCGCCGAAACTGGCAATGGCAAAGCTCGTTTTGCACCCGCCGCCTTTGCTAACTCACAGGCTTTTTCAACCCCGGCTTTTGAACCCGCAATCACTACTTGCGCTGGCGCATTAAAGTTCACAGCCTCAACTATTTCGCCTGACGCTGCCTGCGCATCCGCACAGACTTTTAATACGGTTGGATCATCCAAACCTAAAATCGCAGCCATGCCACCCGTTCCAACTGGGACTGCATCTTGCATTGCCTGCGCTCTAAATCGAACCATCGGCGCTGCATCTTTAAATGCTAATGATTCAGCAGCAACCAGTGCGCTGTACTCACCTAAACTATGGCCTGCAACCACTACTGGCTTTGCACCACCAGCTGCCAACCAAGCACGATAACAGGCAACTCCTGCTGTCAACATGACAGGTTGCGTATTAGTCGTTAGCGCTAATTTTTCTGCTGGACCTGTCTGAATAAGTTGTCCAACATCCTCTCCTAACGCATCACTTGCTTCCTGCAAAGTTGCTTTCACTGCCGCATTATCGGCAAATGCATCGAGCATCCCAACCGATTGAGAACCTTGACCCGGGAAGACAAATGCAATTTTTTTACTCATACAAAAACCTATCGAACAATGTCCTAATAATTAATAACGAATTAGCGCTGCACCCCAAGTAAATCCGCCACCTACACCCTCTAACAGCAAAGTTTGTCCGCGTTGCAATTTACCAGAACGAATCCCATGATCAAGTGCCAATGGAATCGACGCCGCCGACGTATTACCCTGTTCAGTAACCGTGACGATGACTTTATCCAATGGGATATTTAATTTTTTAGCCGTGCCTTCCATGATACGAATATTGGCTTGATGTGGAATCAACCAATCAACCTCTGCAGCAGTTAAGCCTGCTTTAGTTAGCACTTCATTGGCGACCTGATCCAATACTTTCACAGCCAACTTAAAAACTGCCTGGCCATCCATTATTAAGAACGCCGAACCAGCCACCACACCGTTTTCTGCGCGCCCTGGAATACATAAAATATCGCGATGCGATCCATCTGCATGAAGGGCGGTTGCTAATACACCCGGCTCATCACTTGCCCCCAAAATCACCGCACCAGCTCCATCACCAAACAACACACACGTCGTTCGATCTTGGAAATTTAAAATACGGGAAAATGTTTCAGCGCCAATGACCATAACATGACGATGCGCTCCGGTTTTAATCAACGAATCTGCCAAACTCAAGGCGTAAGCAAATCCAGAACATACCGCTTGCACATCAAATGCAGCTGCCCCATTACGAATCCCTAATTTATCTTGTACGACACACGCAGTACTTGGAAAGCCGCCTAAATTATCTGGCGTCGAAGTTGCCAAAATAATTAAATCAATTTCATCTGCAGACAACTTCGAAGCTTCTAAAGCCGCCTTGGCTGCATGTACTGCCAAATCACTAGTAACTTCATCAGCTGCAGCAAAATGACGAGCCTTAATACCGCTTCGAGAAAAAATCCACTCGTCACTCGTTTCCAAACCATCTTTTGCCAAGGTTGCCGCCAACTCTTCGTTGGTGATTTTTTGCGCCGGTAAATAACTGCCTGTTCCGAGAATTTTTGCGTATTTAAGCATCTGCCTGACTTTCCGAATTCGACACATGTCCAGAAACTGCAAACGCCTCTGCTACACGATCGACCATATGAGTTTTACCCGCTTCATAAGCGCGCGTCAATGCGTTGTAAAACGCAAAACGATCTGCCGACCCATGACTCTTAAGTACCAATCCTTTGAGACCCAATAGCACCGCACCGTTATACCGACGATGATCAACACGACGTTTAAAACGAAGTAAGACCGGCAAGGCTAAGAGCGCGACAAATTTAGTCAAAATGGTTCGCCCGAATTCTGCTTTGATCAAATCAGAAATCATCGTCGCC
>CAYFKO010000043.1:0-459 GCA_964343765.1 uncultured Polynucleobacter sp. | reverse complement strand
CCATCACACACCACGACATCCGTCGTGCCCTTGAAGATGTCGTTACCTTCTACATTGCCAAAGAAATTGAGCTGACTTTGACGCAGTAATTCACCCGTTTCTTTAACAATCTCATTACCTTTGATCACTTCTTCGCCAATATTGAGCAGACCAATTGTTGGGCTTGGTTTGTTATCCACCACCCTTAACATCACATCCGCCATCTGTGCGAACTGCAATAAGTGCATTGCTGTGCAATCCGAGTTGGCACCTAAATCAAGCACCGTAGTACTTCCACCGGAAGTATTTGGCATACGCGCAGCAATCGCTGGACGGTCAATGCCCTCCATTGTTTTTAAAATGTAGCGAGAGATTGCCATCAAGGCGCCCGTATTGCCCGCTGACACTGCCGCATCTGCCAATTTTTCCTTAACCTGCTCAATCGCCACACGCATCGAAGAATCTTTTTTCTTACGCAAG
>CAYFKO010000042.1:0-11821 GCA_964343765.1 uncultured Polynucleobacter sp. | reverse complement strand
AATTTATGTGTCGTGAAGCTCCAAAAGTTGTTTATGAGTTAGAGCATTTTGGTATGCCATTTGACCGCAATCCAGACGGTACGATTTATCAACGTCCGTTTGGTGGTCACACTGCTAATTACGGTGAAAAAGCGGTTCAGCGTGCTTGTGCGGCAGCAGACCGAACAGGCCATGCGTTATTGCATACTTTGTATCAACGAAATGTTCGTGCAAAAACACATTTCTTCGTTGAATGGATGGCTTTAGATTTAATTCGTGACCAAGAGGGTGATGTTGTAGGTGTAACGGCTCTCGAAATGGAAACGGGCGAAGTCCACATCTTGGAAGCAAAATGCACAATGTTTGCAACGGGTGGTGCTGGTCGTATTTGGCAAGCGTCTACTAATGCATTCATCAATACTGGTGATGGTATGGGTATGGCAGCGCGTGCTGGCATTCCTTTGGAAGATATGGAGTTTTGGCAATTCCACCCAACGGGTGTTGCAGGAGCCGGTGTTCTCTTGACTGAAGGCTGTCGTGGAGAAGGCGGCATCTTGCGTAACAAGAATGGTGAACGTTTCATGGAGCGCTATGCGCCAACATTGAAAGATTTGGCACCACGTGATTTCGTTTCTCGTTCAATGGACCAAGAAATTAAAGAAGGTCGTGGTTGCGGACCGAATGGTGATTATGTTGTATTGGATCTAACGCATATCGGTGCAGAAACAATTCATAAGCGTTTACCTTCTGTTTATGAAATTGGTATTAATTTCGCAAACGTTGATGTGACTAAGGAACCAATTCCTGTAGTTCCTACAATTCACTATCAAATGGGTGGTATCCCGACGAACGTTCATGGTCAAGTGGTCGCTCCAAAGAACGGCAATCCTAATGATGTAGTGAATGGTTTCTATGCAATGGGCGAATGTTCATGTGTATCTGTGCATGGTGCAAACCGCTTGGGTACTAACTCATTGTTGGATCTTTTAGTGTTTGGTCGTGCAGCTGGTAACCATGTCATTAGTACAGCACTCAAGCAAAAAGAGCATAAGCCGCTTCCAGCTGATGCAGCTGATCGCGCTTTAGAGCGTTTAGCGAAGCTAGATAGCTCAACTTCTGGTGAGTACACACAAGATGTTGCAAACGACATTCGTTCAACTATGCAAAAACACTGTGGTGTATTCCGTACGCAAGAGTTGATGGATAAAGGCGTTAAAGAGATTGCAGAAGTCACTCAACGTGCGCACAGCATTCACTTAAAAGATAAATCAAAGGTTTTCAACACTGCTCGTGTTGAGGCACTTGAGCTTGCTAACTTGATTGAAGCTGCAAATGCAACGATGGTTTCTGCGGCGGCACGTCAAGAAAGTCGTGGTGCTCACGCTCATAATGATTGTCCAGAGCGTGACGATCAAAACTGGATGAAGCATACCCTTTGGTATAGCGAAGGTAATCGTCTTGATTACAAACCAGTTAACTTGAAGCCAATGACTGTTGAGTCAATTCCACCAAAAGTACGTACGTTCTAAGAGTCAAGGAAGAAAAAAATGAGCGATACAAGAATTTTTGAAGTTTATAGATACGATCCAGATGTTGATGCAGCTCCGCGCATGCAAACCTATGAAGTTGTATTGGATGGTAGCGAGCGTATGTTGCTAGATGCGCTTCTCAAGTTGAAAAAGATGGACGAGGCTTTGTCTTTCCGTCGTTCGTGCCGTGAGGGTGTTTGTGGCTCTGATGCTATGAACATTAATGGTAAAAACGGCTTAGCATGTTTAACAAACATGTTGACATTGCCTAAGAAAATTACATTGCGCCCATTACCAGGCTTGCCTGTTGTGCGTGATTTGATTGTTGATATGACGAACTTCTTTAAACAATATCATTCAATTCGTCCATATTTGGTAAATGATTTTCCGCCTCCGGAAAAAGAGCGTCTTCAGTCACCTGAAGAGCGCGAAGAACTTGATGGCCTGTACGAATGTATTTTGTGCGCCTCATGTTCAACATCATGCCCATCATTTTGGTGGAATCCAGATAAGTTCGTAGGTCCGGCAGGTTTGTTGCAAGCATACCGCTTCATTGCAGATAGTCGTGACCAAGTAACGAATGAGCGTTTAGATAATTTAGAAGATCCATACCGTTTGTTCCGTTGCCATACGATTATGAATTGCGTTGATGTATGTCCAAAAGGCTTAAATCCAACCAAGGCCATTGGTAAGATCAAAGAATTGATGGTTCGTCGCG
Organism: uncultured Polynucleobacter sp.; assembly: GCA_964343765.1. Lineage (GTDB taxonomy): Bacteria > Pseudomonadota > Gammaproteobacteria > Burkholderiales > Burkholderiaceae > Polynucleobacter. Next base: position 9,595 of record CAYFKO010000042.1, on the reverse strand, counting down.
CTGTATGACCCTAGATCAGGAGACCTTGTCACGTTTGCGTTGGGGAGCGAGGCGAGGTCTTTTGGAAAACGACTTAATTATTGAGCGTTTTTTTGTGCAGCATGCACAAACATTGGGAATGGATGATGTTAAAGGCTTAAAGCAGTTATTTGATTTAAGCGACAATGATTTATTGGATTTGTTTTTGTCTCGGAAGGAACCTGAGGGCGAATTAGCGAATCCTGAAGTTAAGCGCGTATTAGAACTACTGCGCAGCTCAAAATAATGAGCACAATTAGTTCTTTGTGAAATTTGTATTGAATTTGTTAGAAGGAAAATTAAGATGACTGCCTCTGAAATCAAAGCCACCTTATCGTTCTCGGATGGTTCTCCTGCAATTGAAATGCCTATTTATAAAGGCACGACAGGGCCAGACGTGATTGATATTCGTAAGTTGTACGGCCAAACTGGCAAGTTCACTTACGATCCAGGCTTCATGTCTACGGCATCTTGTAACTCAAAAATTACTTATATCGATGGCGATAAGGGTGAGTTGTTATATCGTGGATATCAAATTCAAGATTTGGCAGTTAATTGTGATTTCTTAGAAACATGTTATTTATTGCTCAAAGGTGAGTTGCCGAATCCAGCGCAGAAAAAAGAATTTGATAGCTTGGTGATGCATCACACGATGGTTCATGAGCAAATGCAATTCTTCTTAAGAGGCTTTAGACGTGATGCGCATCCAATGGCTGTATTGACAGGCTTGGTTGGTGCAATGGCAGCTTTTTATCATGATGGCGTTGATTACAACTCTCCACATGAGCGTGAAGTAGCTCAAATTCGTTTGATTGCGAAGATGCCAACCTTGGTTGCTATGGCATATAAATACTCTGTTGGTCAGCCATTTGTGTATCCAAAAAATAACCTTTCATATACAGCGAACTTCATGCAAATGATGTTTGCTACTCCATGTGAAGATTACAAAGTTAATGATGTTTTAGTGCGTGCCTTAGATCGCATCTTTATCCTTCATGCTGATCATGAGCAAAATGCATCGACTTCAACAGTGCGTTTGGCTGGTTCTTCAGGCACAAACCCATTTGCTGCGATTGCAGCAGGCGTTGCTTGTTTGTGGGGTCCTGCCCACGGTGGTGCAAATGAAGCCTGTTTGCAAATGTTGGAAGAGATCCAAGCAAATGGTGGCGTAGAGAAAATTGGCGATTTTATCGCTAAGGTAAAAGATAAAAATTCTGGTGTTCGCTTGATGGGCTTTGGACATCGCGTATATAAGAACTTTGATCCGCGCGCCAAATTGATGCGTGAAACGTGCTATGAAGTTCTCAAGGAGTTAGGTCTCGAAAATGATCCACTCTTTAAGCTTGCAATGACACTTGAGCAAATTGCTTTGGAAGATGAGTACTTTGTAAGTCGTAAGCTTTATCCGAACGTCGACTTCTACTCAGGTATCGTTCAACGTGCATTGGGTATTCCAACAGAAATGTTTACATGTATCTTTGCTTTAGCTAGAACTGTTGGTTGGATTTCTCAATGGGAAGAGATGATTACTGATCCGGAGTACAAAATTGGCCGTCCACGTCAATTGTTCATCGGAAGTGATACGAGAAAAGTTGAGCCTTTGGCTAAGCGTAAGTAATTAAGGAGTGTAGTTCTGCATGGCAAGAACCCTGTATGACAAATTGTGGGACGATCATGTCGTTCACACAGAAGAGGACGGCACTGCCGTCCTTTATATTGATAGACAGCTATTGCATGAAGTCACTAGTCCACAAGCATTTGAGGGATTAGAGATTGCAAAGCGCCCAGTGTGGCGTAACTCAGCAAATTTAGCCGTGTCCGACCATAACGTTCCAACAACGGATCGCTCGAATGGCATTGCTGATCCAATTTCCAAATTGCAGGTTGATACCTTAGATTCAAACTGTGATCGATTTGGTATTACGCAATACAAGATGCATGATCTGCGTCAAGGGATTGTGCACGTCATTGGGCCTGAGCAAGGTGCAACTTTGCCTGGTATGACGGTTGTATGCGGTGATTCACATACGAGTACTCATGGCGCATTTGGAGCGCTTGCATTTGGTATTGGTACTTCAGAAGTTGAGCATGTCTTAGCGACTCAAACCTTACTTATGAAGAAAAGTAAGAATATGTTGGTTAAGGTCGATGGCAAATTGCCACTTGGTTGCTCAGCTAAAGACATTGTGCTGGCAATTATTGGAAAAATTGGCACTGCGGGTGGTACAGGTTCTACGATTGAATTTGCAGGGGAAGCGATACGAGCACTTTCCATGGAAGGTCGCATGACCGTTTGCAATATGGCAATCGAAGCTGGTGCTCGTGCAGGAATTATTGCGGTTGATGAAACAACGCTTGAGTACGTTAAAAATCGACCATATTCACCAACCGGCGAAGCTTGGCGTCATGCAATTCAGTATTGGAGAGGTTTGCACAGTGATGAGGGTGCGAAATTTGATCAAGTAGTTGAGTTAAGAGCTGAAGAAATTAAGCCTCAGGTTAGCTGGGGAACATCTCCTGAAATGGTTGTTGCAGTTGATGGTAATGTTCCGGATCCGGAAAAAGAAAAGGATGCGGTAAAGCGTTCTGCAATCGAAAGAGCTCTTGGCTATATGGGTCTTGAGCCTAACACGTCGATCGAGTCAATTCAAATTGATAAAGTCTTTATTGGTTCATGTACCAATAGTCGTATTGAAGATTTGCGTGCGGCAGCCAAAGTTGTTGAGCGAATTGGCAAGAAAGTTGCTTCGAACGTCAAATTAGCGTTGGTAGTTCCCGGTTCTGGTTTAGTAAAGCAGCAAGCTGAAAAAGAAGGTTTAGATCGTCTGTTTAAGGCTGCCGGGTTTGAGTGGCGTGAGCCAGGGTGTTCAATGTGTTTGGCAATGAATGCTGATCGACTTGAGCCTGGCGAGCGTTGTGCTTCAACATCCAATCGTAATTTTGAAGGGCGACAGGGTAACGGTGGTCGTACGCATTTAGTGAGTCCAGCAATGGCGGCAGCTGCTGCGATTGAGGGGCATTTTGTCGATGTTAGAAAAATTTCCTGATCTTTATGAAATCATTTAGTTCTTTAAGAGCAATCAAAATTTCTATGTTGATGATCTTCGTTGCCACTGGTCTGGTTTCGACTGGTTGTTCAACGATTGAAGGAATGGGGAAGGATTTGCAGAATTTGGGCAAAGCAATGGAAAAGAAGGATGGCTCAAATGAGTCATTGAATAGTTCCAATGTGCCGCCCGTTGAGTCGGCTGTTACAACCCCAATTAAATAATTAAATTTTATGCAAGCGTTTACAGTACACACCGGCGTAGTTGTCCCACTTGATCGCGAAAACGTTGATACGGATGCCATCATTCCGAAGCAATTTTTGAAATCGATTAAGCGAACGGGTTTTGGTCAAAATTTATTTGATGAGTGGCGTTATAAGGATCATGGAGAGCCTGGGCAAGATTGCTCAACACGTCCCTTGCGAGAAGACTTTGTTTTAAATCAACCTCGCTACAAAGGCGGCAGTATTTTGTTGGCTAGACAAAATTTTGGTTGCGGTAGCTCACGTGAGCATGCTCCTTGGGCGCTTGAGCAATATGGTTTTAGAGCGATTATTGCACCAAGTTTTGCAGATATTTTCTTTAACAATTGCTACAAGAATGGATTGTTGCCAATTGTTTTAACGCCAGCGCAAGTCGATCATTTATTCAATGAGACATTTGCTTTTAATGGCTTTCAGCTAACCATTGATCTTGAAAAGCAATTGGTGCTTAAAGGTGATGGCACGACTTATTCATTTGACATTGCGCCATTCAGAAAATTCTGTATGTTGAATGGCTATGATGACATTGGGCTGACTTTACGTCATGCTGACAAAATTAAGGCATTCGAGGCAGAGCGAATTCTTCGCATGCCTTGGTTAGATGTCAAACTCCCGTAAACGTATTAAGGATTGTCATGAAGATTGCAGTATTGCCAGGTGATGGCATTGGCCCAGAAATTGTTGCAGAAGCGGTGAATGTTCTTAATGCCTTGGGTGAGTCATTCAGTATGGAAGAAGCCCCAGTTGGGGGCGCTGGTTATGAGGCAAGCGGCCATCCTTTGCCGGAAGCAACATTAAAGCTTGCAAAGGAAGCAGATGCAATTTTATTTGGGGCGGTCGGCGATTGGAAATATGACAATTTAGAGCGTCAATTTCGTCCTGAGCAAGCTATTTTAGGGTTGCGTAAGCATCTCTCTTTGTTTGCGAATTTGCGTCCAGCAATTTGTTATGCCGAATTAACAGCAGCTTCTTCGTTAAAACCGGAGATTGTTGCTGGCCTTAATATTTTGATTGTTCGTGAACTCAACGGCGATATCTATTTTGGTTCACCTAAAGGTATTCGAACAGCCACTGATGGGTTGTTCCCGGGAGCGCGTGAAGGATTTGATACGATGCGCTACAGTGAGCCTGAGGTTGAACGAATTGCACATGTGGCATTCCAGGCGGCGCAAAAGCGTAATAAACGTGTATGTAGCGTTGATAAAGCTAACGTATTAGAGACTTCCCAATTGTGGAAAGAAGTCATGATTCGAATTGGCAAAGAATACCCTGATGTTGAGTTAACCCATATGTATGTTGACAATGCAGCAATGCAGCTTGTTAAGGCGCCTAAAGCGTTTGATGTGGTGGTGACGGGTAATCTATTTGGTGATATTTTGTCTGATGAAGCTGCTATGTTGACAGGCTCCATCGGCATGCTGCCATCGGCATCTTTAGATAAGAACAATAAAGGGCTTTATGAACCCAGTCATGGTTCAGCGCCTGATATTGCGGGTAAGGGCATCGCTAATCCACTGGCAACTATCCTATCGGCAGCGATGATGTTGCGTTATTCCTTGGGTAAAGCCGACCAGGCGGACCGAATCGAAGCTGCCGTACAGGCTGTGCTCGCCCAAGGTTATCGAACGGCGGATATAAAAACCGAAGGTTGCAACTTGGTTGGAACGAGGGAAATGGGTGCTGCAGTGCTCAAGGCACTCAAGTAATTACTTTATTTCACTGAGATATCTCAAGCCCAGCTTCATGCTGGGTTTTGTTTTTTGATGGTCAGATAGGGGTTTTGAGTCAAAAAAACCGACTAAACCTCAAGAATCAGGCAAAATATAGGGTTTCAAGCATTCAATAATTGAGGTTCCAAAATGGCAGCACCTTTAGTTGGTTTAGTTGGTTGGCGAGGTATGGTTGGGAGCGTTCTTATCCAGCGTATGCAGGAGGAAGGCGATTTTGATCATATTGAGCCAGTGTTTTTTAGTACAAGCAACGCCGGTGGCGATGTTCCCGCGTTAAATGGTAAGCAGGTTACTAAAAACGAAACCAAGTTACATGATGCGAGCAATATTGAGGCGCTAAAACGCTGTGAGATTATCCTAACTTGCCAAGGCGGTGACTACACGAAAGAGGTCTATCCAAAACTTAGAGCAGCTGGATGGAAAGGTCATTGGATTGATGCAGCTAGTGCATTACGTATGGCTGATGATGCAGTTATTGTTTTGGATCCGGTTAATCGCTCGGTAATTGATTCGGCTTTATCAAAAGGTGGTCGTGATTGGATTGGCGGTAATTGCACGGTTAGTTTGATGTTGATGGCATTAGGTGGTCTCTTTAGAGAAGGTTTAGTTGAGTGGATCTCAGCAATGACTTATCAAGCGGCATCTGGTGCAGGTGCTCAAAATATGCGTGAGTTATTACAACAAATGGGTCGTTTACATGATGCTGTGAAGGATGATTTAGCGAATCCATCATCAGCTATTTTGGATATCGATCGTAAAGTGGCGCAGACGATGCGTGCAGATGATTTCCCAAAAAGTAATTTCCGCAACACAGCATTAGCTGGAAGCTTGATTCCTTGGATTGATGTTCCTGTTGAACATGGTCAAAGCAAAGAGGAATGGAAGGGCGGTGCAGAGTGCAACAAAATATTAGGTAATCCTGCATTTAGAACGCCTGGAAGTATTCCGATTGACGGCTTGTGCGTCCGAATTGGTGCGATGCGTTGTCATTCTCAAGGCTTGACTGTCAAGATGAAAAAGGATGTGCCTTTGTCTGAAATCGAACAAATTTTAGCAAGTGCAAATGATTGGGTAAAAGTGGTTCCGAATGAGCGTGAGTTGTCTGAGCGTGATTTAACTCCGGCAGCAGTAACTGGAACATTAACGGTGCCAGTTGGACGATTGCATAAATTAGCAATGGGGCCTGATTATTTGGGCGCGTTTACTGTAGGTGATCAGTTGCTTTGGGGCGCGGCAGAGCCGTTACGTCGCATGTTGCGCATTTTGCTAGAAAAGTAATTTTCAAGATGCGGTTAAATTTAGGGAGAGTTGCGTTTTATATTGGGTTGCTATTGCAAGTCAGTATGGTCAACGCCCTAAATTTAGGTTCCATAAGTGTTACGTCTTCGGTAGATTCATTTGAGGCTAGAATCGCAATTCATTTGCATCCAAGTGAATTGCGGTCAATAGGTCAGTTGCAAGTTAGCGAAGCTTCCAAGGAGGTTTACGAGAGCCTCGGCTTATCTAGAGCCAAAGATCGACCAAACTTGCGCTTTACGATTGAGAATGATGCTAAGGGACAACCCAGCAATATTTTAGTGACGGCTGATGAGTCATTGGGTAAATTACAAAACCCATTCTCCGATGTTGTTGTGGAGTTGAAATGGTCAAGCGGAATGATTCGCCGAGCTTATACCGTTTTATCCGATGTTAATCGTTCCGTAAAAACAAAATCGGGTGATAACTTAAGTCTAATTGCCGAGAAAATTTTGCCCGACATGGCTGGGGCGACATTTGATCAAACGCTAATTGCTCTATATCGAGCTAATCCTCAGGCATTTACAGCAGGTAATATTCATCGTCTAAAAAATGGCGAGACATTGCGTTTGCCTAGTTCAGCGATGGCTAATTCAATACCGGTTGAAGAGTCTAAGAGGATTATGGGCAGTGCTAATTTAGATTACGCTGAGGGTAACCTAGAAAAGTCTACCGAAAAGGTGGTTGTAAAGTCACCAGCAGATTCTCCAAAGACGAATGAAGTGGGTGGGGATAAATTAAAAATTGGTTCTTCAAAGATTTCGTCAAGTGAAGAGCAAGAAAATGCCAAGCATTTAGAGGAATTAGTTGCCCAAGAGAAGATGTTGGCAGATGCAAAGCTAAGAATTGCTCAGTTAGAGAAAAACATTGAAGACTTAAAGAGGTTGACTGGGCAAAAAACATCGAACGGGTTTGATGGAGTTTATAACTGGTTGTTTCCAATTTTGTTTCTTCTGGTTACTTTACTTCTTGTTTTTGTGTTGATGCGTAAACGTAATCAAGCAGAGCTTGTTGGGTATACAACAGTGACTCCCCCAAGTGTAAGAATGCAGGCGGCATTGAGAACGGATGATGAAGTTAGATCGCTAGCTGTCGAGCATGATCCGGATATGGCAAAGCGTGCAAAAGAATTATTTGCTGGCATTGATTTAAATTTGGATACGCCACCTAAGCCTAGTAAGGTAATTCCATCGGTTTCGGAGCAGCGTGTAAAGTTAAATTTAGCAAAATCGTATTTAAAAATTGCCGACGTTGTAACTGCCGAGTTTGTATTGCAAGAGATTGTTCAGATTGGCGATCAAGCTGATGCGATGATTCTAAATGAAGCAAAGCAATTATTAGCTCAAATAAAAATTTAAATGCATGAGTGAAGCTCGTTTTCGAATAGCGCTAGGTATTCAGTACGATGGGTCGCAATATGCGGGCTGGCAGAGTCAGCCACATGGCAATACAGTTCAAGACAATTTAGAGTTAGCCATTCGTAAATTTTTAGGAAGTGAATTAAACGAAGTAATTCGAGTTGTGGTTGCGGGAAGAACTGATGCTGGGGTTCATGGCATTGGTCAGGTGGTTCACTTTGATACGAGTTTTGATCGGCCGGATTGGTCTTGGGTGAGGGGGCTTAATACCTTTTTACCGAAGGATATTGCGATACAGTGGGCGAGGCCTGTTTCTCATGATTTCGATGCAAGATTCTCGGCGCAAGAGCGTGCCTATATCTATTATTTGGTTGGAGCACCGACCCCTATTCCATTGTTAAATAACCGAGCAGGTTATTTAATGGTGCCTCCTGATAAGAGTTTGAATGTTGATGCAATGCGAGAGGCGGCAACTTATTTAATTGGTGAGCACGATTTCAGTTCATTTCGGTCTTCTGAATGTCAAAGTAAGACACCTGTTAAAACAATTTATCAGTTGGATATTGTGAGCGAAGCTCCAAGAATTTATTTTTTGATTCGAGGTAATGCGTTTCTCCATCACATGGTCAGAAATATAGTTGGGACATTGATCACGATTGGTCTTGGTCGTCAGTCTCCAGCATGGATGCAAGAGGTATTGGCGGCGAGGACACGGCAGGCTGCTTCCCCAACGTTTTCACCAGATGGGCTCTATTTGGCAAGAGTCGGGTATCCTACACGTTATCAAATCCCTGAACCAAATTTCGCATTGAGTTCGGTATCGGCTTTCGCTTGTCAGGCAGCTTTTTCAGGCAATTGGCTTAGAGAGGACTAAATGGGCTTATTAAATGGAGCATCTAGTAAGACGCGCATTAAATTGTGTGGATTTACACGTCCTGTGGATGTGGATGTAGCGGTAAGTCTAGGTATTGACGCCTTGGGATTTGTTTTTTACCCGCCAAGTTCTAGGTCGATTTCGCCAGAATTGGCAGCCTCCCTTATCTCTAGGATGCCAGGGGGTGTCGATGTCGTGGCTTTGGTCGTGAATCCGAGCGATGACGAGGTTCAGTCAATCAGAAATCGTATTAATGTCGATATATGGCAGTTTCATGGGGATGAGACTTCGGAGCGCTGTAAAGAGTTGGCTCAAGGTCAAAAATGGATGAAAGCTGCCAGAATTGGTAAAAACTTCAACTTTGACGATTTTTCCATACAATATAGGGATGCTAACGCGTGGTTACTCGATTCCATGGTGGAAGGGTATGGTGGCGGTGGCAAAACCTTTGATTGGTCTTTAATACCGGATTCATGGATAAAAGAAAACGCGCATCGGGTCGTTTTGAGTGGTGGGTTGAACTCGCACAATGTTGGCGAGTCGATTAGTCGTTTTCGCCCATTGGCTGTTGATATCTCAAGTGGGATAGAAAGCCAGAAGGGTATAAAGGATTCCAAATTAATGCAGGACTTTGTGGACGCCGTTAAGAGGGCGGATGATAGTGCAAAGCGCATTGATTAATTTACGGTAAAAGCTTAACGAGGTATTTCATGTACAACTTTCCAGATAATCGTGGCCATTTTGGCCCCTATGGTGGCGTATTTGTTTCTGAGACCCTGATGTATGCGTTAGAAGAGCTCAAGCAAAACTATGCTAAATATCAAAATGATCCAGAATTTTTAGCTGAATTCGAAAACGAGTTAAAGCACTTTGTAGGGCGTCCATCGCCGGTCTACCATGCAAAGCGTTGGAGCGAGCTATTAGGTGGTGCCCAGATTTACTTCAAGCGTGAAGACCTAAATCACACAGGTGCACACAAGATCAATAATGTGATTGGTCAAGCTTTACT
>CAYFKO010000041.1:0-11845 GCA_964343765.1 uncultured Polynucleobacter sp. | reverse complement strand
GACGCGCTTCCTCATTGAAATCTTTTAGACCTAATTGCGCTAGCCAATGCTCGGCAACACGCAAATATTCATCTTGGTCAAAAGCATAAAAAGAAAGCCACAAACCAAAACGCTCAGATAAAGAAATTTTTTCTTCTGAAGTCTCGCCCGGGCGAATTTCTTCTCCCACATATTGGGTTTCCAAATTCTCAGCCATGAATTCCGGCATCAAATGCTTACGATTGGAGGTTGCATAAACCAGCACATTTTCAGAAGTGGCTGAAATAGAACCATCCAAAACAACCTTGAGTGCTTTATATCCCGGGTCTGAAGCATCAAAAGAAAGGTCATCACAAAAGATGATAAAGCGCTCTGGGCGATTGTTAATTAAAGCCACAATATCTGGTAAGGCGAGCAAGTCTTGTTTATCCACCTCGATAATCCGCAGGCCAGCACTAGAAAAGTCACTTAACAGTGCTTTTACCAAAGTCGATTTTCCAGTGCCACGAGCGCCAGTAAGCAACACATTATTAGCGGGAAAGCCTTTTACAAATTGCGCGGTATTTCGGACAATTTCCGCCTTTTGCGCATCAACATTACAAATGTCAGCAAGCTGTATTTTGTGTGGATGAGCTACGGGATGAAGATGTCCTCGACCTAGGATAACTTGCCAACGCCAAGCCAAAGCATTCCAATCAATAGCAAGCTTAGAGGCCGGCAAATAATCAGCCAGCCTATCTAAAAGGGCTTCAGCACGAAGAATAAGATGCTCTAAATCAGCCATTAAGAACGATAGTCCGCATTAATTTTGACGTAATCATATGAGAAATCGCAGGTCCATATGGTCGCTTCCGCTTTGCCACGATTAAGCACTATCCGCACTAAAATTTCAGGCTCTTTCATCACCGCTGCGCCTTGTGCTTCCTCATAGGCCGCTGCACGACCACCATGCTCAGCAACCAAAACATCGCCCAAATAAAGCTGCATATTATTCACATCCAACCCCTCAACGCCTGCGTAACCAATCGCGGCCAAAATGCGCCCTAAATTTGGGTCAGAAGCAAAAAAAGCCGTTTTAATTAAAGGCGAATGGGCAATCGCATAGCCAACTTTTCTGCACTCCTCGACGTCCTGACCTGCTTCAACTTTTACTGTCATAAATTTAGTTGCGCCTTCACCATCACGCACAATCGCTTGTGCCAACAAAATGGCGACTTCAGTCATCGCGTCTCGCAATTGCTCATACTCTGGCGTGCTCACTTGAATTTCAGCGATGCCTGATTGGCCAGTTGCCATCAAAATCAATGAGTCATTGGTTGAGGTATCGCCGTCTACCGTGATGCAATTGAATGAGCGATTTACCGCATGGTCAATCAACTGATTCAGCGCTTCCTGGCTGATCGCAGCATCCGTGGCGATATAGCCCAGCATGGTCGCCATATTCGGGTGAATCATGCCAGAACCTTTTGAAATGCCAGTGATGGTAATGGTCTTGCCATCAAGCTGAATTTGCTTAGAGTAGCCTTTAGCGACGATATCTGTGGTCATAATGGCTTCTGCCGCATTCAGCCAGTTATCTTCTTTCAAACCGCTGACACAAGTAGGCAAACCAGTGATTAATTTATCGACTGGCAAGGGCTCTAAAATCACGCCCGTTGAAAATGGCAAAATTTGATTAGGTCTTAGGTTTAACAAGTTGGCCAAAGCCTCACAAGTTTTTACAGCATGTTGCATACCGCTTTCACCAGTGCCTGCATTGGCATTACCTGTATTCACCACCAAAGCACGAATCACTTTGCTTTCAAGCAAATGCTGTTTGCACAAGGTGACAGGCGCTGCGCAGAACTGATTTTTGGTAAATACCCCAGCCACTTTTGAGCCTTCATCCAACTGAATAACCAGCAAGTCTTTACGATTTTGTTTGCGAATATTAGCTTCAGCAAAGCCTAGTTGCACGCCTTTTACAGGCAATAGGGAAGAGGCTTGTGGCGCAGATAAATTAACAGGCATAACAGCAAACTTTCATTTAAATAATTGTCTAGATTTTAACTGATTCAGTTGGCATTGCATAAGACAATGCCGTGACACAGGTATAAAAAAAGCGGCCATAAGCCGCTTTTTTAGGGTGCCGCGATTACTAATCGAAGCTCATGTTATCCGCCATGCGCTGATCTAGCTCACTCATGGTTTTTTCACGCGCTTCGTCGGACATATTCCACCATTCGCGAATTTCTTCAATCGTGCGATAACAACCTTGGCAGAAACCTGTTGCATCATTCAAGGTGCAAACTCCGACACAAGGTGATTGGATCTCTTCAATATTCGACATCAATAGCTCCTAACCCAAATAAGCCTAACTTAATTTTCCGTGACAGGCCTTATATTTCTGACCTGAGCCACATGGACAAGGATCGTTACGGCCTACTTTGATGCCTTGCGCATCAAAGCCATCTTCACCTTGCGGAGCTTGACCTAAGGCTTTGTCATAATCCGTGTGTTGATATTGCACGTTTTCAACGCCTGTTGGCTCAACAGCATCTACGTCCTCACGGCTCTTTACCTGAACTTGCATGGTCACTTGCGTGACCTCACGTTTCACCGTGTCTAGCAAGTTAGCAAACAACTCAAAAGCTTCACGCTTGTATTCTTGTTTAGGGTTTTTCTGTGCATAAGAACGCAAATGAATCCCCTGACGCAAGTGATCAAGCGATGCCAAGTGTTCGCGCCAATGGTTATCCAAGCTTTGCAACATCACAGCACGCTCAAATTGACGCATCGTTTCAGCACCTGCCATTTGCTCTTTAGCTGAGTAGGCCTCTTGGGCAGCTGTCTGCACAGATTCCCGAATGGTTTCTTCATGCAAGTCCGGGTTGCTTTCCAACATTCTTTGCAAAGGCAAATTCAAATTCAATTCGCCTTGCAAAGCTTTTTCCAAGCCAAGCACATCCCATTGTTCTTCTACACTACCTTCTGGAATATGCATTGCAATCGTTTCATCAATCACGTCTTGACGCATCACTGTAATGGTTTCGCCCACATCGGTGGCTTCCAATAGTTCATTACGTTGCTCGTAAATGACTTTTCGTTGGTCATTCGCCACATCATCATACTCAAGCAATTGCTTACGAATATCAAAATTGCGGCCTTCTACCTTACGTTGTGCATTCTCAATCGCACGCGTTACCCATGGATGCTCAATCGCCTCACCTTCAGGCATTTTAAGGCGTTCCATAATGGCAGCCACACGGTCTGAAGCAAAAATACGCAAGAGTGCATCTTCAAGAGAAAGATAAAAACGGCTTGAACCAACGTCACCCTGACGACCTGCGCGACCACGCAATTGGTTATCCACACGGCGTGATTCATGACGCTCAGTGCCAATGATATGCAAGCCACCTGCAGCCAACACTGCGTCGTGGCGTTTTTGCCATTCTGCTTTCATTGCTGCAATCTTCTTGGTCTTTTCAGCCTCACTTAAAGCTTCATTAGCTTCAATTTCGGCAATTTCAGGTTCTGGATTACCGCCCAACACAATGTCGGTACCACGACCTGCCATATTGGTAGCGATGGTAATCATCCCTGGACGGCCAGCTTGCTCGATGATGTGCGCTTCACGCTCATGTTGTTTAGCGTTCAATACTTGATGTTCTAACTTTGCCTTGGTCAACAAATTAGAAATCAACTCGGAGTTTTCAATTGAAGTTGTACCCACCAACACTGGCTGATTGCGCGTTTGGCAATCTTTAATGTCATCGATAACCGCATTGTATTTTTCGTTTGCGGTACGATATATCTTATCCATATGATCGTTACGTTGCATGGTTCGGTGTGGCGGAATCACAACCGTTTCTAAGCCGTAAATTTGATTAAATTCATAAGCTTCGGTATCTGCTGTACCCGTCATGCCAGACAATTTGGCATACATACGGAAGTAATTTTGGAATGTAATCGAAGCGAGCGTTTGATTTTCTTTCTGAATCGCCACACCTTCTTTGGCTTCAACAGCTTGATGCAAACCATCTGACCAACGACGGCCCGTCATCATACGGCCTGTAAATTCGTCGACAATCACGATTTCACCATCACGCACTACGTAATGTTGATCTTTGTAGAATAAAGACTGCGCGCGTAAGGCTGCGTATAAATGATGTACTAAGCTGATACTGCCTGCGTCATACAAACTTGCACCTTCAGCCAATAAACCTGAGTTGGCCAACAGCTCTTCAGCGTGTTCGTGACCTTGCTCAGACAAAATAACTTGCTGGGCTTTTTCATCGACCCAGAAGTCGCCTTCACCTTCTTCTTCGGTTTGACGCACTAACTTTGCTGCGATGCCGTTCATCTGTGTATACAAATCAATACTGTCATCTGCCTGACCGGAAATGATCAATGGTGTACGCGCCTCATCAATCAAGATGGAGTCCACCTCATCAATCAAAGCATAATTCAAACCACGTTGCACACGCTCTTCTGAGGTATACACCATGTTGTCACGCAAGTAATCAAAGCCAAATTCGTTATTAGTGCCGTATGTAATGTCTGCCGCATAAGCTTTTTGCTTGTCATCATGCGGCATTTGAGAGAGATTGATTCCGACTGTTAGACCCAAGAAGTTGTATAGTTTTGACATCCACTCAGCGTCACGCTTTGCCAAATAGTCATTCACCGTAATCACGTGAACACCTTTACCAGTCAATGCATTTAGGTAAGCTGGCAATGTCGCAACAAGGGTTTTACCTTCACCTGTGCGCATTTCGGAAATTTTGCCTGAATGTAGCACCATGCCACCAATTAATTGCACATCAAAGTGACGCATTTGCAAGATACGACGACTGCCCTCACGCACTACCGCAAAAGCTTCTGGCAATAAATTATCTAGAGACTCACCTTCTTGATGACGGTGCTTGAATTCATCTGTTTTTGCACGCAATTGTTCATCGCTCAAAGCCTTCATTCCTTCTTCGAGACCATTGATAACAGCCACACGTTGAAAATACTGCTTCACAAGTCGTTCATTACGACTGCCAAATATTTTTTTGAAAAGCTTGGATAACATAAAGCAACACCAATTTCCGCAATCGCGGAACCTCATTCAGATTAATCTCAGCGAATCATCGCTCTTATTCAAAACAGCCCATTAGGCCACAAACAAATCCGCCCGATTTTACCATAATCAAACGCTAGCTCGGCATTCGTTTTAAGTTGTAAAATCGTCGCATATGCAAATCCTTCACGCCATTTTTAGAAACAACGCCAATTTTGCTGCCTTAACAGACAAAGCAAAAACATTGACCATGACACAGAAGATCTGGAGCGAAATCGTCCCCGAAGGTTTTAAGTCAGTCTCGCAGGCTGGAAATATTGAGCACAAGCGACTCACTGTTTATGTTGAAAATGGTGCGATTGCAGCCAAGATTAAGTTACTGCTACCTAGCTTGCTAACCAAACTAAAAAAGAAAGGCGTTGAAATCACTTCGATTCGCGTACAAGTGCAGGTGCAAGCTAAGCCAGAAAAAATAGATAAATCCCCTAGAACACTGAGTACGTCTGCCGCCGAGGAGCTAAAATCTTTAGCTAATAAGCTGGAGGGTACAGCTTTAGGAAATGCGTTAAAAAGACTTTCCAAAAGATCATCACGTTAATTCTTCAACAAAAAAGCCATTTCAAATCGAAATGGCTTTTTTGTTTTACAAAGCTTAAATCATCGGAATTATCAACAAGGCTACGATATTAATAATTTTGATTAAGGGATTTACGGCTGGTCCAGCGGTGTCCTTATATGGATCACCTACCGTGTCCCCAGTTACTGCAGCTTTGTGAGCTTCGGACCCCTTGCCTCCAAAATTACCATCTTCGATATACTTCTTAGCATTATCCCAAGCCCCACCGCCTGTGGTCATGGAAATAGCCACAAACAACCCTGTAACAATCGTACCAATCAGTAAACCACCCAGCGCTTCTGCCCCAAGGAATTTACCTACTAAAACTGGCACAGCTACAGGCAATAGAGAAGGAATAATCATCTCTTTAATAGCAGCTACAGTAAGCATGTCTACAGCGCGAGAATAATCTGGTCTGGCTTTACCAGTCATGATGCCCTTTATTTCCTTGAACTGACGACGCACCTCAATTACGACAGCTGAAGCTGCACGGCCAACGGCTTCCATCGCCATAGCTCCGAAGAGGTAAGGAATCATACCTCCTATGAATAGACCAACTATTACTTTGTAGTTGGATAAACTAAAATCAGCAACAATATTATAGTGACCAAGGTTATGGGTGAAGTCAGCGAATAAGACAATCGCAGCCAACCCTGCCGAACCAATTGCGTAGCCTTTTGTTACCGCTTTTGTAGTATTGCCCACGGCATCTAAAGGGTCAGTAATATTGCGGATTTTTGCTGGCAGTTGTGCCATCTCAGCGATACCGCCTGCATTATCAGTAATAGGGCCATAAGCATCTAGAGCGACAATAATACCTGCCATGGACAACATAGAAGTTGCCGCTACAGCGATACCATACAAGCCCGCCAGACCAAAAGCACTCCAGATACCAAAACAGATCACCAATACCGGTGCAGCAGTCGATTTCATCGAAACACCAAGGCCAGCAATCATGTTGGTAGCATGACCCGTGGTACAAGACTGAGCTATGTGCCTGACAGGTTTATATTCTGTCGCAGTGTAATACTCAGTAATAACAACCATTGCGGCTGTTACACCTAAACCAACCAAGGCCGCATAGAAGATATTCATGGCAGATACTTCTACACCATCAATAGTGAGGCCCGACATCATGTGCTGTGTCACATAGTAAAAGGCAATCGCTGAAAGTAATCCCGCCACAATCAAACCACGATATAGCGCATTCATAATACGGCCGCCATCTTTGGCTTTTACGAAGAAAGTACTAATGATTGATGCAACAATCGAGACCGCACCCAACATCAACGGATATAGCAAAGCGTTTTCGTTGTTAGGAATCAGTAATCCCCCTAGCACCATAGTGGCAATGATGGTGACTGCATAGGTCTCAAAAAGGTCAGCAGCCATTCCTGCACAGTCACCCACGTTATCGCCTACATTGTCGGCAATCACTGCTGGGTTGCGTGGATCATCCTCCGGGATGCCAGCTTCAACCTTACCCACCAGGTCGGCACCGACATCTGCACCTTTGGTAAAGATACCACCACCAAGACGGGCAAAAATAGAAATTAGCGAACTTCCAAAAGCAAAACCTACAAGTGAAGAGATATCAACTGTATTGCCAGGTGTGGTCTGGTTTGTTAAATAGGCATAAAAACCAGCCACCCCCAAAAGACCCAAACCAACAACTAGAAGTCCAGTAATTGCACCCCCTCTGAAAGCAACCTGTAAGGCAGCATTAATGCCGTTGTGTGCGGCTTGTGCGGTACGCAAATTAGAACGAACCGAAATATTCATACCTATATAACCAGCAACTCCTGATAATAACGCGCCAATCAAAAAGCCAATTGCAGTTAATTGATTAAGCCCGAACCAAATTGCTACGAACAACACCAAGCCAACGAGAGCAATGCTACGATATTGACGATTGAGATAGGCCGATGCGCCCTGTTGAATAGCGGCCGCGATTTCCCTCATGCGCTCATTACCACTGGCCTGCGATAAAACCCATTTAATAGTTAACGCTCCATAGAGCAAGGCTAAAACTGCACAGCCAAGAGCAAACAAAAGACTCTGTGACATTCATACTCTCCTAAAAAATTTTGAGAATTATTGCGTATTACCTTATACCCTTTACGAGATATACAACTAATTACTTAAATCAATGGGTAGTGTTCCAAGATTAAACCAAAACCATCTCTTGTGAAAAGGCTTTTTTAGGCACTTGTCTGTGGTCCAAAAATGCAAAATCCCGCCTTATGCGGGATTTTGCATACTAAAGCAATTAGAACTGAGGCTTATTATCAACCTCTTGATATCGTTTCACTCCATTCAAAATTTCTTGTTTGGCCTGTTCGATATCCTTCCAGCCGTCAATCTTTACCCATTTACCTTTATCCAAATCCTTATAGTGTTCAAAGAAGTGCGCAATAATATTTAGGCGCCATTCGGAGACATCATTGTATTTTTGTAAGTGCTTGTAAAGCCCACAAACTTTATCTATGGGGACAGCGAGAACTTTGGCATCTGGTCCTGCCTCATCTGTCATCATCAATACTCCCAGAGGACGGCATCTTACGACCACTCCTGGGATCAATGGGACCGGGGTAATTACTAATACATCAACAGGATCACCATCTTCGGACAAAGTGTGTGGAATATACCCATAATTACAAGGGTATTGCATGGACGTCCCCATAAAACGGTCAACAAAAATCGCACCACTTTCTTTGTCAACCTCATACTTAACGGGGTCGCCCTGCATGGGAATTTCGACAACAACATTGAAATCATTCGGAACATCTTTGCCGCTAGGCACATTCATTAAAGCCACGATAATTACCTTCTAAAATTAAATTAATCAACTTGTTTGAATTGCTTGGAATGTCTATCAAACACAGACATTACTCCATCCTCAATATCGAAATACCAACCATGTAAAGTCAATCCACCCATCTGGACACGTGAATTAATAAACGGGAATGATTCCAAATTCTCCAGTGAAACTTTAATTGCCTCCTGCTCGCAACCACACAAGAAAGATGCTCTATCATGCTTGTTTATTTGCTTTTCAACACGATTCAACGCTGGTTTAGCAATGCTCACCCAAGGCTGAATGAATTCCCCATCAATTCCATCTGGCATCCCTTCAGCGAGCGCCTTGATACCACCGCACTGACGATGCCCCATAACTATAATATTTTCAACATTTAGCCCACAAACAGCGAATTCTAGTGCGGCACTGACCCCGTGATAACCACCACCCTTTTCATAAGGTGGCACAAGATTAGCTACATTTCGCACCACAAATAAATCGCCAGGTTTAGCATTCATCACAATCGCAGGATCAACACGAGAATCAGAACAGGCTATTACCAGAGTACTGGGCTTCTGACCTTGACTTAGCGATGTAAAAAGAGCCTGATCACCAAGAAAATAATCCTTATGAAATTGGCGAAAACCAGCGATTAACTGCTGAATGTCACTCATTAGTCAGCCCTAAATTTTTTACCTGTTAATTGGTAATAGGCTTCGAGATATTTCTCACTGGTTTTTTTCGCAATATCCGAAGGCAAAACAGGGGCGGGGGGGATCTTGTTCCACCCTGAATTCTCAAGCCAATCGCGCACATATTGCTTATCAAAGCTTGGTGGGTTTTTACCTACTTGATATTGGTCTAATGGCCAAAAACGAGAAGAGTCGGGTGTCAACACTTCATCAATCAAATAAAGCTGGCCTTCTCTATCCAATCCAAACTCAAATTTAGTATCGGCAATTATAATTCCTTTGGTTAGCGCATACTCCGCGGCCTCTTCATACAAACTCAAACTGACCTTTGCTACCTTGTCTGCAAGTTCTTTACCCAACAGTCTGGCACAGTCTTTCAAAGTAATGTTTTCATCATGATCACCTACCTCGGCTTTACTGGAAGGTGTGAAGATGGCCTGAGGCAATTTCGAGGCCTCTTGCAAACCCGCAGGCAAGGAAATACCACAAACCGTGCCATTTGCTTTGTACTCTTTCCAACCACTACCGACCAAATAACCCCTTACAATCGCCTCAATAGGGAGTGGCTTTAATTTTTTCACCACTAAAGCTCTTTTACCTAATTGAGCTTTTTCAGCAGGATCAGAAACAAGACCATCTGGATTGATCCCAGTAAGATGATTGGGTACTATATGCGCCAGTCTTTGAAACCAAAAATTCGCAATCTCAGTCAAGATTGCGCCTTTGTCTTGAATTGGCGTAGGCAAAATAACATCAAACGCAGAAAGCCTGTCCGTCGCGATCAAAAGCATTTTATTAGAATCAATATCGTATATATCACGTACCTTGCCCTTATGAATAAGCGGCAGACTTTTGATGCTTGATTGCGTTAAGATACTAGACAATAGAATTCCTTAATCCATAAAAAAACTCACCGGCATTAAGGATAGTTAGCGCCGGCAAATTAACAGCACAAATTATACCTGAAGGGCACTAAATAAAAAAAGAAACTGGAGGAATTGACCAAAATTGGTCCCCATACAATAAGAAGCTTTCACTCCCTTTTTTATTACCTGAATTTACTGACCGCGCTGCTCTAGGATTTCAACTGCAGGTAGTTTTTTGCCCTCGAGGAACTCCAAAAACGCACCACCTGCTGTAGAAATATAAGAAACATTGTCATAAATGCCATATTTCTGAATAGCTGCAATAGTGTCGCCACCACCAGCTAATGTGAAAGCTTTAGTTTTAGCAATCGCCATAGCAATCGCTTTGGTGCCTTCTCCGAATTGGTCAAATTCAAATACGCCCAATGGACCATTCCATACCACCGTGCCTGCGTTCATAATAATTTCGGCTAACTGCTCTGCTGATTTTGGACCAATATCAAAAATCATATCGTCCGGCTGGATTGCCTTGGCATCCTTAATCACAGCAGGTTCGTTGGCGTCAAAATTTTTACCTGTCACCAAATCTACAGCAATTGGCACAGCGGCACCACGTGCTGACATTTTTTTCATTAAAACCCTTGCGGTTGGCAATAAATCGTCTTCACATAATGAATAGCCAATTTCTAGACCTGTCGCTTTTAAGAAAGTATTCGCAATACCGCCACCAACCACTAACTGATCAACTTTTTCCGAGAGACTTTCAAGCACTGTTAGTTTAGTTGAAACTTTAGAGCCCCCAACAATCGCTACCATAGGACGCGCTGGCTTATCTAAAGCTTTGGTTAAGGCCTCTAACTCCTGCACTAGCAGAATGCCTGCTGAAGCTTGAGGAGCAAATTTGGCTACCCCATAAGTAGAAGCCTCGGCACGATGCGCCGTACCAAAAGCATCCATTACAAATACATCACAAAGCTTGGCGTAGGCTTGTGCTGTTTCATCAACATTCTTTTTCTCGCCTTTATTGAAGCGGCAGTTTTCTAATAAAACCAACTCACCGTCAGCAACATCAAAACCGCCATTCACCCAATTCTTAACCAAGTGTACTGAATGACCGAGCTTGGTAGCCAATACATCAGCCACTGGCTTAAGTGAGTTTTCTTCAGAGTAGACACCCTCTTCAGGACGGCCAAGATGTGAAGTCACCATCACTTTCGCACCAGCTTTTAATGCAAATTCAATCGTTGGCATTGAAGCTGTAATACGGGCATCAGAAGTTACTTTGCCATCTTTAACTGGCACGTTAAGGTCAGCACGAATCAATACGCGCTTACCTTTTAAGTCGAGGTCGGTCATTTTGATGATAGCCATAACGGTTCCTTAGGCGATATGTTCAGCAAGACGCAACATATTGCAGGTATAGCCATACTCATTGTCATACCAAGCAACAACTTTGACAAAAGTCGGATCTAGGGCAATGCCTGCTTCTGAATCAAAAATAGCGGCATACGGAGAACCACGAAAATCTGTGGAGACCACTTTTTCATTAGTGAAACCCAATACACCCTTTAATGGACCTGATTCTGAAGCCGCCTTCATTGCGGCAATCACTTGTTCGTAACTCGCTTCTTTGATGAGTTCGCAAGTTAAATCCACCACAGAAACATCAGAAGTTGGAATACGGAAAGCCATACCGGTCAGCTTTTTATTCAATTCAGGAATCACCTTGCCAACCGCCTTAGCAGCGCCTGTTGAAGATGGAATGATATTTTCCAAAATACCACGACCACCCCGCCAATCCTTCTTAGAAGGACCATCCACCGTCTTTTGGGAAGCAGTTGCAGCGTG
>CAYFKO010000040.1:0-12177 GCA_964343765.1 uncultured Polynucleobacter sp. | reverse complement strand
TGACTGGTGTATTGATATCCCAACCGGAAAATTAGATAACGCTCGAACACAAGCAATGCTTCTAGCTTATCAAAGCGTGCGTCCTTTGAGCGATGCAGAGCAATCCTCTTGGCAGCTCATGCTTCGCGCTGCCGCCCTTCGATTCTGGGTTTCTCGTCTTTGGGATTTTTATCTCCCTAGAGATGCACAACTCCTAACACCTCATGATCCAACTCACTTTGAACGCATTTTACGTTTACGTCGCGAATCACCATCATGCTAATTAAACACGTTAAACCAAGTGAAGGCTATACCTGGCTTCGTCAGGGATTTTGGCTGTTTAAACAAAATCCTTTTACATTTTTAATGTTGGTTTTCCTCTACGTTTTTGTTGTGCAACTCTCGATGTTCATTCCACTCCTCGGCATCATCACTATGATGGTGTTAACGCCTGCTTTCTCGGTCGGCTTCATGAGCGCATGCCAACAAGTCATCCGCAAAGAACGCGTTGTTCCTAGCATCTACTTGATTGCTTTACGCTCACTTGGACCCACAGTTCGAAGCAATATTCTGAAACTAGGTCTTGTCTATGCCGTGATTGTTTTCCTACTAAGTCTAATTGCTTCTCAGTTCGTTGATTTTGAAAAACTTATCCCCTTAGTTTCTGATCAACAAATTTCAAGCGCAGCGATGGTCAGAGAACTCTATCTAGCGTTAGTTGTTGGAGCGCTACTCTACTGCCCAGTTGCGATGATCATGTGGTTTGCGCCGGTGCTAGTAGCTTGGCAAGGAATGCCAATTTCTAAAGCGATGTTTAGCAGTTGGATGACCTGCTGGCAGAATCGTGGTGCGTTCTTGGTGTACGCCATTGTGTGGGGCGTCATACTGATTGCCACCCCATTATTTTTAGAAGCACTCATGGATGGCATTGGGCTTAGCCAATACGCATCCTTCATCATCACACCATTCTCGATGGCCGCGGTCACTGTGCTTTACTGCTCTTTTTTTGCTACCTGGAAGGGTTGCTTAAGCGAATAAATGGCTAGTTAATTGAGGTTAATTTAGCGATGGCTAGTTGCAGCCATTTCACACCGTGACGACTGAAATTAACTTGTGCTTTAGCATCAGCTCCTACACCTTCCAGAGCCACAATACGCCCTTCGCCAAACTTTGCATGAAACACTGCTTGCCCAGCATAGAAACCATGATCGCCAGCAGGCTTCTTACTCGAAACCGTAATGGCACTTGACGATGTCGTCACACGACGCGTCGGCAAATCATCCCCTAAGCCAGCACGCCCCCAACTTGGACTTACTTGACGAGTAACGCCACCCCAACGCGCATCTTTCGTTTTTGGTGTTAACCACTTAAGACATTCTTTTGGTAGCTCATCTAAAAAACGTGATGGCAAGTTGTAACGAACTTGACCATGCAGCATGCGTGATTGCGTATGCGAGAGATAGAGTCGATCTCTAGCGCGCGTAATAGCAACGTACATCAACCGCCGCTCCTCTTCTAAACCTTTAGGTTCATTCGCACTGTTTTCATGAGGGAATAAACCTTCTTCAAGACCGGTAATAAAAACTGCTGTGAACTCTAGGCCTTTTGAGGAATGCACCGTCATCAACTGAACAGCATCTTGACCAGCTTGAGCTTGGTTATCGCCCGCCTCCAAAGATGCATGCGCTAAGAACGCCGCTAAAGGGGACATCTCCAAAACCACAGGCTCATCTTCAGACGCGAATAATGGATCGACTGGCACCGCTGAATTTTGCTCCATTGCAGTAAGTGCAGTCGCCTCTTGACTAATCCCTTCCTCCGAGACGAAGGCGGCAGCCGCATTAACTAACTCTTGTAAGTTTTCGATTCGATCCTGCCCTTCACGCTCAGCTAAATAATGCTGAATCAAACCACTGTGCTGAATAACAAAATCAACCACCTCAGGCAATGTGTTTCGACGAGTTGCTTCTCGCATATGATCGATTAATCGCACAAAGCCCGATAAACTCGAGCCAGCTTTACCTTCAACAAATCCTGCAGCCGCATACAAGGAACACTGGTTCGCACGCGCGACATCTTGAACCGCTTCAAGAGACTTGGCGCCAATACCACGTGCGGGGAAATTAACCACTCGCGCAAACGAAGTATCGTCATTCGGGTTTTCTAAAAGTCTTAAATATGCCAAGGCATGTTTAATTTCAGCACGCTCGAAGAATCGTAAGCCACCATAAACTCGATAAGGTATGCCCGCGGAAAATAAGCCGTGCTCAATAATTCGTGACTGAGCATTACTGCGGTACAAAATGGCAATCTCGCTGCGCGCATGACCTTGGTTAATGATGCTCTTGATTTCATCTACCAACCAAGCGGCTTCCATTCCGTCGCTTGCTGCTTCATAAACTCGAACCGGCTCGCCATGCCCAGCATCCGTTCTTAAATTTTTACCTAAGCGTTCCGTGTTATTTGAAATTAGTTGGTTCGCTGAATCCAAGATGTTGCCGTGGGAACGATAGTTTTGTTCCAACTTCACTGTGACGGGCTTGAATTGCTTTTCAAATGAACGCATGTTAGCCACATCCGCACCACGGAAAGCATAAATACTCTGATCGTCATCACCGACTGCAAACACTGAAGATGGATTATGTCCGCCATGACCCGACAAGAGCTTTAACCATGCATACTGCAAGGCATTGGTGTCTTGAAACTCATCAACCAAAATATGTCGAAAACGTTCTTGGTAATGAGCTCTTATCGGCTCATTATGCTTAAGTAACTCATAACTACGAAGTAACAGCTCTGAAAAATCAACTACTCCTTCACGCTGACACTGCTCTTCATACGCTTGATATAACTTAATAAGCATTTGCTGAAAATCATCGGTTGGAGTCATGTCTCGCGGACGTTGACCCTTCTCTTTGGCACCAGCAATGAAATATTGCAATTGCTTCGGCGGATATTTTTCATCATCCACCTTCAAGGCTTTAAGGAGGCGCTTAATGGCTGAAAGCTGGTCTTGTGTATCCAAAATTTGGAACGTGGAAGGTAATCCGGCGTCTTTAAAATGAGCTCTCAATAGGCGATTACAGAGGCCGTGAAAGGTCCCAACCCACATACCTCGAGTATTAATGGGTAACATGGCTGAAAGCCTTGTAAGCATCTCTTTAGCTGCTTTATTGGTGAATGTGACCGCCAAAATGCCAATTGGGGAAATTTGACCAGTTTGAATGAGCCAGGCAATACGCGTGGTCAGGACTCGGGTCTTGCCACTACCCGCCCCAGCCAGAATGAGGGCTGACTGAGCTCGACCGCCATCCCCAAGCACCGGAAGGGTTACCGCCTCGAGTTGTTCAGGGTTTAAGTTGTCTAGTAAATCAGTCACAATGTCGTCGCCAAATTAGCAAATTATAATTTGCAACATATGTCGACATCTGCAAATAACACCCCCCCTACTCAAAACCCATCCAAAATGGATGGCAATACACCCGAACTCGCCAAATCATTTGAGCCAGCGAGCGTAGAAAGCCTCTGGAGCCAAGCCTGGGAAGCCAAAGGTATTGGTCACGGCAAAACCGAAGCTGGCAAGGAGAATTTCTGTATTCAGCTTCCTCCGCCCAATGTGACTGGTACCCTCCACATGGGCCACGCCTTTAATCAAACCATCATGGACGGCTTAACCCGCCATGCCCGCATGCAGGGCAAAAACACCCTGTGGGTCCCTGGCACTGACCATGCGGGTATTGCGACACAAATCGTGGTTGAACGTCAATTAGATGCTCAAAAGGTCTCTAGACACGATTTAGGGCGTGAAAAGTTCCTCGAAAAGGTTTGGGAATGGAAAGAGCAGTCCGGATCAACCATTACCCGTCAAATTCGTCGCTTAGGGGCCTCAATTGATTGGAGCCGTGAATATTTCACGATGGATCCGAAGTTATCTAAAGCGGTTGTAGAGGTTTTCGTTAGCCTTCATGAACAAGGACTGATTTATCGTGGCAAACGCCTGGTGAACTGGGATCCTGTATTAGGAACTGCCGTCTCTGATTTAGAAGTCGTTAGCGAAGAGGAAAAAGGGTTCTTATGGCATATCCGCTACCCATTAGCTGATGGTAGCGGCCAATTGATTGTTGCCACGACTCGCCCTGAAACCATGCTAGGTGACGTTGCAATCATGGTTCACCCAGAAGATGAACGTTACAAACATTTAATCGGTAAAGAGGTAACACTTCCCCTATGCGATCGAACAATTCCGATCATTGCCGATGACTACGTCGATAAAGAATTTGGTACAGGTGTTGTAAAAGTAACGCCTGCCCATGACTTTAATGACTACGCGGTTGGCCAACGCCACCAACTTCCACTCATCAACATCTTGACCTTGGATGCAAAGATTAATGATCAAGCTCCAAAAATCTACCAAGGCCTGGATCGCTTTGAGGCGCGCAAAAAAATAGTTGCCGATCTCGAGACACTTGGGTTACTCGAAAAAGTTCAAGATCACACCCTCATGGTCCCACGTGGCGATCGCACACAAACCGTCATTGAGCCAATGCTCACCGACCAATGGTTTGTGGCAATGTCAAAACCATCCGCACACAATCAATATCGACCAGGCCAATCCATTGCTGGCGCAGCACTCGCTGCCGTTAAAGAGGGTGATATCACCCTCGTGCCAGAAAATTGGACAAGCACTTACACTCAATGGCTAGAAGGCATTCAGGATTGGTGTATTTCTCGTCAACTCTGGTGGGGCCATCAAATTCCGGCATGGTATCAAGATGATGGTCAAATCATCGTCGCTCGCAATGAAGACGAAGCTCGTGCAAAAGCATTAAAAAACGGCTATGAAGGCCCACTCAAACGTGACGAAGATGTTCTCGATACTTGGTTTAGCTCAGCGCTAGTTCCATTCTCTTCATTGGGGTGGCCAGAAAAAACTCCTGAACTCGAACACTTCTTACCTTCGAGTGTTTTAGTCACAGGCTTTGACATTATTTTCTTCTGGGTAGCTCGCATGGTCATGATGACCTGCCACTTCACTGGTCAAGTGCCATTTAAGAAAGTGTATGTTCATGGCCTCGTTCGCGATGCTGAAGGTCAAAAGATGAGTAAATCCAAGGGCAACACCTTGGACCCAATTGACCTCATCGATGGAATCGCTCTCGAAACCTTGCTTGAAAAACGTACGCAAGGCCTCATGAATCCTAAACAAGCTGAATCGATTGCTAAGAAAACCAAAAAAGAGTTTCCCGATGGTATTCCAGCATTCGGAACAGATGCTCTGCGCTTTACATTTGCTTCAATGGCTACATTAGGTCGAAACATTAATTTCGATCAAAAACGTTGCGAAGGGTATCGCAATTTCTGCAACAAACTCTGGAATGCAACCCGCTTTGTGCTGATGAATTGCGCTGGCGATGATGAATCTAATGGGATTGCGCAGTGCAGTGGCGATTGCGGACCAGATGGCTATTTAGATTTTTCAGCAGCAGATCGCTGGATTGTTTCATTACTCCAACGCGTTGAAGCAGATGTAGCTCGTGGATTTGCCGATTACCGCTTTGACAATATCGCCACTTCAATTTATCAATTTGTTTGGGATGAATATTGCGATTGGTATTTAGAGCTCGCCAAAGTTCAATTGCAAAATGGCTCACCCGCAAGTCAACGCGCTACTCGCCGAACATTACTTCGCGTTCTAGAAACCATCCTTCGTTTAGCGCACCCATTAATTCCATTTATTACGGAAGAGTTATGGCAAACCGTGGCACCTAAGTCCGGTAAAAATGTGAGCGAACAACCTGGTCAAACGATCGCACTTCAAGCCTACCCTGAAGCTCAAATGAGCAAACTCGATGAAACGAGTGAAGCGTGGGTTGCAAATGTAAAAGGCCTCGTTGATGCGTGTCGTAATTTACGTGGCGAAATGCAAATTTCACCAGCGCAACGAATTCCGCTCATCATTCAAGGCAATAGCGATTTCTTAAAATCGGCTGCACCTTATTTGCAAGCGCTCGCCAAACTTTCTGAGGTTCAAATCGATGCCGATGGCTCAATTATCGATAAAGATGGTGGCAGCGCCCCGGTCGCAATCGTTGGGGATACACGCCTACTCTTAAAAGTTGAAATTGATGTAGAAGCAGAAAAAGCGCGCTTAGGTAAAGAAATTGATCGAATTAGCAATGAAATCACCAAATGCCGCGCCAAACTGACTAATGAAAGCTTTGTTGGAAGAGCGCCAGAAGCCGTTGTAAATCAAGAAAAAGCGCGTTTGGCCGACTTTGAGAGTTTGCTCGAAAAACTCCAAAATCAAAAATCACGCTTATCGTCATAAGACTCAGGTATCCTTGCGACATGAATAAACCAGTTACTAAAGCCGTTTTTCCTGTCGCGGGTCTTGGGACTCGATTTTTACCAGCCACAAAAGCCAGCCCAAAAGAAATGCTGACGGTGGTCGATAAACCATTGATTCAATACGCTGTTGAAGAGGCAATGGCTGCCGGCATTACTGAAATGATTTTCGTCACTGGTCGCAGTAAACGCGCCATTGAAGATCACTTTGACAAGGCATACGAACTCGAAGCTGAACTGGAAGCCAAAAATAAGAAAGATCTATTAGAGCTGGTTCGAAACATCAAACCGAGCCACGTGGATTGCGTCTATGTGCGCCAACCTGAAGCCCTTGGTTTAGGCCACGCCGTATTGTGCGCAGAGAAATTAGTCGGTGATGAGCCATTTGCCATCATTTTGGCTGATGACTTACTTGATGGGAACCCTCCTATCATGAAACAAATGGTTGACCAATACCAACACTACCGTTGCTCGATTCTTGGCGTGGAAAAAATTCGGCCTGAACAAAGCAGATCTTACGGCGTGATTGCTGGCAAAGAATGGGAACAAGGTATTTATAAACTTTCAGGAATCGTTGAAAAACCCGCCCCTGAAAATGCACCATCCAATATGGGCGTTGTGGGACGCTATGTATTGTCTTCTCACATCTTCAACTACATTCGTAATCTCAAACCTGGCGCCGGTGGCGAATATCAATTAACCGATGCGATTCAAGCAATGCTTCAAGATGAACAAGTGCTTGCTTATGAGTATCAAGGTGTTCGATATGACTGCGGTAGCAAACTTGGCTATTTAAAAGCTACCGTTGAACTAGCACTTCGTCACCCTGAAGTGAAAGACGAATTCGCGCAGTTCTTGAAAGAACGCAAGTAAATCATTTCACTTGTGATTGAGTTGTGATTTATTTTTAACTTCTTAATTAGCGACGACGAAGATAAAAAACAAACAACTCGTCGTCAGTTTCAGTAGCAATTAATTCATTACCAGTCTGCTTTGCGAACATTGGCAAATCATGTTCTGAACCTGGATCTGTGGCAGTGACCTTCAAGATTTGACCGCTTTGCATTTCTGCTAAGGCCTTCTTTGTCCGCAACACAGGCAGCGGACAAATCATCCCAATGCAATCAACTTCTTTATCAACCGCCTGCGGAATCATAGCTTCTCCGCTACCCATGCTTGGACACTTTCTAATGCTTTTGGTAAATCAGCAGGGTTAGTACCTCCAGCCATCGCCATATCAGGCTTACCACCGCCTTTACCGCCAACTTGTTGTGCGACAAAGTTAACCAGCTCTCCAGCCTTTACCTTTGCAACGGCATCAGCGGTTACCCCGGCAGCCAACTGAACTTTTCCATCTTGTACAGAAGCCAGCACAATTGCTGCGGTCTTTAACTTATTCTTCAATTGATCCAAGGTTTCACGCAAGACCTTAGCATCCGCACCATCAAGACGCGTTGCCAATACCTTAATGCCTTTAACCTCAATAGCTTGAGATAGCAACTCTTCCCCTTGGCTAGCTGCTAATTTCGAACCTAATCGTTCGAGTTCTTTTTCTAAAGCTCTTGCATGATCTTGCAGTTGCAATAGACGTTGTTGCAGTTCTTCCGGATGAGTCTTTAAGGCCGCTGCAGCAGCGTTTACTTTTTCATCTAATTTTTGCAATAGACGTAAAGCATTATCACCAGTAACCGCTTCAACACGTCGAATACCAGCAGCCACACCACTCTCAGAAATGATTTTAAAAATACCAATATCACCGGTACGATCTACGTGAGTTCCGCCACAAAGCTCTTTTGATGAACCAATCTCGAGAACGCGGACTTCTTCACCATACTTCTCGCCAAACAACATCATGGCGCCAGTTTTTTGAGCATCATCGAGTGACATCACTTTAGCGGACGCTTGAGCATTCTTTAATATCTCAGCATTCACGATTTCTTCAACTTGAGCAATTTCATCCGCCGTCATTGGTGATGTATGCGTAAAGTCAAAACGTGTTTTATCTGGATCAACCAAAGACCCTTTTTGTTGTACGTGAGCACCCAATACTTCACGTAAGGCTTTGTGCATTAAATGCGTTGCACTGTGATTGCGAACGGTTCGAGATCTTAGTAGCCCATCCACTTTTGCCAAAACTAAATCGCCAACCTTTAATACGCCTTCTGCGACCTGTCCATGATGACCGAATACGTCCGCCTGAATCTTAATCGTATCCTCAACCAAAAATTGAACAGATTGACTGCGTAGTTCACCTTGATCACCTACTTGACCACCGGACTCTGCATAGAACGGCGTCCTATCTAGCACGACAACAACATCATCACCCGCTTTAACTTGATCAACTTGCGAACCATCCACATACAAGGCCAAGACCTTGGCGCCTTCTTTCGTTAACTCGGTGTAACCGAAAAACTCGGTTGGTGCGCCTTGATATTCAAGTCCTTGCGCCATCTTAAATTTACCGGCAGCACGCGCTTGTTCACGTTGTTTTTGCATTGCTGCATCAAAACCCGCCTCATCGACCGTCACATCACGCTCACGACAGACGTCAGCGGTTAAGTCCAACGGAAAACCAAAGGTGTCATGTAATTTGAATGCCGTTTCGCCGTCAAGCACTCGGTTTGTCGATTGCGATAAAGCAGACTCCAAAATTTCCATGCCGTTTGCAATCGTTTGAAAGAAGCGCTCTTCTTCTTGCTTTAAGACATCAATGATTCTGGCTTGGTTTACTTTTAATTCTGGATAAGCCTCGCCCATTTCAGCAACTAATGCATTGACGAGCTTATGGAAAAACGGCGCACGCGCTCCAAGCTTGTAGCCATGACGAATAGCACGACGCGTAATGCGGCGTAAGACATAACCTCGCCCAGCATTACCAGGAATCACACCATCCGCTACCGTAAACGTACAAGCACGAATATGATCAGCGATGACTTTCAATGAGGGGCTATTAGCATCACAATTTTTAGCGCCAGCCTCATCCACTAATTTTTTCGCCTCAGCCAATAAATTAACAAAGAGATCGATTTCATAATTGGAATGAACGTGTTGCAAGACCGCTGCAATACGCTCAAGCCCCATACCAGTATCAACACTCGGTTTTGGTAATGGATGCATGACGCCAGCTTCGTCACGATTGAATTGCATGAACACGTTATTCCAGATTTCAATATAACGATCGCCATCTTCTTCTGGACTACCTGGAGGGCCGCCTGGAATATCTTCTCCATGATCGTAGAAGATTTCAGTACAAGGACCACAAGGGCCTGTATCACCCATCATCCAAAAGTTATCGGATGCATAACGTGCGCCTTTGTTATCGCCAATACGAATTACTCGTTCTGCTGGGACGCCAACCTCTTTAGTCCAAATATCGTAAGCTTCGTCATCTTCGGCATACACCGTTACCCAAAGTTTTTCTTTTGGTAACTTAAATACAGTGGTTAACAACTCCCATGCGTAAGTAATCGCATCACGCTTGAAATAGTCGCCAAACGAAAAGTTACCCAACATCTCAAAAAATGTATGGTGCCTTGCTGTGTAACCCACATTATCCAAATCGTTGTGCTTACCCCCTGCTCGAATACATTTTTGAGCAGTCGTTGCACGTGTATAGGGGCGCTTATCAAAGCCTAAAAAGACATCTTTAAACTGATTCATCCCTGCATTCGTAAACAACAGGGTTGGATCATCTCCCGGAACAACGGGGCTTGATGACACAATTTGATGTCCTTTGGACTCAAAAAACTTTAAGAAATTTTGGCGGATATCGGTAACTTTCATGACCCAAATTATCGCATTTCAGAGGCAAAGACTTCAAAACTGCAAAATCCAATAAAAACCTTCGTAATTAATGGGTTATAAGACTGGGTTTCACCTAGTTCAATTTATTGGTTTTTGAAGGAAAATACAGCTTACAAAACAACAATTATTTGGAGATTACGATGTTTTTTTCTAAACAGAAAGCCAAACGTCTATTACTGAGCATGGCAATCTTTGGCAGCTTTTCTGTATCTGCCCAGAACTTCCCATCCAAACCAATCAGCATTCTTGTTCCGAACCCTCCCGGAGGACTCGTTGACACCTCTGCTCGTATTATTGGCGACGCTCTTGCCACCGTGATAAATCAGTCTGTCGTCATTGAAAATAAACCTGGTGGTAGTGGCAACATTGCCTATCAATCCGTTGCTAGAAGCAATCCGGATGGCTATACCCTCTTAGCCTCTTACTCTGGATACCATGTCGCCAACCCTATTCTCATGGACAAATTGCCGTGGGCAATCAAGGACCTAACTCCGATTGCGTTGGTCACAATTGCAACCAACGTGATTGCTATTCACCCATCACTTCCAGTGAATAATTTGAAGGAATTTATTGCCTACGCCAAAGCAAACCCAGGCAAACTAAATTACGCTTCACAAGGTAATGGATCTGTTTCGCACATCGGAACAGAAATCCTTAAGCAAAAATTAGGCATCGATATGGTGCATGTTCCGTATAAAGGTTCAGGCGCGGCAATTGCGGATGTTCTAACCGGTCAAGTCCAAATATTTATTACGACCCCACCGTCTGTAATGGGCCATGTCCAAACAGGTAAATTACGCGCCCTTGCGGTTACAAGCAAAACGCGCCACCCAATGATGCCCGACGTACCAACCATTGCCGAAGCAGGTCTATCAAACTTTGAACTGGAGTCCTGGGTGGCACTTTATGCTGCTAGCGGCACGCCCGATGCGACTATCCAAAAGTTATCCCGCATGGTGAAAGAAGCTATGGATAAACCTGAGACCAAAAAACGAGCGGAAGCTGCAGGCGTCGAATTGCGCTACCTCCCACCAAAAGAAATGACGAATTTACTCAATCGTGAAATTGCCACCACGCAAAAGGCAATCAAAGCAGCAAATATCAAATTAGATTAACATCGCGTCTCAGTGCAAACCCTTAAGCCAAGCAACCCTGCTTGGCTCTAAAATGCCGTACTAATCATAAAAAATATAGTTAAGGAGCTTTTCTTGAAGATTCGCAATCAAAAAGACTTTTATGCCGGCTTAATGTTCATTGTCGTCGGCTTATTATTCGCCTACATCGCCCCGAATTACGGCATGGGCACCCCCGCTAAGATGGGTGCAGGATACTTCCCATTCTGGCTAGGTATTGTGCTGGCTGGCATGGGACTTATTGTTGCCCTTGGTGGCATGGGCCCAAAAGCTGAAGAAGAAAAGCTTGCTAAGTGGGATTGGAAATCCGTACTTTGGGTAACAGGTTCGGTAGTTCTGTTTGCAATCACCTTACCTTA
The DNA here is from genome assembly GCA_964343765.1 of uncultured Polynucleobacter sp. Lineage (GTDB taxonomy): Bacteria > Pseudomonadota > Gammaproteobacteria > Burkholderiales > Burkholderiaceae > Polynucleobacter. The sequence goes on along the minus strand of CAYFKO010000040.1, from coordinate 557 downwards.
CATGGGCTTAATCATTTCATTAATCGTTTTAATTTTCATCTCTGCTATGGCTAGCCATGAGTTCCATTGGAAAGGTACTGTGGTCAGCGCGGTGATCCTGAATGTCATCGCGTATGTCGCATTCGTTTGGGGATTGAAGCTTCAATTCCCAGTATGGCCTTTCTTCTTGACTAACTAATTTCTAAAAAAAATTCCTATATATAACGATCGAGAGACGAACTAAATGGAACTACTAAATAATTTATCTATTGGCTTTGAAACGGCCTTTACCCTACAAAACTTAATGTACTGCTTTATTGGTTGTGTATTGGGAACGCTCATTGGGGTATTGCCCGGTCTTGGCCCAATCGCCACGATTGCGATGTTATTGCCAGCTACTTATGCATTACCTCCAATTGCAGCGTTGATCATGCTTGCTGGTATTTACTACGGCGCACAATACGGCGGTTCAACCACAGCGATTTTGATTAACATCCCAGGGGAATCCTCCTCCGTGGTGACTGCAATCGACGGTTATCAAATGGCTCGAAATGGTCGCGCAGGGGTTGCGCTCTTTA
>CAYFKO010000039.1:0-12355 GCA_964343765.1 uncultured Polynucleobacter sp. | reverse complement strand
GATAGCTACCAAAATCTTCCAACATGGCATCACTGGGAAGACTTACCAAAGTATGTTCACTTGGCTGTAGCAAGTCGCCCTGTTGGTACTTTCAAAAACAATTTAAGTTCTCAAGATGTCCTCAAGAAACTTGAACCATTTATTTGCACCAATCCAAATGAACTCGCCAATTCGGCAGCAGGTAAGGTTTACTTTGATATGAATTTTTGTGTTGAACTATCATCCACTGAACTTCGATCACAACTACAAACCAATCAATCCGATCAAGAATTACTTAAATCGGTCCCTCCCCGAGTCCTAGAAATTATTCATTCGCTCGGAATTTATACCTCCAAACCCGGTTTATAAGACAATATCGTTATGGCAACACAAAAACCTATGGATCTCCGTAAATTACAACGTACGATTATTGATGCGCTTGAAGATGTAAAAGCGCAAGATATTCGTGTTTTCGACACAACCAAATTAAGCGATTTATTTGACCGCGTCATTATTGCGACCGGCACAAGCAATCGCCAAACACGTGCTCTCGCCTCTTCTGTTAGCGTATCTGTGAAAGAAAAAGGCGGCGAAATTATTTCCGTCGAAGGCTTAGATACAGGTGAATGGGTACTCGTCGACTGTGGCGATATTGTTGTTCATCTCCTCCAACCTGCTATGCGCGCTTATTATCAACTCGAAGGTATGTGGGGAGATAAGCCTGTGCGCGTCAAATTGAATGGCGGTAAAAAATCAGCACGCTTCGCATCCGAAGAAGATGAGGATGAATGAAGCTTTGGGTCATAGCTGTCGGACATAAAATGCCTCAATGGGTTGAAACTGCAACCCAAGATTACGTTAAGCGCATGCCTCGTGAATGCGCAATCGAAATCAAAGAACTCAAGCCCGACATCAACCCTGCTAAAGAAGCTGTAAAGATTCGTGAGGCCTTACCTAAAAATGCACTCGTCATTGCATTAGATGAGCGAGGGATTGATCAAACCACCGTTCAAATCTCTAAACAACTAGAAGCTTGGCTATCGCTAGGTTCAGATGTTGCATTACTCATTGGCGGCGCCGATGGATTAGACCCCAGCATCAAAAAAGAAGCTCAAGCGATCTGGCGTTTATCTAGCCTCACTCTTCCTCATGCGATGGCACGCCTTCTTCTCGTTGAACAACTCTATCGTGCCTGGACTATCCTGCAAGGCCACCCCTACCATCGGGTATAGCAAGTTTATGCATCCTTTTTTGTATCTTGCGTCTCAAAGCCCACGTCGTCAGGAAATTTTGACGCAACTCGGCGTTCGTTTTGAATTACTTCTTCCAGATTCGTCAGAAAATGCTGAGGCTCTTGAAGAGCTTATCGAAGGTGAATCTGCTCTCGCCTATGTTGAACGTGTGACACTAGCAAAATTGGCTGCGGCTCAAGTAAGACTCTCTAAAACATCTAGACCTACGGCGCCCATCTTATGTGCAGATACGACTGTCGCCATCACAATTGATGGTCAAGAACGTATTCTCGGAAAACCTGCAGATGCCTCTGATGCTAAGCGAATTCTGAACCTATTGAATGGTCAACATCACCAAGTCCATACGGCAGTTGCGATTTACTTCAATGGTAAGCATCGTTTACTAATATCAAGCTCAGAAGTTCAATTTGCGAATTGTGATGAAAATCTCATTAATGCCTATATTGCTACTGGAGAACCCATGGGAAAAGCAGGCGCTTATGGCATCCAAGGACTCGGGGGTAGTTTGATTGAATCCATCAATGGTAGTTACAGTGGCATTATGGGGCTGCCTTTACACGAAACGGCGGGTTTACTGCTAGGATTCGATATCCAGTATTCTTTACATCATGACTGAAGAAATTCTGATTAATTTCACCCCTCAAGAAACTCGTGTGGCACTCATTGCACAGGGGGAGGTGCAAGAATTTCAAGTAGAACGCTCACAAAGTCGTGGTTTTGTTGGGAATGTCTATTTAGGCAAAGTTTCTCGTGTCCTGCCTGGTATGCAATCTGCCTTTATCGATATTGGTCTTGATAAATCTGCCTTTATGCATATTGCCGATATCCAGCAAGCTGAAGATAAGCCGATTGAAAAATCGATCTTTGAGGGACAAACCCTCATGGTCCAAGTCCTGAAAGACCCATTAGGGACCAAAGGTGCTCGTTTAACTACCCATATTAGTATTGCCGGTAGAAATTTGGTGTACTTACCCATCGAAGATAAAAATGGGCAAATTGGTATTTCTCAAAAAATCCTCAATGAAGACGATCGTGAAGCCTTAAAAAATCGTCTAAAAAATATTATTTCGAAAGATCAAAAAGGTAGCTTTATTGTGCGTACCAGCGCTGAAGAAGCTAATGACAGCGACTTAGCGCTTGATTTAAATTACCTCAATACCACGTGGGAGCGTATTAAATTAGCTGCCACTCAAAAAGCAGCCCCCTCATTACTCCACCAAGACTTAAATTTGGCACAGCGTGTTTTGCGTGACGTCGCTGGGGACTCAACTCAACAAATTCGAATTGATTCGGCTGAAAATTTTCAGTTGCTAAAAGAATTCGCACAGACTTTCATGCCAAACCTGGCTGAAAAAATCCAGCTTTATCGTGGTGAACGACCACTGTTTGATTTATTTGATACCGAAGCAGAAATTAACCACGCCCTCAATCGTCGAGTAAACCTGAAATCAGGTGGCTATCTCATGATTGATCAAACTGAATCCATGACCACAGTCGATGTGAATACAGGAAGCTTTGTTGGAGCTCGTACCTTTGACGACACCATTTACAAAACAAATTTAGAAGCTGCTCGGGCTATTGCACGTCAATTAAGACTTCGCAACTTGGGTGGCATCATCATTATCGACTTTATTGACATGCACAATGCCGAACATCAAGCCGCTGTGCTTGCTGAACTTCGCAGAGGCCTGCAACGCGATCGCGCTAAAACATCGGTCAGTGAATTCTCCGCACTAGGTCTCATTGAGATGACGCGCAAACGCACGCGCGAATCATTAGCTCATCAGTTATGCGAACCTTGCGCCATTTGTGATGGCAAAGGGCAAGTTAAAACTGCCCAAACGATTTGCTATGAGATCTTGCGAGAAATCGTTCGCGAGCATCGCCAATTTAACCCTAAAGAGTTTCGGATTATTGCAGCTCCCGATGTCATCGATATGTTTTTAGAAGACCAAAGCCAATATTTAGCGGAGTTAAGTGACTTTATTGGCAAACCAATTCTTCTTCAAGCTGAAACCAGCTTCTCACAAGAACATTACGACATCGTTTTAATTTAATGAATTAGCTGTTTGCAAACTGCAAACGGTGCAAGCTAGCATACAAGCCATCTTGCTTAATTAATTCATCATGAGATCCTAATTCAACGATATGACCATGATCTAAAACCGCAATGCGGTCCGCATGTTCAATGGTAGATAAGCGATGCGCAATCACTAGCGTCGTTCTGCCCTGCATGAGTTGATCCAATGCTTCTTGCACTTGGCGCTCCGACTCAGAATCCAATGCCGATGTCGCCTCATCCAAAATTAAAATCGGCGAATTTTTATAAATTGCACGAGCAATTGCCATTCGTTGACGCTGACCACCAGACAATCGATTACCGTTATCACCAATCTCCGTATCAATGCCATTTGGCAATTCACGAATCATTTCAGTAAGGTTCGCGGCATTTAGCGCCTCAATAACTCGACTACGATCAATCGCGGATGAATTCACAGCCCCATAAGCTACGTTGGCAGCAATGGTGTCATTAAACAGCACCACATCCTGACTGACAAACGCAATCTGACGACGTAAATCAGCCAACTTATAGTCTTTAATATCCCGACCTTCAAGCAAGATCTGGCCTTGGCTTGCGTTATAGAAACGCGGTAGTAAATTAACTAAGGTTGTCTTACCACTACCAGAAGGTCCAACAAATGCAATTACTTCACCAGGTTTAATTTGTAAATTGATGTCACGCAAAACTTCACGCGACTCCCCCATACCTTGCTCGGATAAATTGATGTAAGAAAAACCAACGTTATTAAATTGAATATTTCCCAAAGCATTATCGAGGGGAACATCACCGGTTTCGTCATCCTCCCCTTCAACGGATTGATCCATCAAACCAAAAATGAGATCAGCCGCCGTTAATCCTCGTTGCAATGGTTGATTGATATCGGCTAAATGCTTAAGCGGTGAAATCAACAACATCATTGCTGTCACAAAGGATGCAAACTCACCTACCGTAGTTCCATGAGTCGATGACTGCAAAATAGCAATCAATAAAACAAGCGATAGCGCCATGGACGCCACAATCTGTGTAACCGGTTGATTTAGCCCACCAGCGACAGATGCGCGCATAGCAAACCCTCTTAAACGCTCGGCCGTCTCTTTAAAACGTTGTAGCTCATAGGCTTGCCCACTATGCAATTTCACAACTTTATGACCTGCTGTTGCTTCCTCAACAACATAAGCTAATTGGCTCGTGAAATCCTGCTGACGTCGGTTTAATGCTCTGAGTCGTTTGTTAATTGCTCCGACAATCACAGCAATAACCGGGAAAATTACCATCACTACTAGGGTTAATTTCCAGTTGAGATAAAACAAATAGCCAAGTAACCCAACTACTGTTAATGAATCTCTTACCAAATTAATCGCAACACTACTCAAAATACCCAATACGTTGTTAACTTCAAAAACAACCGTATTAATTAAATTGGCTGCAGTACTTTTTTGAAAATACTCGGTTGGCGCCCCAAGCAAACGGTTAAACATTTGCTCACGCAACACCAAAAGAACCGCATTAATAACTCGATTGAGCCAGTAATTGGATAAAAATTGGGCTGCTCCTCGAATAATGGCCAAGCCCACCAAAAAAGCCGGGACCTGCCAAAGCTTGTCCGTTAATCCCCCCGTAAAGCCTCGATCGAGCAATGGTTTCATAAGCGCCGGAATGGAGGTTTCAGTAGCGGCAACCACCCCCATTGCCAATAAAGCCATAGTAATCATGACCTTATGAGGCTTTAAATATGATAAAACTCTAAAAAATACCTGTCTGTTTTGAACGTTCATATAATGAATTATGCCCACCTTATCCGCCATACTCATCACCAAGAATGAATCCCTCAATTTGGGGGAATGTTTAGACTCCCTCAAAACACTTGTCGATGAAATTGTGATTGTAGACAGTAATAGCCAAGATGACACTCTAGAAATCGCAAAACGCTATAACGCCGTGGTTTCTCAACCAACGGATTGGCCTGGATTTGGCCCACAAAAAAATCGCGCACTGGCACTCGCTACAAAAGATTGGGTGCTTTCAATTGATGCTGATGAGCGCTTAACCCCTGAATTAATCGCTGAAATTAAAACTCACTTAAATAATCCAGGAAATACACGTTGCTTTGCTTTTCCTAGATTAAGCTACTACTGCGGACGCTTCATGCGTCATGGTGGCTGGTACCCCGATTATGTCGATCGACTCTTTTTGCGAGGTAGTGCTCATTTTTCGGATCACTTAGTCCATGAGCGCTTAATTCCGGATGGCGACGTTATCAAATTGAAGAATCCCTTACTGCACTATAGCTATCGCACCTTTGAACAGGTTCTCGCCAAAGTTGATCAGTACTCCAGCGCCGGTGCCAAACAAGCCTTTGCAGCCGGTAAACGAGCTAGCTTCTTAAGCGCCATTGGTCATGGCATCTGGGGATTTGTGCGCACCTATATTCTGAAACTAGGCTTCTTGGATGGCGCCCATGGATTTGCACTTGCAATCTCAAATGGTCAAGCCTCCTATTACAAATACTTAAAACTTTGGCACTTGTGCCGCAATCAATCCTCATGAGCCGAGCTCCTAAGAAAATTTTGATTGTTGCAATGAGGCAAATTGGTGACACCCTCATCACAACACCGCTCATCAGCAAAGCAAAACGAACTTGGCCGGATGCTGAGATTGATTTTTTGGGATTTAAAAATAGTGTATCCATACTAAGCGGCAACCCAGATATCCATTCAGTCATTGCCTGTAGTCAAAAACCAAAATTCCCTGAATATTGGTCTTTATTCAAACGCTTATTCAAACGCTATGACTTAGCTTTAATCACACAACCGAATGATCGGTCTTATATTTTTGGCATTTTGTCTGCGTGGGAACGCTATGGCGTTGTCCCTAACGATCGTAAACAAGGTTGGTGGAAAAGACTTCTGTGCAGCAGAACCGTCGAGGTGGATTATTACAACCAACACGTAGTCACCGAAAAATTAAAACTTATTCGAGGCGCGAATTTTCTTGAACCCCATGGAATTGAAGTAACACCCCCAAGGTCTGAAAATTTACCCACTGACATTAATGATCTTTTAAAAATCAACTCCAGCGCTATCGTCATTCATGCAACACCCCTAGGTGGTTACAAACGTATAAGCCTATCAGTTTGGCACGAGCTAATTAATAAGCTTGCCCATTCTCATCAGATCTTTTTAACTGGCTCAAATGGTGAATCAGATAAGCAGTTGAATGCAGAAATTCTGGCTGGGATTGACCCCAAGCTAAAAGATCATGTGAGCGACTTAAGTGGTCAACTCACTTTTGGACAAACGACGAATTTACTCAGTAAGGCAAAACTTTATATTGGGGTTGACACCTCCATCAGTCACCTAGCCGCGGCTTGCAATACACCAAGCATTGTTCTCTTTGGACCAACACCACCAACTAATTTTGGGCCTTGGCCGAATGGATTTACTGCGGATCAACCCTACATGCTTAAAGGGTCATTGCAAACGGTTGGCAATATTTCAATTATTCAAGGACCTGGCGATTGCGTACCCTGCCGAAAAGCAGGATGTGAGAATTCTATTAACAGCCCTAGTAAGTGTCTATTAAGTATTTCTGCGCAAACGATTATCGATTGCGCCAATCAAAAACTATCAAGCAACTAAACGCTTTAAACGACACTTTAATAAATCTAGTTTGAACTTAAGCGAAGCTGTTGGCTCTGAGAGGACGATGTCTGAACCCTTTGGCACTTCGCGACCTCGACGCAAATAGTGGCGATCAAAGACAGCATGTGTCATCCCCCACTTATGCAAGAACTGTGAACGGCCGTTATTTTTTACAACCTTACCCGTGCTCTTGGACATGAAGTGGTAAACAAAACTATCCCCAACTCCCAAGAAAATTCGGCAACCCATGTGCCACATCTTCATTGATAAATCATTGTCGCTACTCATCCCTGGACTGAGCTCAGTACTAAAGCCACCTATCAAATCCCAATCCTTCTTACGCATAAGTACCGGCGGCCAGGTAGAACCCAACCAATCTGTTCTATTAAGGCTTGATAAATTCTGAAGCAAAGCCTCTTCTTTAAATGTACTCGGATCAGAACCATAATCTGCTACGACGACACAAGCATTACCCGTAGCCCTTGGCTCAATCATGGTGCCTGAGAGCATAAATGGACGATCACCAACTTCAGACAGTCGCTTCATTAAGTTTTGATCCCACCCCGGACAGCAATACATATCATCGTTTAAATAAACGATGTATTCGGTTGTTGCTAGAGCTGCTGCCTGATTCATAGCAAAACAAATGCCAACGTTTTCAGGGGAACTCGTGTAATCCAAACCTGATTGCTTAACCCACTCTAGCGACCCATCATGTCCATCATTGACGTGAATAATGATCTGATGATTTTCACTCGAGTTTTTTTGAATACTTGCAACACAAAGCTTTAATAACGCTAAGTTATTCCAAGTCGGAATCACAATTGAAAATTTCATCTCACCCTTTAAACGTATTTAATCTCTGCCGGAGCTTGAGAGCCGGCAATACTTAGCGCCGCACTAAACCCTTGTAAATTAGCATCATCTGGATAAAGACGCCAACTATCAGGGAATTGCACCTGACATGCTGAGTTATCCGAGATGACATCGGCGGTAATGATTAGGCCACTTAAATTTTGAGTCGCCCCCGCAGGACCTGCCGGCTTATTTTGGAAAGCTAATAAATAAGGCTTTGCTCGATCTTGTAATTCTTTCAAGTTAATACCATCTTGCAATTGCAAGTGAAGACTCTTAGCAAACCTCAAACGCGCGGTCGCAATATTCATCGCCGCTTGGCAAATAATACGAGTACTTCCCGAGAAATTTTCTTGAGCAGGCGTAACCTTAATCTGAATTTTGGCAACAAGTAACTCGTCTTCTCTAAAACTACTACGATACTGCTCAAACACATCCTCGTAGACAGTCATTTCAACTTGCGCAGTGCCATCATCGATGACTACCGCCATAAACTTGCCACGATTACCCATAATCGTTCGAAGCGAGACCACAATACCCGCAACTAATTTTTCGCCTGCGGCCTCTCCGAGCTTATTCAAGCGCTGCCGAACAAAATGCCCCACCTCTTCTGCGTACGCATCAAATAAATGCCCCGACAAACACAATCCCAGTGCAACTTTTTCTTCCTGCAACCGACGTTTCTTAAACCATACAGGCTCTTTGACAAGCTCTGGTTTGTGATCTTCATCATTGCCCGGCATATCAAACAAACTCACCTGATTCGCTGAAGCTGCAGCCTGCTCGGCTGACTGAACCGCTCTTGGTAAGGACGCCAACAAAGTAGACCTAGAATCCCAACCACCATGAATCGAATCAAAAGCTCCGGCCCGAATCAAGGCTTCTATCGCACGGCGATTTACAACTCGACGGTCGATACGTGCACAAAAATCAAACAAATCTTTAAAGGGCCCATCTGCTCTTGCACGCACGATTTCCATAATCGCATTTTCGCCAGTGCCACGCACCGCTCCTAAACCATAACGAATCATGGTCGCTTTTTGCGTTATGTCTTCTGGATTTTCACGAAGCGGAGTAAAACGATAATCACCTAAGTTAATGTCTGGCGGCAAAATCTTAATACCATTGGCCAAACAATCTTCGTAAAGAATATTCACCTTATCGGTGTCATCCATTGCGAGCGATAAGTTGGCAGCCATAAATTCAGCGATGTAATGCGCTTTTAACCAAGCCGTGTGGTACGCCAATAATGCATAAGCAGCTGCATGCGATTTATTAAAACCATAGCCCGCAAAGGCTTCCATCAATTTAAAAATTTCTTCAGCTTTTGCTTGCGTCAATCCATTCTTAACCGCACCCTCGCAGAAAATTTTGCTCTGCTCGGCCATTTCTTCTGGCTTTTTCTTACCCATGGCTCGACGCAGTAAATCAGCACCGCCGAGAGAATATCCTCCAACTATCTGCGCCATCTGCATGACCTGTTCCTGATACACCATAATCCCGTAGGTTTCTTGCAAAACAGGTTCTACACGGTAATCGGGATACTCGACTTGTGCACGGCCATGTTTGCGAGCAATGTAGTCAGGAATTAGGTCCATTGGGCCTGGTCGATATAGCGCTACGAGCGCAATAATGTCCTCAAAGCGATCAGGCTTAGCGTCTTTAAGCATGCCTTGCATGCCGCGACTTTCCAACTGGAATACTGCAACTGTATTAGCAGACTTCAGAATATCAAACGCCGCAGGATCATCGAGAGGAACATCACCAACTTTCCAATCTTTTTTATCTGGATAAAGTGAGGCAATGTATTTTTCAGCCCAATCTAATATGGTCAGTGTTGTTAAACCCAAAAAGTCAAACTTCACAAGACCAACTGCTTCCACATCATCTTTATCAAACTGACTAACCACACCGGATCCGGCTTCATCTTTTGATGCTTGGGTGTAAAGCGGGCAAAAATCCGTTAGTTTTCCTGGAGCAATTAAAACACCCCCTGCGTGCATACCAACATTTCGAGTGACGCCTTCTAACTGCTGGGCAAGCTCAAGCAATTGACGAACTTCTTCTTCATTTCGCTCACGCTCAGCAAGTATTTTTTCTTCTTTTTTTGCCTGCTCAATCGTAATTTGTTGTCCGGGCTTATTGGGAATCAGCTTTGAAATACCATCGACAAATGGATAGGGCTGCTCAAGAACACGGCCAACATCTCGGATCGCTGCTTTTGCCGCCATCGTTCCAAAGGTAGCAATTTGACTAACTGCGTCAGCCCCATATTTATCTTTAACGTACTGAATGACTCGATCACGACCATGTTGGCAGAAGTCGATATCGAAGTCGGGCATCGAAACCCGCTCAGGATTTAAGAATCGCTCAAAGAGTAAGTTGTACCGCAATGGATCTAGATCGGTAATACCAAGCGAATAAGCGACCAAAGAGCCAGCTCCTGAACCACGACCCGGCCCCACAGGTACGCCATTGTTTTTTGCCCAGTTAATAAAGTCAGCCACAATTAAGAAGTAGCCTGGAAATCCCATCTGAACAATCGTATTAACCTCAAAAGCAAGTCGCTCTTCATAAATCGGTCGCTGAACTTCTCGCTCTGCAGCATCGGGATATAAACGTTCTAAACGCTTTGAAAGCCCTGCTCGCGCTTCCATTCCTAAAAATTCATCCAAAGAAACACCCTTAGGTGTCGGGAAATCAGGTAAGCGCGGTTTACCTAATACAAGCGACAGATTGCAGCGCTTAGCGATTTCAACACTATTGGCTAATGCACTCGGCATGTCCGCAAACAAAGACTGCATCTCTTCTTGAGATTTGAAATACTGTTCCGACGTGAATTTTTTAACGCGTCGTGGATTACCAAGTAAATCACCATCTGCAATACACACACGCGCTTCATGCGCCCGAAAATCCTCTGGCGTCATAAATTGAATCGGATGTGTGGCAACAACAGGTAACGTTAATTCGTGAGCCAAGACGGCTGCTTGACGTACATATTGTTCTTCATTGGCACGGCCATATCGCTGCACTTCAATGTAAAAACGTTCTGGAAATAAACTTGCCCATTGCTGTGCGCATTTTTTGGCGACATCGAGTTGTCCTGACAAAATTGCCACACCCAAATCACCGTCTTGAGCTCCTGACAATAAAATTAAGCCATCCGAAAGCTTACTTTTTTTACTACTGGAAATAGTCGAAGTACTTGGTAAAGAAAACCACTCACGGCGAATCTCTGCTTGACCCTTCACTTGATTTTCGAGTGAGGCTTTCGATAAAAGCTCACATAAATTTAGATAACCAAGATTATTCTGAGCAATCAATAAAACTCGATAGGGCTTATCAGGATCAGCATCGTTACTAATCCAAACATCCGCTCCAGCAATCGGCTTGATACCCGCCCCGCGTGCCGCACTATAAAACTTCACCAATCCGAACATATTGGATAGGTCAGTTAACGCTAATGCCCCCATGCCATCTGCAGCCGCTGCTGCCACTGCATCATCTAGACGAGCGACACCATCCACAATCGAAAATTCGGAATGCAATCGAAGGTGTATGTAATTTGGCGCAGGCATGGCACAATTTTACTGTGTCTACATCCAACTATCGCGGTCGCTTTGCACCCTCCCCCAGCGGGCTTTTGCACGCAGGGTCGCTCGCAACCGCCCTTGGTAGCTGGCTGGATGCTCGAGCGGCTCGTGGAACGTGGCTTGTAAGGATGGAAGACCTTGATACCCCCCGAAATGAACCCGGTGCAGACCAAAAAATCCTCGATCAACTCGCTAAATTTGGCCTCATTAGCGATGAGCCGGTCGTTTGGCAATCAAAACGTACTTCTTTGTATCAAAATGCCCTGGAAACCCTTATAAAAGAAGATTTGAGCTACGCATGTCGTTGTTCCAGAAAGGATATTGAGAATCAGCTTCTCGCAATGGGGATTCTGCGTGAGCGCAACCAAGAGTTGGTTTACCCCGGCATCTGCCGAGATTTATCTCAGAATGTCCCAGACCCACATAAAGAAACCTGCGCATGGCGCGCCAAATTGCCCTCTAATTGCTTCATTGATGATCAAAATCTCAATGAGCAAGTCGGTGATTTTGTATTAAAACGTGCCGATGGAATTTTTAGTTATCAATTAGCTGTGGTTGTAGACGACCACGAACAAGGAATTACCCACATCGTTCGTGGGGCCGATCTTTTGGATAACACGCCAAGACAACATTGGCTACAAAATGTCCTTGGCTATAACCACCCGAAGTACCTCCATCTTCCTGTGGTCCTTAATGATCAACACGAAAAACTAAGCAAGCAAACTAAAGCCTTACCCGTTCTTCCGAACTCTCTAGCAGAAACCTTGAATTATTTATATGTCGCTGCTCATCATTTAGGTTTACGCATCCCAAGTAGCATCACTCATTTAAATGATTGGCTGAATTACGCAATTACGGCATGGCCCAATCGACATACTGCTTGAATTACTTTTTGAATTACTTCTTAAATTTCTTCTCGGATTACTTCTTCTTAATTCCACCAAGTAAAGCTCCTACAGCTGGCTTTGCTTT
>CAYFKO010000038.1:0-12549 GCA_964343765.1 uncultured Polynucleobacter sp. | reverse complement strand
TGCGAGTTCAATTGTTGGGTAGTGGCACGATTTTCCGAGAGGTGATGGCTGCGGCTGATATGTTGCGAGATGAGTGGGGTGTTGCTTCTGACTTATGGAGTTGCCCAAGCTTTACAGAGTTGGGTAGGGATATCAATGCAACTAATCGTATAAATATGCTCAATCCTACGGCGAAGCCAACTCTTTCTCATGTAGAAAATCTTTTAAAAGATAGTATTGGTCCTGTAGTAGCAGCAACGGACTATGTTCGCATGTTTGCAGAGCAGATTCGCCCCGCAGTCCAAAATAGTGGTAAGCGATATACCGTATTAGGTACCGATGGTTTTGGACGCTCTGATACGCGTGAACAATTACGTCATTTCTTTGAGGTTGATCGTCGATGGGTGACTGTAGCGGCACTTAAATCATTAGCTGATGATGGTTTGTTAGATCATAAGAAAGTTGCGGAAGCAATTAAGAAATATGGCTTAGATCCAAGCAAACCAAATCCAATGTCTGTTTAAGGAGAAGCAAATGAGTCAGCTTATTGAAATTAAGGTTCCGGACATTGGTGATTACAAAGATGTTCCGGTCATTGAGGTTCATGTCAAACCTGGGGACGTCATTGAAAAAGAGCAATCGATTGTTACTTTGGAATCTGATAAGGCAACGATGGATGTGCCAGCATCTCATTCAGGGGTTGTAAAAGACGTTAGAGTAAAAGTTGGTGATGCAATTTCTGAAGGAATGGTTGTCTTGACGGTTGAGGCAGCGGAATCAACTGTAACTGCTCCATCGTCGGCTGCGGCTCCAGCTACGACAGTAGCAACTGCACCTGCTCAATCTGCCCCAGCTATAGTTGAAGTAAAAGTCCCAGACATTGGTGACTATAAAAACGTCCCAATCATAGAGGTTCACGTTAAGCCAGGTGATGCGGTTGAAAAAGAGCAATCGATTATTACTTTGGAATCTGATAAGGCAACAATGGATGTGCCTTCATCATTAGCTGGCGTTGTCAAAGAGGTGAAGGTTAAAGTTGGTGGATCTGTTACAGAAGGTGATGTTGTCTTACTTCTGGAGACTTCAGCAGGAGGGTTGCCAAGTGCCGCTGCGGCTAATCCCGCTCCTGCCAAGCAAGAATCCCCAAAGGTTGAGGTGCAGACTGCTAAAGCGAGTGAATCTAGTATCGCAAGATTAGAGAGTGTGCCAACGCCTGGTATAAGTCATGCCAGTCCCTCTGTTCGAAAATATGCTCGTGAATTAGGCGTCGATGTCACTAAAGTGATTGGTACTGGACCAAAAGGACGAATCACACAGGAGGATGTTCAGGGTTATGTGAAGAAGATCATGACCGGTCAGGCCATGTCTCCTGCGGGGGCTCCCGTGGCGGCAAGTGGTGGTTTGAATCTGTTGCCATGGCCTAAGATTGATTTTAGTAAGTTTGGCGAAACTGAAACCAAGCCTTTATCTAGAATTCAGAAGTTATCAGCGGCTAATTTGTCCCGCAATTGGGTGATGATTCCTGCAGTTACCTATCATGAAGATGCAGACATTACTGAGTTAGAAGCATTCAGATTGCAAACCAATAAAGATAATGAGAAGCAGGGCATAAAAGTCACTATGCTAGCTTTCTTAATCAAGGCAGTAGTTAATGCCTTGAAGAAATATCCTGAGTTCAATAGTTCATTGGACGGTGATAATTTAATTCTCAAACAGTATTTTCATATTGCATTTGCCGCAGATACTCCTAACGGCTTAGTAGTTCCAGTTGTTAAGAATGCCGATAAGAAGGGAATTTTTGAGATTGCAAAAGAGACTGGCGAATTGGCTAAATTGGCTCGAGAAGGAAAATTAAAGCCAGATCAGATGCAGGGAGCTTGCTTCACAATTTCATCTCTTGGTGGCATCGGCGGTACTTACTTTGCGCCGATTATTAATGCGCCAGAGGTTGCAATTTTGGGGGTTAATAAAGCGGCCATGAAACCAGTTTGGGATGGAAAGCAATTCGTTCCGCGATTAATTTGTCCATTGTCGTTAACGGCAGATCATCGCGTCATTGATGGCGCATTAGCGACACGTTTTAATGTGTACCTGTCTGAATTGCTGGCAGACTTCCGCCGCGTGGTTCTATAAGGAATTGTTATGGCTATCGTAGAAATTAAAGTACCAGATATCGGCGATTTTCAAGACGTTCCTGTTATAGAAGTCTTAGTCAAGCCTGGAGATGAAGTTCAGAAAGAGCAGCCACTCTTAGTTCTCGAGTCTGATAAGGCGACGATGGAAGTGCCAAGTGATCGATCTGGAAAAATAATATCGATTGAAGTTAAGGTTGGTGACAAGGTTTCGCAAGGGACATTGATAGCCACAATAGAGGCGGCCGAAATTCAGTCCGCTCCCGAAAAAGTTCAGGAAGCTGTGAAAAAAGTTGCTGCTCCTGCCGTGGCCCCCAAGGCGGGTTCATATGCTGGGGTGGTTGCTCACGAGTGCGACATGCTTGTGCTGGGAGCTGGGCCTGGTGGATATAGCGCAGCATTTAGAAGCGCGGACTTAGGTTTAAATACCCTCATCGTTGAGCGTTATGCGACTCTAGGTGGAGTTTGTTTAAACGTTGGCTGTATTCCATCTAAAGCTCTACTTCACACCGCTGCAGTGATGGATGAGGTAAAGGCAATGTCCAAACACGGTATTAGCTTTGGTGAACCTAAAGTGGATATCAATCAATTACGTTCTTATAAAGAGAGTGTGATTGGAAAATTGACTGGCGGTTTAGCCGGCATGGCCAAGGCTCGAAAAGTCAAAACCGTAAGAGGTATCGGACGATTCTTAGATGCTAACCATGTTGAGGTTGAACTCACAGATGGAACTGGCAAGGATTCAACAGGTAAAAAAGAAGTCATTCGTTTTTCTCAAGCAATTATTGCAGCAGGTAGTCAAGCTGTGATGTTGCCATTTTTGCCAAGTGACCCACGTATCGTTGACAGTACAGGAGCACTAGAGCTGAAATCTGTTCCTAAGCACATGTTAGTGATAGGGGGTGGGATTATTGGTTTAGAGATGGCAACGGTATACAGTACCTTAGGCGCAAAAATTGACATTGCTGAGATGATGGATGGTCTCATGGCGGGGGCAGATCGAGATCTTGAGAAGGTTTGGGAAAAAGTTAATGCGCCAAGATTTAACAAGGTAATGTTAAAAACTCGTGCTAGCAAAGCTGAAGCAAAAAGTGATGGAATTCATGTCACCTTTGAAGGGGAGCAAGCTCCTAAAGAGGCGCAGGTGTATGACTTGGTTTTAGTGGCAGTTGGACGAACCCCCAACGGTAAGAAAATTGACGCTGACAAAGCTGGGGTGATTGTTGATGATCGCGGCTTTATTCCAGTTGATGCTCAATTAAGGACAAACGTACCAAATATTTTTGCTATTGGGGATATTGTTGGTCAGCCTATGTTGGCTCATAAAGCGGTTCATGAGGCTCATGTAGCTGCAGAAGCTGCTGCGGGACATAAGTCATATTTTGAAGCTAAGCAAATTCCTTCAGTAGCGTATACAGATCCTGAAGTTGCTTGGGCTGGCTTGACCGAAGAGCAATGTAAAGCAAGAGGAATTGCATACGAAAAAGGAATGTTTCCGTGGGCGGCAAGTGGTCGTGCAATAGCAAATGGACGAGATGAAGGATTTACTAAATTAATCTTTGATAAAGAGACTCATCGAATCATTGGTGGGGGGATTGTTGGAACTCATGCGGGCGATTTAATTGGTGAGGTGTGTTTAGCCATTGAAATGGGCGCTGATGCGGTAGATATCGGTAAGACTATTCATCCACATCCAACCTTAGGTGAGTCTATTGGTATGGCAGCAGAAGTTGCCCATGGTACCTGTACCGATTTGCCGCCGCAAAAGAAAAAATAAATTTAATTCAAAGACTTAGGGGCCGCTTCAGCGGCCTTTTTTATTGCTGATTCGGTCTCATGAGAAAATAATAATTCCTTAACTATTTAAAGAAGCACGATCATGACTGCAAGATTTCCAAGATTTGGCACACCGTTATCCAGTTCAGCAATTCGAGTAATGATGTTGGGGTCAGGGGAGCTTGGTAAAGAGGTTGTGATTGAGTTGCAACGTTTAGGCGTTGAAGTGATTGCTGTCGATCGATATGCTAATGCTCCTGCGCAACAAGTGGCACATCGTGCTCATGTCATCGATATGACAGATGGTCAAGCATTAAGAAACTTAATCGAGCAAGAAAAGCCGCATATGATTGTTCCTGAGATTGAGGCGATTGCTACACCAACGTTGGTTGAGATTGAAAAAGAAGGTAAGTATGAAGTTATTCCAACGGCACGAGCCGCATTTTTAACAATGAATCGTGAAGGTATTCGTTGTTTAGCTGCGGAGGAGCTTGGACTACCAACTTCACCTTACCATTTTGCAAGTAGCTTAGAAGAACTTCAAAAAGCGATTGCTGACGGTATTGGATTCCCTTGTTTTGTAAAACCAGTTATGTCTTCTTCGGGGAAAGGGCAATCAAAGTTAGATGGTCCAGAGGATGTGAAAAAGGCATGGGATTACGCGGCGGCCGGGGGGCGAGTTGATTCTGGCCGTGTGATTGTCGAAGGCATGATTGATTTTGATTATGAGATTACGCAATTGACTGTTCGTGCATTAAAAGAAGACGGCACTGTTGGTACTTTTTTCTGTGAGCCAATTGGTCACGTGCAAAAAAATGGTGACTACGTTGAGAGTTGGCAGCCAATGGCTATGAGTGAGAAGGCCAAAGCAAAGTCGCAAGAAATTGCCAAGAAAATTACCGACTCATTAGGTGGTCGTGGAATTTTTGGGGTTGAGTTATTTGTTAAAGGTGATGATGTTTGGTTCTCAGAAGTAAGTCCACGTCCGCACGATACAGGTTTGGTTACCTTAGCAAGTCAAGTGCAGAGTGAATTTGAATTACATGCAAAAGCAATCTTAGGTTTGCCAGTGGATGTTTCCTTACGGTCGCCAGGTGCTAGCGCAGTAATCTATGGAGGTCTTGAGGAGAAAGGGATTGGATTCGAGGGGGTGGCAGAAGCACTTCGAGTACCTGGTGCTTCACTACGCTTGTTTGGTAAACCGGAATCTTTCGTCAAGCGCCGTATGGGAGTTGCTTTAGCGGTAGCGAAGGATACAGACGAGGCTCGAGTTAATGCCAAAAAGTCTGCTTCATTAGTAAAGCCAGTGAGTGCCAAGTAATTAACGCATAAAAAAACCCCAGCAGAAGCTGGGGTTAAAGGGTACTTATAGAGTTAGACTCTGTTGGGTACCGAGGAGACAACCGGTTTACTTAGCCTACGCTAAGTACGAATTACTTGCGTCCAGATGCTTTTTTGGCAACAGAAGCACTGGCTTTAAGAGCTGAATCAGTAGCAGTCTTAAAATTATGTTGAGAAATATCCATTGCTTGCTTAACTGCTTTTTGAGTAGTCTCATAAGCATTGTTTGCAGCAGCAACAGCTTGTTTGATAGCTTGAACAGCTGCTTCAGAACCAGCAGGAGCAGTTTTTGTTAGTTCTTCAACTAAACCTTGCAATTTTTTAGTGCCTTGAGCGATCTCAGACTCAGATGTTTTTGAAAACGCTGTTTGCGTTTCGTTAGCAATGTTATATAAATGACGGCTGTAAGCAACAATCTTCTCAGCAAGTGGTTGAACCATGCCGGCTTGGAGTGCCATTAATTGTTGAGCATCACGAACTGATAGAGCTTTCTTCGCGCTTTCAACGTTTTCATTTAATGCAGTCTTAGCAACTTGAATATTGAGTTCAATTAATTTTTCAACGCCTTCAAATGCTTTGTTAGTAAGACTAGCTAAAGTTTCCATATTTGCTTTGCTAGCGGCTGCGATTTGTTCTGGAGTTAAGTTCATTTGTTTCCCCTTTAAGGAGTAGTTAACGTAATGATGTCATTTTAAAGCTAATTTTGTTGCATTGCAACAATTTTGTTAATGCTGATAAAATTACAAAATTATTTAATAAAAACAGTAACTTATAAAAAATTACCAAAAGATGCATAACGACAGCTATTAGGAAAATGCTCAGTGAAAGCATATTACGCAGATCATTTTGTACTGCCTCTGCCCGAAGGGCATCGATTTCCAATGGCGAAATATCGAATGCTGAGAGATTTGGTTGAGCGCATGCCAGGCCTTCAATTAGAGGAAGCTCCAAAAGCATCGATTGAAGAGTTATTGCTGGCGCATGAGGCAAGTTATGTTGAGAAAGTTATTCATGGACAGCTATCGCCGGCTGAGCAACGGGAAATTGGCTTTCCATGGTCTAAGCAGATGGTTGAGCGTTCACAGAGGTCTGCCGGTGCGACGATAGCTGCCTGCATAAGTGCCTACCACGAGGGCGTGTCCGCTAATCTTGCCGGAGGCACGCATCATGCGTATGCCAATAAAGGATCGGGTTTTTGCGTCTTTAATGATGCAGCGATTGCAGCAAGAGCGACTCAAAAGTTTCTGTATCCAATCTTAGGAAGAAAAGCACGCATCGCCATTATTGATCTTGATGTTCATCAGGGTAATGGCACTGCGTCAATCCTACAAGGTGATTCTTCGATTTTTACGTTTTCAATACATGGAGAGAAAAATTTCCCGTTTCGAAAAGAAGCGAGTGACTTAGATATTGGTTTGGTCGATGGTGTAAGCGACGAACATTATCTTCATGCATTAGAGCGTGGATTAATTGAGTTAGAGCAATTGTTTGATGCCGATTTTCTGATCTATCTTGCGGGTGCAGATCCTCATGAGGGTGATCGATTGGGGCGATTAAAGTTGACCCATGAAGGTTTGCATCAACGTGACGAGATGGTATTTTCTTGGGGAGCTTTGCGACATTTGCCAATTGCCATTACGATGGCGGGAGGGTATGGAGTAGATATAGCGAATACGGTTTCTGTACATGCTCAAACAATACAAACAGCAATAAGGTATGCATGGTTATGAAGAAGATGGCATGGGCAGGTCCAACATTTGTTCTGATTTGGAGTACGGGGTTCATTATTGCCCGTTACGGCATGCCATATTCGGAGCCTATGACTTTCTTATTCTTACGATTTATTGGAGTCTTGTTTTTTATGTTGCCTGCTGTATTGATACTTAAACCAAGCTGGCCAAGTAACTCCCAAATTTTGCACATTGCTATTTCAGGCGTTCTTATCCAATTTGGTTATTTAGGAGGTGTATGGGCGGCAGTTCGTGAAGGGATGCCGGCAGGATTGAGTTCATTAATTGTCGGTTTGCAACCAGTCCTTACTGCAGTTTTGGCCTCAATGGTTGCGGAAAGGGTTACCTTGCGACAATGGCTTGGCTTAATTTTAGGATTAATAGGCGTTGGATTAGTGCTTTATTCCAAGATCAGCCTTGATGGTTTATCTCCTCTTAGTTTGATTTTTATCATAGGAGGTTTGTTTTCGATTACCTTTGGAACCTTGTATCAGAAAAAGTATTGCCCGCATTTTGATTTACGTACAGGATCAGTGATCCAATTTAGCATTAGTGCGCTATTGAGTTTAATCGTTGCATTTTTATTTGAAACGCGAGAGGTTCAATGGACTGTTCCAATGATTGGAGCACTTTTATGGGGCATATTGCCAATCTCGATTGGAGCTATGAGCTTATGGTTTCTCTTGATTCGAGAGGGGGCGGCAACTAAGGTCAGTAGTCTTATGTATCTTACGCCTCCGACGACAGCTTTTATGGCTTGGATTTTATTCGATGAGCCTCTAACAGCCTTGGTACTTGCTGGTACATGTGTCACGATGCTTGGTGTTGTGATTGTGAATCAAACTGTCATGCCAAATTGGTTAAAGAGATTTCAACATTCGTTAAAATGAGCGAAATAAAATACATATATAACTTTTAATAATTAATTATTCGATGCTCATAAAACAGTTTGTTGTACCAGCGCTGATTTCTTTTTTACTAAGTAGTTCATTTGTTGTAGATGCAAAATCCACGACAGATACAAATCGAAAGAATGCAGTTAAGAAATCATTAAATAAATCTGCTAGCCATTCGGCTAAGCCAAGTGTTGAGCGAAATAAAAAAGCTGAACGTCGCCAAAAGACGCCGAAGCATGTTCGAACTAGTGTGATTGCTAAAGCTAATGCCGAGCCAGTCAAAGGCAGATTATCGTTTGGAGCTGCTTTAGGTTTGGCTAAGCATCATGATGATTTAAATCTAAAGTCAAGTGTTGCTATAGTGGTTGATCAAAAAACTCAAGACGTGATTTATGAAAAAAATCCTTCTTCAGTTTTGCCAATTGCATCTATTACTAAATTAATGACGGCCATGGTAGTGTTGGATGCTAAGTTGCCACTTGAAGAAACACTAACAATTAATGATGAGGATGCAAAAATCTACGCACATTCTCGATTAGCACAAGGTACGGATTTATCAAGGCGGGAAGCATTATTGCTGGCTTTGATGTCTTCAGAAAATCGAGCTGCTTACACTCTTGGAAGAAATTATCCAGGTGGTATTCAAGCATTTCTAGTGGCAATGAATAAAAAGGCAAAAGAAATAGGGATGTTAAATTCTCGTTTTGCCGATCCTACTGGTTTGTTAAATCAAAACTCTTCCTCTGCTGAGGATTTGGCAAGGATGGTCAATGCTGCTTACCAATATCCTTTAATTCGCGAATTTTCAACGAGTGCGAGCCATACCAAGGTAATTCGTGGTCGGCCTCAAGAATTCATTAGTAGTAACCGACTTGTGCGATCTGGAGATATGGAAATTGGATTGCAAAAGACGGGGTATATTTCGGAAGCTGGACGGTGTCTGGTTATGCAAGCTACGGTAAAAGGTCGCCCAGTCATCATGGTTTTCTTAGATTCAGCTGGAAAATTATCACGATTTGCTGATGCAGTTCGTGTCAAAGAGTGGATAGAAGAGACCGGTGACGCTAAGCCAATCCGGCACCTAGCTCTTGAGAAGGGCAACTCTAAGGAAGTAAATTAGTTAAATCGTCCAAAAGGGCTATTGGTTTTCTTCGTGCGGTTTATAACCGATGCCTTTGGATATTTGTAAGGCCGTCTCTTGAAGCGATTTGAGCCACTCGGCTTGTAAGCGTTCGGTTGGGGCACTTAGAGATAGCCCAGCGACAAGCGCACCAGAATCATCGTAAATTCCGGCGGCCATACAACTAACCCCTAACTCCAGTTCCTCATCATCTCGAGCGGTTTTATTTTGCCTAACGGTATTGAGTTCAATTTCCAGTTTGGGAAGTTGGGTGATACTGTTTCTTGTGTGGCCTGCAAGCCCTGTACGAGTGGCATAGGTTCTAACTTGGTTAGGATCATCTTGAGCTAAGAAAAGCTTTCCAACAGAGGTTAGGTGGAGTGGTGCATGACCACCAATGGCTCGAACAACTTGCATGCCAGAGCGCTCACTATAAGCTCTGTCAATGTATACAATTTCATCACCTTGCCTAACAGAAAGGTTGATGGTTTGACCGGTGAGTTTATGAAGTGCTCGCATTGGGAGTTGAGCCGCTTCTCGAACTGACAAACGTGCTTTAACAAGAGTTCCGAGTTCAAGTAATCGCAAGCCTAATCGGTAATTGCCGCCTTCAGAGCGATCAACCAAACGGCAAGCAACCATGTCGTTCAATATACGATGTGCAGTAGAGGGGTGTAACGAGGTTTGTTCGGCCAAATATTTCAAGCTGCAGGCATCTTCCTGCCCAGCAAGTGCATCCAACAGGTTCATCATACGTTCGATAACCTGGATAGCAGTTTTGCCGGTTAGTGCTTGAGGGAGCTTTTTCTCGTTTTTCAGCATAGGTGCAATTATAACTGTAAAAGTTACTTATTGCACATTATGAAATTAAAGTTCATTAATTAGGAAAAAAGCAAAATTGGATTACTTAAGGATGTTTATGCAGTCTTTGATGAGCTGAGGTCCCTTGTAAATCAATCCACTATAGAGCTGGACAACCTTAGCACCTGCAAAAACCTTATCTTGAGCATCTTGCCCAGTCAATATTCCACCAACGCCAATCAAAGGCACGGAACCAGCTAATTCTCGTGCAAATTTCTCTAAAGTTTCGGTTGATAAACGTTTGACAGGAGCTCCGGATAATCCACCAGCTTCATTACCGAGGGGTTCATTTTCAACGCCGGTTCGGGATAGGGTTGTGTTAGTCGCGATGATGGCATCAAATTTATATTGGGTGATTAACTCTGCGATTTCCTTAATTTGGTCATCTAATAAATCGGGAGCAATTTTTAGAAACAGAGGTAGTCGTTTACCGAATTCGTCGGATAATTTTTCTCGCTCGACCGCTAAGGCCTTTAATAGGGAATCAAGCTCATTTCCTTGTTGCAATTGGCGAAGGTTTTTCGTGTTTGGGGAGGATATATTGATGGTGACGTAGGAGGCAACGGGATAAACCTTTCGAAGCCCAATTAGATAATCATCAACTGCATTTTCAATTGGTGTGATTGCATTTTTTCCAATATTTAGCCCAATGACTCCTCCTGCTTGGTAAAACTTTGAGGCCCTTACTCGAGCTACGCAAGCATCGACTCCATCGTTATTAAACCCCATACGATTGATAATGCCTTGCACATTTTGTAATCGAAATAAACGAGGTTTAGGGTTGCCTTCTTGAGGTAGTGGCGTAACTGTGCCAATTTCTAAGAAGCCAAAACCGAGAGAGGCGAGAGCATCAATATGTTTCCCATCTTTATCAAGGCCAGCCGCTAAGCCAACAGCATTCTTTAATTTCAAACCACAAAATTCCACAGGTGCAGAGGGGATGCTTCCTACAAGGTATTTCAGGACTCCTATTTGTTCAAGTCGATCAAGTGTTTGAAAAGTCCTTGTGTGAGCTTGTTCAGCATCCAGGGAGAATAAAAGAGGACGGATACACGGAAATAAATTCATGGTGGCATTTCAAAGGTTAGAAGCTTAGTTTAGTCCACTTTCCGTCGACTAAGCCCTCGAGAGGTTGATAGAGAGATTTGTAGGACATTTTAGGGCTGGCGGCTATAAAGTAGCCCAAATAAACGTTATGCAGTCCCAAAATTTTTGCTTGTTCAATTTGCCACAGAATGCCGAAGGTGCCAAAACTGTCTTGAGTATTTTCCGTATCGAAAAATGTATAGACAGAGGAAAGGCCATCCGATAGAACATCGATAATACTAACCATCTTTAAATGTTCTTGATCACGAAATTCTACAAGGACAGTTTCGATATTACTTTCCAGTAAAAATTGTTTGTACTGATCTCGTTCATTTTCTATTGAAGAGGAGTTAAAAGAATCATCAGGTAGGTTTGTGTGCCGAGTTGCTTGATAGCGCTGGTAAAGCTCAAAATGCTCTTCGGAGAATGTCAAAGGTAGGGCCCTGACTTCAAGGTGTTGATATTTTTTCCAGGCTCGACGTTGACTGCGAGAAGGCGTGAATTGATTAACCGGTATTCTAGTAGCAATACAAGCTTTACAGTGGTCGCAATATGGTCGATAGGTAAATAGTCCACTTCGACGAAATCCAGCGTTAATTAGTTGGTCATAAACTTTACGGTTGATGAGTTGAGGAGGTGTGGCTACTTGGGAACGAGCTTCTTGATTTGGCAAGTAACTGCAGCCATAGGGGGCTGTTGCATAGAACTGCAATGACTGAAATGGATAATCCTTGAAATTTGTCATAGCCAATTGTTCAAAAAGTCTTTACCAAAATTCCAATCTGGTTGTGGTTGCGATTGATACATTGAAACACAATCAAGAAAATCTTCACGAGCGATAGGTCTACCTCCCAAAGAGCGAAGATGTTCAGTTTCTTGCTGGCAGTCAATCATGACGATTTTATTCGATGAAGCCCAACCACACAGAGTTGCTAGGGCAATTTTTGAGGAATTGGTTTTGTTGGCAAACATTGATTCCCCAAATATCATTTTTCCAAAGTTGACGCAATAAAGTCCGCCGACGAGCTCATTTTTATACCAAGTTTCAACGCTATGAGCATGACCTAGCTTATGAAGTTCATAGTACGCATTGATAATTTCAGATGTAATCCAAGTGCCATTCTGTCCAGGGCGCAACTTATTGGCGCAGGCATTAATAACATTCAAAAAATCATAATTCACCCGAATTTCCCAATCAGAATCATTGATAAATTCTTGAGTAAATTTTTTAAGACTGTGGCTGACTTTAAATTCATTGGTATAAAGAACCATTCGAGGATTAGTACACCACCATAGAATAGGTTCGCCATCTGAGTACCATGGAAACATGCCTTGTTGATAGGCTTCGATCAGTCTTTCAGCATCGAGATCATCGCTAGCAGCAATGATGCCTGGAAACCTTGGGTCAGGATCTGGGTTATCAATTGGGGAAGGTAATGCTTCCTCACGATGAATCCAAGGAATCGGACACATAATTTAAGGGCGATGAGGCTCTAAATCTAAATGATGCGTAACAAACATTTGATTGGTGTGGAGTTTACCTTGTTGACGGTCTTCTAAAAACCAACGCAGAGTTTTTTTGACTGTTGGAAATGCAATGTCGTCCCACGGAATGTCTCGTTCATCAA
>CAYFKO010000037.1:4643-12689 GCA_964343765.1 uncultured Polynucleobacter sp. | reverse complement strand
ACGAAGAAAAAGCACGGGCTAAAGAGCGTATTTTTTCTTTTAGAGATGAATTCGGGCAGTGGGATCCAAAAGCTCAGCGTCCAGAGTTGTGGAATTTATATAACGCACGCATTGCGCCGGGTGAGAACATGCGCGTTTTTCCAATTTCAAATTGGACAGAGTTAGATGTATGGCAATACATTGCCCGTGAAAAATTAGCGTTGCCATCTATTTATTACGCGCATCAACGTGAGGTGGTGCGTAAAAATGGTTTATTAGTTCCTGTCACAAACATTACGCCAAAAGCGCCTGAAGATGTCAGTGAAGTGGTGAGTGTTCGTTTTAGAACAGTTGGAGATATTAGCTGTACATGTCCGGTAGCGAGTGTGGCCAATACACCTGAGCTAATTATTGAAGAGACTGCGGTCACTGAAATTACGGAACGTGGTGCAACACGTATGGATGATCAAACGAGCGAAGCTTCCATGGAGCGTCGTAAGAAAGAAGGGTATTTCTGATGAGTCAGGGTGTATTACGTTTTATTACTGCCGGTAGTGTCGATGACGGTAAGAGTACCTTAATTGGTCGTCTTTTATATGACACTAAAGCGGTATTGGTTGATCAATTGCAGGCTTTAAGTAAAACCAAGCATGCGCGAGTTACGGCTGCGGATGCAGCAGTCGATTTGGCGCTATTAACCGATGGTTTGGAAGCGGAGCGTGAGCAAGGGATTACGATCGATGTCGCTTATCGTTACTTTGCGACGTCTAAGCGTAAATTTATTGTGGCGGATGCGCCTGGACATGAACAATACACTCGTAATTTAGTGACTGGAGCATCGCAAGCGGATGTCGCTGTTATTTTGGTGGATGCTACTCGTGTGGATTTATCTGGAGCTGAGCCTGTTTTGCTTGCTCAAACAAAACGACATTCAGCGATTGTGAAGTTGTTAGGTTTGCGTCACGTTGTATTTGCCATTAATAAAATGGATTTAGTGCAATTTGATGAAGCGGTATTTAATAAGATCTCAGGAGCCTTAAATCAGTTAGCGCTCACCCTCAAACTACCAACACCAAACATTATTCCGGTATCCGCTCTGTTGGGTGATAACGTCGTGACGCTGGGTACACATATGCCTTGGTATAAAGGGCCGGCACTATTGGAGTGGCTCGAAGGATTAGATATTCAAGCTGATCTTGCGGCAGTGGTTGCGACATCCAAGATTGGTTTACGATTCCCTGTTCAGTTTGTAGCGCGTCAAGACGGTAGTGCGAATAATGATTTTCGTGGCTATCTTGGTCGAGTCGAGTCAGGTGAAATTCGCCGTGGACAAAAAATTACGATATTGCCTAGTGGTTTAAGTGCCAATGTTGCCGAGATTCACGTGGCGAATGACCATACATCAATTGCTTCAGATGATGGGGCTGAGATTGCTAAAGCAGGTCAAGTAGTCGCTATTAGTTTAGATAGTGATGTTGATGTTTCTAGAGGCGATATGTTTGTGGCGAGTGAAGAAGCTCATGCTCCTAAGCTTGCCAAACAATTAGTAGCCGATTTGTGCTGGTTAGATGCAGATGATTTGTCCTTGGCGCGTAAATATATTTTGAGGCACACTACAAACTCAGTATTTACAAAAATCAAAGGAATTGAACGGGTATTGGATGTTCAGACACTGTCACATGCCACGGAAACGCATCCTCTAAAAATGAATGATATTGGCCGCTTGCAGTTAACCTTACAAAAGCCAATTGTTTGTGATCCATTTGATGAATTATCAGCAACAGGTGCATTTGTCTTGATTGATGAAGCGACTAATCATACGGTTGCGGCAGGCATGATTCGTGAGGTTTTGGCATAACTTGCTATGAAAAACAGATTGGGTAAAGTCTATTTAGTGGGAGCTGGTCCTGGTGCGGCGGATTTAATTACGCTTCGCGGCGCTCGTCTACTTGAAAAGGCTGAAATAGTTTTTCATGATGCTTTGGTAGAGCCAGCTATGTTGGAGCTTTGTCCTCAGGCAATCAAGATTGCGGTAGGTAAACGTTGTGGCAAATTATCAACGGCGCAACGTTTTATTGAGAAGCGCATGATTGATGCTGCAAAACAGCATGCGATTGTTGTTCGTCTAAAAGGCGGAGATCCAATGATGTTTGGGCGTGCAGATGAAGAGTTGCGAGCCCTTGAGGAACACGGCATTGACGTCGAAGTGGTTCCGGGTATTACGGCAGGTTTAGCTGCAGCAGCGAGCCTTAAGCAATCGTTAACTTTACGTGGTGTATCGCGCAGTGTTGCCTTTGTAACGCTAGCCCGTGCGCAAGGAGAATCTAGTGAAGTTCAATTAACGGAGCTTCCTAATGCGGATACCTTGGTTTATTACATGGGGCGCAATGATACGATTCGTATTGCAAGTCAATTAATTGACTTAGGTAAAACACCAAGCACACCAATCGCCATTATTGAGTCGATTAGCACGGCACGTGAGCGTATTTGTCATTTGACGCTTGAGCAAATGAAATTAGGACAAGCCGATACGTGGCTATCTTCAGAAGCGCCTGCTTTATTAATTGTGGGTGACGCGATGGCGCTACGTGCTAGCAACCCACTTAATCAATCAGATGTTGCGTTTAGCAAATTGAACGATGGCCTTGAGGATATCGAGATCCTCGCCAACCGCATGCGTCGCGCTTAATTTTAAATTCGAAAATCGTTGTTGGCATGCTTCTAGTAGTTTTGGGAAGTCATTGCGTAAGTGTCCGCCTTGCCCAAAAAAAACAGGAACTACCGTAATCTCATTTGCACCTTGTTGTTCAAGCACCTCGACGGCACCTTCGAGACTGGGTTCCATGAGTTCTAAAAAAGCCGTTTGAACCAAAATCTCTGGATAAGATTCTTTCCAAAGTTGCATCAGACGATCAAAAGGTTCTCTCCAGCGACTATCACGAGCACCATGACCAAAAAGAATGAGTGCTTTCATCGTCTTGATACCCAGTAAAGGCCGCCAAGCCCCATTAGAAAATACACTAAAGGCGGCGTGATCGCGGTCATGGCGGCAGGCCAGGCAGCCAGAAGACCTAAGTGCGAAAAGAGCGTATTGATGAGTTGGAAAGTCATTCCAATCATAATTCCACCAAACACTTTTAAACTAATTCCGCCAGATCGGGCGTTTAGGTATCCAAAGGGAAGTGCGAGCGTTAGCATTACCAAAATGGTTAATGGATAAATCATTTTTTTCCATAAAGCGATTCGATAATTTTGCCCATCTTGTTTATTTTCTTCTAGGTGGGCAATAAATCGAAAGAGGCTAACGATTGACATACGGTCTGGGGTGACCATTAAGACATTCAGAATATCTGGCGTCACTTCTGAACTGAGCCGTTGCGAAGAATACTTTAAGGTCTTAGCTTCAAATGTAGGATCTAACTCATTGCTCGTTGATTTTTCTTCAAAGCTAGTTTCGGTAACATTTTGCAAATTCCAGAAGCCTTGTTTGTCATAGCTTCCAGATTCGGCGATACGAATTTTTTGTAAATTACGTTTGTCATCGAATTCATACATTCGAATACCTAAAATCTCATCACTACTTTTTAGCGAAGAGACGTTGACGTAACGCACCCCAGGCTTGACGGGGCCGTTACCATCCGGATCTACTAGACGATCTTTGACCCATGTACCTGTTTTAAAGCCGCTAAGTTCAGTGTTTAATGCTTTAGCACGTATACGCTCAGATAAGGATTCGCAAAAAGGACCAGCCCATTCGCTCAAGATTAAAGTGGTCAAAATAATAGGCAAGCCAATTTTGACAAGTGTTAATAGGCCTTTGGGAATATCGAGTCCAGCCATTCGGAAGATTGTGAATTCTGATTGGCTTGCCATCAATGCAAAAACATAGATGCCGCCAATGAGTCCAGCAATCGGAATAATTTCGACGAGTCGACTAGGAGCCTTCAAGAGAATATGGACAAATGCTAAAGCAGTTGTGTAATTACCTGAGATTTGATTAACCTCGTTGAGGTAGTCAAAGAAAATAAATAATGACAACAGTGCAAACAAAATAAAGGCGAAAACCAAATAAATTTGCTTGGCGAGATAGCGTTCAAAAATTTGTGGAAATAGCCAGCGCATCTTATTTCACCCGACTCATTGGAAGTTGACGTTTCCACCAAACAATAGAGTAGTTCGAGCGGTGCTTTAATAAGATCCAAGCAGTTAAAAAAGCGAGTGCGTGAACGGGCCAAATCGTGACCCATAGACTCTTGTGAGCATCGGTAACTAGCGTTTGACTGATGTTCAGAGTATTGCTGTAAATCAAATAAATAAATACGGCATAAAGCATCGAGGAGTAATTGCCTCGACGAGGATTGACGTAGGCAAGCGGAATAGCGATTAAAACAAGTCCTAGCGCCATGAATGGCAAACCAATACGCCAAAGGATCTCTCCTAGATTAACGGGCGTTGGATTTTTAATTAACTCACTCATCGGAAGATCTTTTGATCCTGGCGGGGTGGGGGTTGGATCTTTGCGTTCAACATCGACCTTATAGGTATCAAATTCAAGAATTTTAAAATTACCTTGACTAGGTTGACCTTCATAGCGACGGCCATTTTCAACAATTACTTGTTTAGTGCCATCTGCTAATTGTTTAATGTTGCCTTTTTCAGCAATCGCAACAGTCAATTTTTGGTCTTTCGTATCAGTCACGAAGACATTTTTGATACTTTTATCTACCTCATCAAAGTTTTCAACGAAGAAAACCCGATTTGATTTACTGGATTCAATAAATTGACCAGGCAGAATCATGGAAACCTCATCCCGCCCTTTAAAGCGCTGGCTGATTTCATTCGTTTTAGAGTTTGTCCAAGGCCATACAAAAACTGCCATAAGACCAATCACTAAAATCCACGGAAGGGCAAATTTCAAAACTGGGATATAGATTGCCCGAAGGCTTAGGCCGCTTGCAAACCAAACGACCATTTCTGAGTCTTTATGCCACCTTACGAGCACAATCAAAATGGCAATAAATAGCGAAACCATCAAAATGATGGCGATATACCCCACGACTGCAAGGGCAATTAACACGACAACATCGGCAGGATTAACCGATCCAGAGGCCGCAAATCCGAGGACACGGATCACCAAAGTGGTGATCATAATGGTCACCAAAACCAAGAATACAGCCCCAGTTGTGTAAGATAGTTCGCGGCGTAATGCCTGCTGATAAATCATTATTTTTCGCTTCGATGGATAATGGATGTTTTAAACATGCCACTTTGAATTAAATGCAAATCAAATTTAGCACGAAAGTCTTTCCTGAAGGCCAATCCGGCATCGCTGCCAGAATGGCGATTTCAACCAACTGCCTCATTATCGCCTGTTCTGAGGAAGCCGCCAATCCGAAAGAGCGTTTACCTGCGGAGCTCGCTAAACTGGACCGCGCGGTCGGCGGTGCCATTACCCTTGCGATTCGTCGAGGGGATTTTGATGGTAAGTTAGGGGCGACCCTTCTATTGAACGGTCAAGAATCCTGGTTAAAAGCGGGTTTAAAGGCTGAGCGCGTATTGGTTGTCGGGTCAGGTACGGGTTTAAATGCTGATAAAGCAGCTTCTGGCCAAACTAATCAATCCTTTGCAAAAGCGGCTAGAGCTGCTTTAAGAGCTTTGATTGCAACCCCGGCAAGCTCTGCCTTATGGTTATTAGGAGATTTCGCCAAAGCCTCTGAATTAAAACGTTTAGAAGCTGGTGGTTTTGAGCAAGTACGTTTGGCGATTCAATTAGCGGAAGAGGCGGTTTATAAGTTCGTTGAACGACACGGACAATTTAGCTCGAAATCCTCAAAATCCAGTACTAAATTGTCATCGATTACCTTTGCAAGTACGGAGCGTACTGACCGTGCAATGCGTGAGGCTGTTCGGGTGGGTGTGGCAGTAGCAGCCGGGATTAATTTAACAAAAGATTTGGGTAATTTACCTCCAAATATTTGTAATCCAAGTTATTTAGCTAAAACAGCACAAAGTTTGGTCAAGAAGGTTGGATTGAAAGTAGAGGTATTAGAGCGGAAAGATATGGAACGTCTCAAGATGGGATCTTTCTTGTCAGTGACGAACGGCTCTGAAACGCCTCCAAAGTTCATCATCATGAAACATATGGGTGGTAATCCAAAAGATGCACCGATTGTGTTGGTTGGTAAAGGAATCACCTTTGATACTGGTGGGATTTCATTAAAACCAGGTGAAGGTATGGATGAAATGAAATTCGATATGTGCGGGGCAGCTTCTGTGATTGGAACGATGCAAGCCGTGGCACAAATGAAACTTCGTAAAAACGTGATTGGTGTTGTACCTACTTGCGAGAACATGCCATCCGGTAAAGCAACCCGTCCTGGTGATGTTGTTGTGAGCATGTCAGGTCAAACGATTGAGATTTTAAATACTGATGCAGAAGGTCGCTTAATACTTTGTGATGCATTGACCTATGTTGAGCGATTCAAGCCAGCTGCAGTTATTGATATTGCAACGTTGACTGGCGCATGCGTCATTGCACTTGGTGCAGTGCATAGTGGTATGTATTCGAAAGACCAAGCCTTGGCTGATCAATTAATTACGGCAGGTAAATCTGCTTTAGATACCGTATGGCAAATGCCATTAGATGATGCCTATCAAGAGCAGCTTAAATCGAATTTTGCAGATATGGCGAATATTGGTGGGCGTCCTGCGGGAAGTGTGACTGCTGCCTGCTTCTTGTCACGTTTTACTGAAAAATATACGTGGGCGCATTTAGACATTGCAGGTACTGCTTGGAAGAGTGGGGCTGCTAAAGGTGCATCGGGAAGACCAGTGCCATTGTTAACTGAATATTTACTAAGGGGTTAATTGTTCGTGGCTCGAGTCGATTTTCATAGCCAAGTTGGCAACAAACTTCAATATTGTTGCCGTTTGGTTAGAAAAATTTCAACATCCACTGCTGAGGGTGAGCCTTTGAGGCGAATTGTTATCTTGGCAGACGGTAGTTTGTTAAAAGAACTCGATCGACTCTTGTGGACTTTTAGTACTGAGGATTTTTTACCTCATTGTTATGCTGAACATGAATCAGCATTTTTGACGCCCATTGTTTTGGCATCACAATGGGATGAAGCACTTTTTGCAGAGTTACCGCATGCAGATGTGTTGATTCATTTAAATCAAACTTTTTTAGAAAATGCCTCGTCCTTAGCTGAGCGCTTTCCCCGAATGATTGAAGTGGTATCCCTTGAAGAGCAAGACTTACTTGCAGGTCGCGCCCGTTATAAGCGCTATCGTGAGCTTGGTTTTGAATTGCAGAATTATGATCAAAAAGGTGCCTCATGATGCATCCTCAATTTGATCCGGTCGCGATTCAAATTGGGCCATTGGCAGTCCACTGGTATGGACTAATGTATTTGATGGCATTTATTCAGTTTTTGGTTTTAGGACGCTTTCGTGTTGCGCAAGCTCAGATGAAAAGCCAAGGCTTTATAGCGCGTGACTTAGAAGATATTTTGTTCTACGCAGTTTTAGGTGTGGTGTTTGGTGGGCGTGTTGGTTACTGCCTTTTTTATATGCCAAGTTACTATTTCGCTAATCCACTCGATATTTTTAAATTGTGGGAAGGTGGCATGTCCTTTCATGGAGGATTTCTTGGGGTCTTAATGGCGCTTGCTTGGTTTGCCCGAAAACGCCAATTAGCCTTCTTTGCAGTTTCTGACATGATTGCACCATTAGTTCCTTTTGGATTAGCTTTTGGACGTTTAGGAAATTTCATTAATGGTGAGTTATGGGGAAGGCCCACAGATCTTCCATGGGCGATGATTTTTCCGCAGGCTGGAGATCAATTGCCAAGGCATCCATCGCAACTTTATCAACTTGCTGGCGAAGGTATTTTGTTGGGCCTCTTTTTATGGTGGTATTCAAGTAAGCCTAGGTCACTTGGGCAAACCTCTGGTATGTTTTTAGTTGGTTACGGATTCTTCCGCTTTCTTGCCGAATTTGCTCGAGAGCCGGATCGTTTTTTAGGGGTGTTGTCGCTTGGAATGTCGATGGGACAATGGTTATCAC
>CAYFKO010000037.1:0-4633 GCA_964343765.1 uncultured Polynucleobacter sp. | reverse complement strand
AATAAAATCAATAACTTATAATTTTTTAGGGTAATTACTTATATTTTGTGTATTGTATACAAAATACACTCAGTGAATGATCCAAATCCGTAAATCATCACTATCCGAGGAAGTTGCCGCCAAACTGCGGCAGATGATTAGCTCATCTCAGCTTGAGCCAGGGGCCTGGATTGATGAGCAAGGATTGGCTAGCGCCATGGGGGTATCAAGAACTCCCCTACGAGAGGCGATTCGCTTAGTCGCTTCGGAAGGACTTATTCGCATAGAGCCTAGAAAAGGTTGCTTTGTGAACGCACTTTCCGAAAAAGACCTCGATGACATTTTTCCACTAATGGCGATGCTAGAAGGTCGTTGTGCATTTGAAGCTGCCATGCGGATTACTCAGACGGATCTTAATCATTTAGAAACCTTGCATCAGCGATTAGTGACTTGTTCTAAGTTAAATACAGTCGATGATTATTACGTTGCAAATCGCGATATTCATGAGGCAATACAAAAAATTGCAGGCAATCAATGGTTGTCTAACATGGTGGATGATTTGCGACGCGTCTTAAGTTTGTCTCGACACAAGAGTTTGACCTTGCCTGGGCGCATTGCTGAGTCTTGCGCAGAACATCTCGCCATTTTTGATGCGTTAAAAAAAGGAAATTCAAGCGAAGCAGATCGCTTAACGCGTTCTCACTTGATGCGACAACGAGAAGTTCTAAAACAATTAGCTGATTCGAATGCGAAGGAGTTGCAGGCATGACCATGCTCGATAAATTAGTTCAAGCACGCACCTTATCCAAGGCAATTGCTGCAACTAAGCGTTTATTGTCGGAGCGCGGTGAATCGAATGGGGCGAGTATGGCTCAAGATGTTTTAACGCATTTCAAAGCACTCGACGAAACGCAGAAAGCAAACTTTTATACCTCCCTGGCTGATAAATTCAATCCTGATCCGCAAGAGATTATGGGGGCAGCGCAAGCTTACGCAAAAGAACCGAATGCCCAAAACCTCATTTGGCTGACCAAGGTATCAGAGCCGCCCCGTCAAGAACTATTACGACGTTTGAATCGAGCTTCAGGTGGAACAGGCGCCATTGTCGAAATGCGTCGTCAGCTTCTTGGATTGTTGGATAAAAAACCAGAGTTAGCGGCTTTGGATTTTGATATGAGGCATTTATTAACCTCATGGTTCAATCCAGGTTTTCTGAAAATGCATCAAGTGGACTGGAGATCGCCAGCGCACATTTTGGAAAAACTTATTCAGCACGAAGCGGTGCATGAGATTGATGGTTGGGATGATTTGCGTCGACGTTTGCAGCCAGATCGTCGTTGCTTTGCATTCTTTCATCCGCAATTGCCGGATGAGCCACTGATCTTTGTTGAAGTAGCATTGTTAACTGAGATTCCAGAAGCAGTTGGACCGCTGGTTGATAAAAAAGCAGAGCCTCTTGAGAACGTGAGCTATAAAGTTGCCGTCTTTTATTCGATTAGCAACTGTCAGCCGGGTCTACGCGGAATTTCATTAGGTAACTTCTTAATAAAACGAGTTGCTGAGCATTTAAAAGAAGAAATCCCGAGTCTGAAAACGTTTGTAACCTTATCGCCAATCCCTGGATTTGTCGATTGGTTAAATGCAGGTGCGCAGCTAGTGGAGCCACTTCCTAAGCCGGCTATTGTTGAAAAAGTTCAACAGTCCATGGCGATACTAGATTTGAAGAAAACCTCTTGGGCTGAGCGGCTCTCATCCGGATGGCATCCGGGGCGTTCTTCAGAAAAAGAGCAAGAAGCGCTAATGGCCTTATGTGCCATTTATCTGATGTATTTATCACCACGACGTGGTGGTAACTCGGTAGCTAAGTTCCATTTAGGTAATGGAGCGAAGTTACATCGAATTAATTGGGGTGGAGACTTATCAAAAAAAGGTTTACGACAATCAGCAGGAATTATGGTGAATTATCTCTATGATTTAGATGATGTTGAAATAAACCATGAGAAATTTGTGAATGGCGAAGTTATTTATTCAAGAAATGTATCAAAGTGGGTGTAGGTCTGAGGAGATAAAAAATGAAATATATCAATACAAAACGAATCATCGTTAACGCATTAGTTGGTGCAGTAATTGGAGTGGCTGGTGCTGCACATGCAGATCCAAATTGGCCATCAAAGCCAATTACTGTCATCGTGCCATTTCCTGCTGGCGGGGGTACAGATGCTTTTGCTAGACCACTCGCTGCTCAGTTGACAAAGCAATTAGGCAAGCAGATTGTGATTGATAATCGCGGTGGTGCTGGTGGAACGGTAGGTGCATCGGTTGCAGCAAAAGCAGCTCCAGATGGATATACCTTTTTCATGGGGGGTGCACATCATGCAATTGCTCCGTCAATGTATAAAAACCTAGATTACGACATTGAGAAGAGTTTTATCCCAATGATGTTGGTGGCGTCACCACCGCAGGTGATTGTGGTCAATCCTCAAAAGGTTGAGGCGAAAGATCTGAAATCTTTAGTCGAGTTCGCTCGCAAAAATCCTGGTAAGTTAAATTATGGAAGTGCGGGCAATGGTTCGTCTCATCATTTGGCCGGCGAACTTTTTAAAGATCAGACTAAAGTATTTATTACACATATACCTTATCGTGGCGCAGGTCCAGCATTATCCGATTTGATCGCAGGTCAAATCGATATGATGTTTGATGGTTTGGGATCCTCCGCCCAGCATATTAAGTCGGGTAAGATTCGAGCATTAGCGGTGGCTTCAGCGAAACGTGCGCCTGGATTTCCAGATGTTCCAACAGCAGCAGAAGCTGGATTTAAAGGTTACGAAGTATCGACTTGGTATGGATTATTTGCGCCAAAGGGTACACCAAAAGAGCTCGTCGATAAAATGACAGCCGAAGTGCAAAAGGCCCTGAATTCACCTGAGTTAAAAGCAATCTGGACCAATAATGGATCAGAGACACCAAACTTATCGGGTGATGCATTTACTAAATATTTAAGTGCGGACGTTAAGCGATGGGCCGCAGTTGTTAAAGCCTCTGGCGCAAAATTAGATTAATTAAATTATGAACTTATATACATTATTAGAAAGCGGTTTTCCAAAAGATAAAAAAGCGTGTGCAATAGAAACGCATGATGGACTGTATTACTCTTGGGACGATGTGGAGCGTGCAACTTCCAAGTTGGCTAATTTATTAGCAAGCTTAAAGTTGCCTGCCGGGTCCCGTGTTGCAGTTCAGGTTGAAAAATCACCCGAAGCATTATTTCTTTATCTTGCAACGCTCAAAGCTGGCTTAGTTTATTTGCCCCTTAATACTGCATATCAGGCTGCTGAAATTGAATACTTTGTCGGCAACGCTGAGCCAGGTGTTGTGGTCTGTAGTCCTAAAAACTTCAGTTGGGTGTCTAAAGTGGCCTTCAAAGCAGGCACAAAACACGTATTCACTTTAGGTGAGAACCGAGATGGCTCACTCCTTGAGCGAGCAGCAGGTTTATCCGATAAATTTAAAACCGTTGCTCGAAGTGATGATGATTTAGCCGCTATTTTGTATACCTCGGGAACGACTGGTCGAAGTAAAGGCGCTATGCTCAGTCATGGCAATTTGTCGAGTAATGCAAAGGTATTAAAAACTTACTGGGCTTGGCAAAAAGGCGATGTCTTGTTGCATGCCTTACCAATATTTCATGTGCATGGACTTTTTGTAGCTTCCCATGGTGCATTGCTCAATGGTAGCAAAATGATTTGGTTGCCAAAACTAGATATTGACCAATTGATTAAGCATTTACCAAGAAGTACGGTCATGATGGGTGTGCCTACCTTCTATGTGCGTTTATTAGCAGACAAGCGTTTTACAAAAGCAGTATGTAAAAACATGCGCTTATTCATTGCCGGTTCAGCACCTCTATTAACTGAAACGTTTAATGAGTTTATAAAACGAACAGGTCATACGATTCTTGAGCGTTATGGCATGAGTGAAACGACCATGTTGGTATCAAACCCATATAAAGGTAAGCGGATTGCTGGTTCGGTAGGTAAACCGCTACCAGGTACGCAAGTGCGAGTGATGGGTGATGATGGAAAAATTTGTAAAGTGAATGAAATTGGGGGGATTCAGGTAAAGGGCCCTAATATTTTTAAAGGTTACTGGCGCATGCCAGAAAAAACTAAAGAAGAGTTCACGAGTGACGGATGGTTTAAAACCGGTGATATGGGTCGTTGGGGTGGCGAAACAAGTTCCGGCCCTGTACCAGATGACTACTTGTGCATCGTCGGTCGTAGTAAGGATCTGATTATTTCTGGTGGATATAACGTTTATCCAAAAGAAATTGAAAGTTTTATTGATGACATGCCAGGTGTCGACGAGAGTGCTGTCATTGGCATACCTCATCCAGACTTTGGTGAAGCAGTGATGGCTGTGGTGGTCCTAAAACCAGGCTCAAAATTGGATGGGGCCGCGATTACAGCTGAACTCAAAAGCAAAATTGCTAACTTTAAGGTGCCTAAGAGAGTTGAGGTAGTTAGTGAGTTGCCAAGAAACGCAATGGGCAAGGTTCAAAAGAACGTCTTACGTCAACAATACGCTTAATTTTTTTAGAATGAGTTTGCAATCAAATCAAGCCGAATGATTGCAGACTCTTCCAGAGCATGTAACT
>CAYFKO010000036.1:6102-12955 GCA_964343765.1 uncultured Polynucleobacter sp. | reverse complement strand
CTGCAACGCAATTTGTTATTGGTGGCGATACCCGATTGTTGGAATTGAGGGCTGAACTTGAGCGCGCTGAAATCGAGGATGATGGCATGGCAATCGCTCAGGCTCACGTGGATTTGGCAGATGCTGGTGAGCATGATGCCGTGTCCCGTGCGCAATCCTTAATTTTGGGTCTTGGCTTTAATACTCATGAATTAGATCAGCCAGTGAATAGTTTCTCGGGTGGTTGGCGCATGCGATTGCAATTGGCTCGAGCTTTGATGTGTCCGTCTGATCTATTGTTATTAGATGAGCCAACGAATCACTTGGACTTAGATGCCTTGGTTTGGTTAGAGGCTTGGTTAAAACGCTATGCTGGCACCATGATTGTGATTAGTCATGATCGAGAATTTTTAGATGCCGTGACAAATGTCACATTGCACATTGAGCGTGC
The DNA here is from genome assembly GCA_964343765.1 of uncultured Polynucleobacter sp. Classification (GTDB taxonomy): domain Bacteria; phylum Pseudomonadota; class Gammaproteobacteria; order Burkholderiales; family Burkholderiaceae; genus Polynucleobacter. The sequence goes on along the minus strand of CAYFKO010000036.1, from coordinate 12,525 downwards.
GCAATTAAATCGATACGGTGGCAATTACAGCTTTTTTGAAATGCAGCGTGCTCAGCAGCTCGAGTTACAACAAGCATCCTATACTAAGCAACAAGAAAAAATTGCGCACTTACAGAAGTTTATTGATCGTTTCAAGGCGAAAGCTAGTAAGGCGAAGCAAGCTCAAAGTCGTGTCAAAGCGCTGGAGCGCATGGAAAAAATGGCGCCTATCTTGGCAGATGCAGAGTTCTCCTTTGAATTTAGGGAGCCAGGAAATTTACCAAATCCAATGTTAGCTATTACAGACGGCGAATTTGGTTATGAGGTGGATGGTCAGCACAAATCGATTGTGCGAGGTGTTAATCGATCTGTGTTGGCCGGGCAACGCATAGGTATCTTGGGTGCTAATGGGCAGGGTAAGTCCACATTAGTAAAGACGATTGCGAGAGCGATTCCGCAGTTATCTGGTGTTTTGACAGAAGGTCGGGGATTAAACATTGGATACTTTGCGCAGCAAGAGTTGGATGTGTTGCGTCCTGAAGATAACCCTTTAGAACACATGATTGCCCTAGCTAAAGAATTTGGAGCTCAAAGTGGGGAGTCTTCGAGAGAGCAAGATCTTCGGAATTTTTTGGGAACATTTAATTTTGATGGTGACATGGTGAAGCAATCCGTTGGCACCATGAGTGGTGGTGAAAAGGCGCGCCTTGTTTTAGCAATGATTGTGTGGCAACGTCCTAACTTGCTTTTACTTGATGAGCCAACCAACCATTTAGATTTGGCGACACGTGAAGCATTGTCAGTTGCTTTAAATGAATTTGAGGGAACGGTCATGCTCGTAAGCCATGATCGAGCGCTCTTGCGTTCAGTGTGTGATGAGTTCTGGTTGGTAGGGCGGGGTGAAGTTAAGTCATTTGATGGTGACTTGGATGATTACCAGGTCTATTTGCTAGAGGAGTCGAAGCGATTGCGCGATGAAGCTCGGCAAAATAATGCTCCCTCCAATGCTCCTGTACTCCCCAAGCAAAAAGAGGTGCGTCAGCTTGACGGTAAAGAGCGATTTGAGATGAATAATCGTTTAAAGCCTGTTAAGAAATCCATTGAAAGCATTGAAAAGAAAATGGCGAGTCTAAATGCTGAAAAAGCTCAATTGGAAGCTTTATTTGAGAGCGAGCAGACACCGTCTCAAATTGCCGAGTCAGGAAAGCGCCTGAAAGTAATCCAGGATGATTTAGATTTACTTGAAATAGATTGGCTATCTTTCCAAGAAGAGCTAGAGAAAATTGAAGCGGCTTATAAATAGGGTGTAGTTGACAAGACAGTTTTCTTTGTTGACACTGAATCTATTCAAAATAAATTCTTTAATGTATGTCGCCAAAATTAAAGCCTGATAACGCACAGCTCATATCAGATCTCATACGAGAGGAATGTTCGCGGATATCTGAAGAGGAGCGAAGTGACTCTTATAAATTTGCATTTGCTGATCAAGAATTCTTAACGGGAAAAGAAACAAGAGGTATACGTTTTCAGTTGGAGCTTTTGAAAGCAGATGTGGTTTTGCGTGAGCATAATATCGATCACACAGTCGTTGTTTTTGGGTCGGCAAGAATACGTTCAAAAGAATATGCTGAAAACCTGTTAGCGAATGCTAATTCAGCAGAAGAAAAGAAAAAAGCGCAGGCTTTGCTGGATCATAGTCAATATTACGAATCAGCTAGGAATTTTGGTCGATTAATAGCAGAGCATGCCTTGCGACATAAAGATTCTTCTGATCGTTTGCATATTTGCACGGGCGGAGGTCCTGGCATCATGGAAGCTGCCAATCGAGGTGCTTGGGAGGCGGGGGGATTATCGATTGGTTTTAATATTAGTTTGCCTCATGAGCAAGAGCCTAATCCTTACTTAACACCTGATCTTTGTTTTCGGTTTCATTACTTCGCCTTGCGAAAAATGCATTTCTTAATGCGTGCAAGAGCGATTGTTGCTTACCCTGGTGGATTTGGTTCATTTGATGAGTTATTTGAAGTTTTAACTCTAGTTCAGACACGCAAAATTGATCGCATTCCAATTGTGTTGGTAGGTAAGGACTTTTGGAATAAGTTGGTTGATTTTGAAATGCTGGAATCATTTGGTTTGATTGACGCTTCCGATCGACAATTAATCGATTATGCGGACACCGCGGAAGATGCCTGGTCCATTATTCGTGAGTTTTACGAGTTAGAGCACGGGCATAGTTGAATCTATCAAAGATCGCTTGGTGCGCGGCTTAGGGAATTATTTTCGGTTACTAAGATCCTAATCAGTCGCATAAACTCCGCTTGATCTTTCTTATTAAGAGGGCCAAGTATTTTTTCTTGCGCACGTTCAACCGATGGCGTGATAGTTTTTAAAAGAGTTTCTCCCTCTTTGGTCAGCGATAACAGGCGAACGCGTTTATCGTTTGGAGAGAATTTACGTAAAACCAATTTCCTGGTTTCTAGACGATCAATGACACCAGCGGTGGTTGATGTGTCTAGGCCAATTAGGCTTGCTAGAGTTCGTTGATCAATATTTGGATTGGTATGAAGTTTTTGGATAGCAGCGTATTGAATTGGCGTAACGGTGTTATCGCCTGTCTCTTGGAGGAAGGCGGCAACCGCAATTTGTTGAAGGCGGCGGATACAGTGTCCGGGCATTAATTCAACTTCAGCTTGTTCTTTTTTCTTCATGTTTTTCAAATAGTTAGCCTAAATTTAGTGTGCTTAGGGTAATTACTCAGTTTACTGATGATTTATTTCTTAGTACACTAATCATAAGTATACTTACGATTATATCGAACATTACATTGGGAGAAACCATAATGAGCCAAGCAGAACAAAATTTGCCAGTGTTGGTATCTGGTGGAGGTATTGGTGGATTAGCTGCGGCACTTGCCCTCGTTCGTCAGGGTTTTAAGGTGCAAGTATTTGAGCAGGCGCCTGAGATTGGTGAAATTGGTGCCGGAATTCAGTTAGGCCCTAATGCATTTAATGCCTTTGACGCATTAGGTGTAGGTGACAAAGCGCGTGGTCGAGCAGTTTATACGGATTACATGGTGATGCACGATGCTTTAGATGAGCAAGTAGTGGGGCGTATTGAAACTGGAGAAGCATTTAGAAAGCGTTTTGGTAATCCATATGCCGTTATTCACCGAGTGGATATTCATGGCTCCTTGTTAGAGGGTGCGCAAGAAACTAAACAAGTTGAGTTTTATACCAACACTCGCATTACAACAATTAAACAAGAAGGTGATGTGGTTGTTGCAGTAGACCAAAATGGTAAAGAGTGGAGAGGTCAAGCTTTGATCGGTGCTGATGGGGGTAAATCCGTTGTGCGTGCCCAGTATGTGAATGATCCACCGCGGGTAACGGGTCATGTTGTATATCGCGCAGTGGTTGATAAGAAAGATTTTCCTGAGAACTTGCAGTGGAATGCAGCGAGTCTTTGGGCGGGACCTAAATGCCATTTGGTGCATTACCCACTTCGTGGCGGTGAACAGTACAACGTTGTTGTGACCTTTCATAGCCGTAATAAAGAGGAATGGGGTGTGACAGACGGCAGTAAAGAAGAGGTAGAGAGTTATTTCCAAGGTATCTGTGCAAAAGCTCGTCAGTTGATTGAATTACCAAAAACATGGAAACGTTGGGCAACGGCTGATCGGGAACCGATTGATACTTGGGTATTTGGTCGAGTTACTATTTTGGGGGATGCTGCTCATCCAACTACACAATATATGGCTCAAGGTGCATGTATGGCAATGGAAGATGCGGTTACGTTGGGAGAGGCATTGCGCGTTCATAACAACAACTGGGATAAAGCATTGGAACTCTATCAACGCTCACGTGTTGCACGTACTGCTCGAATAGTTTTATCTGGACGTGAAATGGGGCGTCTCTATCACGCGCAAGGTGTTGAGCGTTTAGTGCGTAATTCACTTTGGAAAGGTCGTAGCCAAGAACGTTTTTATGACGCAATGGAATGGTTATATGGCTGGAATGTCAATAATTGTTTGGCTAAAGACTAACAATCTCAGGAGATAAACATGGAAGAATTAGGCCGCTTAGAAGATTTACCTAAAGAGTACCTTGATACATTACGTGAGCAGAATTTAGTGCCTTTGTGGCCAAGTTTGAGAGCGGTATTGCCGCCTGGTAAGCCAAAGCCAAATACAAAACCCACTTTTTGGTCTTATCAAAAACTTCGCCCATTACTTTTGCAAGCTGGTGAGCTTACGCCAATTGAAAAAGCAGAGCGTCGAGTTTTAGTATTAGCAAATCCTGGGCATGGTCTCGAAAAAATGCAGGCAAGTGCTGCTATGTATTTAGGAATGCAATTATTGTTGCCAGGTGAGTGGGCGCCTGCTCATCGTCATACTCCTAATGCGGTTCGCATGATTGTCGAAGGAGAAGGGGCATATACGACCGTTAATGGGGAAAAATGCCTAATGAGTCGTGGAGATTTAATCTTGACGCCTACAGGTTTGTGGCATGAACATGGTCATGATGGAAAAGATCCAGTAGTTTGGTTGGATGTTCTTGATTTACCGATTGTGTATTACATGGAAGCTTCTTATCACCAAGAGGGTAAGCGTCAAGCTATCAGCGAAGGAACGGGTGAGCGTCGATATGTAAAAGGTGGCGTAATGCCAACTAAACATTTTGAGCGATCGCACAATGCCTATCCGATGCTGCGCTATCCTTGGGTTGAGGTGCGTGCAGCGCTTGAGGAGTTGGCGGCTAATGAGCCAAGCTTGGAGCATGTGCAGGTAACCTACGTTAATCCTGAGACAGGTCGAGATGCTGAAAACATTCTAGGTTTTTACGCACTGATGTTAAAACCCGGGCAGGTGTTGAATTTGCCTGCACGTTCGCCAGCATCGGTATTTCATGTGATTGAGGGAAATGCTTCAGTATCAGTAGAGAGTGAACAGTTCAATTTAAATGAAGCTGATACTTGTTGTGCGCCAGGTTATACGCCAATTCAATTAACGAATAAGCAAAGTGATAAACCAACATTTGTGTTTATTGCCGATGAGTCACCTTTACACCGTAAGCTTGGTGTCTATGAAACACGTTAATACGATATTAAGAAAGTAGATTATGTCAGATCAGTATTTATTTGCTCCAGCGCCTACCTATTCTCTGCCGGTGAAAGGCGAAACCAAGCGTTTTCCAATCAATCGATTATTTTTTGTTGGCAGAAATTATCATGCACATGCTGTCGAGATGGGTAAGCCGGTTGATAAATCAGTTGAGCAACCGTTTTATTTTACAAAGGCGCCTTCGACCTTGGTGGAATCTGGGGCAACGATTCCTTATCCTCCAGAGACAACCAATTTTCATCATGAAATGGAATTGGTCGTTGCAATTGGAAAGTCGGGTTTTCGATTAACGGAGGCCAAGGCTCACGAGGTCATTTATGGATATGCCTGTGGTTTGGATATGACTCGTCGTGATTTGCAATTAGTCGCTCGCGATAAGGGTCGACCTTGGGATCTTGGCAAGGATGTTGAAAATTCTTCTGTTGTATCTGAAATTGTCCCGATGCCGGCAAAAGCTCTAGCTTCTGGAGCCTTGGAAATGTCGGTTAATAATGAAGTCCGCCAAAAATCAGATTTAGATAAATTGATTTGGAATATCAATGAAATCATTGCGGATTTATCAAACTTCTACCATTTAAAAGCAGGCGATTTGATTTTTACAGGAACCCCTGAGGGTGTTGGTGCTGTAACTCCTGGTGACAAGATTCACGGAAGTATTGCTGGTGTAGGGGAAATCTCACTGACTATTGGAGTTAGTGAGTAGTTATAAGTCGCTCTAGGTAATCGGGATTAAAATTACTCTTTACGTTTAATTAAATCCCTTTTGTTTTCTATGTTGTCAAATCCAGTACCCCGTAAGCAAATTCATACACGTGAAGTTGTATTTAATTGTTTTGAACGTGAAGATGGTCTATGGGATATCGATGCCCGCATCTTAGATACCAAACCCTTCAAACTAGAATTATCACATCGCTCATGGGAGCCTAATGAACCAATTCACGATATGACAATCCGTTTGACGGTAAATCAGGCCTTAGTTGTTCAGGCTATTGAAACCTCGATGGATAGTCATCCCCATGGCGCCTGTCCAGAAGCCATTGAAGGTATGAAAAAAATGATTGGGTGTCGTTTGGGTTATGGCTGGCGTAAAGCAATTAATGAAAACTTAGGTAGGGTTCAAGGTTGCACCCATTTGCGCGAACTTTTGTTCAATATGGCGACGGCAGCGTTTCAGTCTGTTCCTGGGGGGTTGTCAGGTGATGATGAAGAGCAGCCGCCTCATCATTTGGGAACTTGCAAGGCTTGGGACTTTAATGGTGAAACGGTTTTAAAGTTTTATCCAAAATTTTATAGATGGACGCCAAAAAAATAAGGAGCAAAGAAGT
>CAYFKO010000036.1:0-6092 GCA_964343765.1 uncultured Polynucleobacter sp. | reverse complement strand
ACTTGGTGTAATTCAACTTCAAAAATCAAGGTTGCATTTGGCGGAATAACACCACCAGCACCACGACTGCCGTAGCCCATTTCTGGCGGGATAACGAGTAAACGTTTGCCGCCAATCTTCATTCCGACAACGCCATCATCCCAGCCTTTGATGACATAGCCACCGCCCAAAGGAAATTCAAATAATTCCCCACGATCGAGTGAGCTATCAAACTTAGGGCCTTTGTTATCAGTTCCAGTTGGGTCAAAAAGCCAGCCAGTGTAATGCACGGAAACCATTTGACCTTTAGACGCTTCTGCGCCATTGCCGATCGTAATATCAATTTTTTGTAATTCAGACATAAGCACCTTAAGAGTGAATTGAGTAGATAATTAAAACTCGATTTTATGCGAACTGGCTTAAATTAGCTTTTTAATCGAGCGCTCTTCCTGACGCGCTCATAAAAGCCATCAGGTTTATTTTTTACCCATTTAATAAATTTCATCATTTCAGGGTGCTCTTTTAGTGAGGCTGCGGTGTTAAATTGTGTAGCTAACTCCGTTTCAGTAAAAAGTGCATGAATTTGTCGGTGACAGATGCGATGCAGAAACTGCGTTGCCTTACCGCCTTTTGATTTCGGTATGAGGTGGTGGGCATCTTTTTCACTTTGGGGAATCTTTCGTTCGCAGATAGGGCATAACAAGTCATCATCCTTCAAAGGTAATGGCGACTGGTTTTCGATGAGTTTTTTACGAATCTTTCCAAGCATGCTGACTATCTAATACGTTCAACCTGTAGAAACAAGTTTATTCAATAAGCTATAAACTTGCAGTAACTAACAATAATTTCAGAGACCGCTTTTTATTTTTCTGGCCATGGCTATTTCTAGACTTATCCTGATTCTTGGAGATCAGTTAGATCCGAACAATGCGGCTCTTCAGTCTTTTGATCCTGATACTGATGAAATTATTTTGATTGAGTCGAGGCACGAAGCTAAACATGTGTGGTCGCATAAAGCCCGCATTGTGATTTTCTTATCAGCGATGCGACATTTCGCTCAGAAATTAAAGGCCTTGAAGTATCCGGTAGTTTATGTCGAGCAATCGCCTAAATCGCTTATCGATACTCTAAGAGAACACATTCTTACTCGGAACATTAAATCGATCTGCTGTGTTGAGCCAGGTGAGTGGCGCTTAAGGTCAGAACTTGAAAAATTAGCAACCGAACTTAAGGTTGATTTAGAAATAAAAGCGGACACTCATTTTTATTGCAGTCCTTCTGAATTCGCAGAATGGGCTGAGGGTAGAAAAGAATTCAGACTTGAATATTTTTATCGTTTGATGCGGAAAAAACATTCAATTCTGATTGATGAAGAGGGTAATCCTATTGGGGGGCAATGGAATTTTGATCAAGATAATCGAAAGCCATATCCGAAAAAGGGGCCAGGTTTAATTGATGAACCACTCTTCTTTGAGCCCGACTCGATTACTCAAGAGGTCATTGAATTAGTGAACGAGGGCTATAGTGATCATCCGGGCGAGCTTACCGAATTCAAATGGCCAGTTTGTCGAGAAGATGCTTTAAGGGCTCTCGATTATTTTGTGGAGTATAGGCTGCGTAATTTTGGGACGTTTCAAGATGCCATGTGGACGAACACCCCATTTGGTTGGCATTCGATTCTGTCAAGTGCGCTTAATCTTAAATTGCTCAATCCTCGCGAAGTCATTGATGCAGTGATTCATGCTTGGCAGAAATACGAACTACCTTTATCGGACGTTGAAGGGTTTATTCGTCAGATTCTGGGTTGGCGAGAATTTGTTCGGGGTATGTATTACCTAGACATGCCAAAGATGGCAACTGATAACTACTATGAGCATCAACGACCATTGCCTAAATGGTATTGGACGGGGCAAACACAAATGTCATGTATGCGTGATGCTATCGGTCAAACCTTAAAATATGGTTACGCTCACCACATTCAGCGTTTAATGGTAACGGGAAACTTTGCATTATTAGCAGAAATTCTGCCTAGCGAAGTGTGTGATTGGTATTTAGCGGTATATATCGATGCGATTGAGTGGGTAGAGTTGCCAAATACCGCTGGTATGTCGCTATTTGCCAATGGAGGACGTTTTACGAGTAAACCATATATTGCGAGTGGTGCCTACGTTAAACGAATGAGTAATTATTGCGATTCCTGTCAATACAAACCTCAACAACGATTTGGTGAGAGTGCTTGTCCCATGACTGTGTTGTATTGGAATTTTTTAATCAAACATCGTCAACAACTTGAATCGAATCCAAGAACCCGATTAATGACTGCAAACTTAGCAAAAATTAGTGCAGAGGATCAGGTTCAAATAGCAAATGATGCGCAACAGTTATTAAATGCATTGGATCGCCTGTAATTTTGAATGCGGCTACATCACCCAAATTGGTGCATGAATTTTCCACTTTATGATCTAGGTCAAATTTATGACTAGGGTCTACCCTAAAGAGCTCAAGGTAGACCCTAGTTTTAAGCCTTTTACTAAGAAACATTTGTTAAAGTCGCGAGGTTGTATTTTCAGATTTTTTTAGGAGAAGCTTATGTCTGATGCTGTTGTTGCACGCATAGAAGCAAACCCAAAATATCAAGAACTCAAGCGTAAGCGTAATGTTTTTGGATGGGTTTTGTGTATTTTGATGTTGGTCGTTTATTACGGCTACATTGCCTTGATTGCCTTTGATAAATCATTCTTAGCGCAACCAATTGGAACTGGTGTAACAACCTTAGGTATTCCAATCGGAATGGGTGTCATTATTTTTACGATTTTGATTACGGGTATCTATGTTCGTCGAGCAAATAATGAATACGATGCTTTGACTGCCGAAATCTTGAAGGAAGGTGTTAAATAATGAAGCGTCTAGAAAAATTATTCATTGCTATCGCCTTATTTGCATTGCCAGGTCTGTTGCTTGCAGCAGGTGGTGATGTTGGGCAGGCAGAAAAGCAAGCAACGAACTGGGTTGCTATTGGAATGTTCGCGGCTTTTGTGGCAGGTACGCTTTATATTACTAAGTGGGCTGCAACAAAAACTAAATCAGCTGCGGATTTCTATACAGGCGGCGGCGGTATTACAGGTTTCCAAAATGGTTTAGCGATTGCTGGTGACTATATGTCTGCAGCCTCCTTCTTGGGGATTTCTGCCGCGGTTATGGCATCAGGTTACGATGGTTTGATTTATTCCATTGGCTTCTTGGTTGGTTGGCCAGTGATTACATTCTTAATGGCTGAGCGCTTACGTAACTTAGGTAAATTTACCTTTGCTGACGTAGCAGGTTATCGTTTCCAACAAACACCGATTCGTACATTTGCAGCTTCTGGAACTTTAGTAGTTGTAGCGTTCTATTTGATTGCTCAAATGGTTGGTGCAGGTCAATTGATTAAATTGTTATTCGGTCTTGAGTACTGGATGGCGGTTGTCATCGTTGGTTGCTTGATGATGGTTTATGTATTGTTCGGTGGTATGACGGCAACGACATGGGTTCAAATCATCAAAGCTTGCTTATTATTGGCAGGCGTAACATTTATGGCCTTTATGGTGTTGGCGCAATATGGCTTTAGTCCAGAGGCTTTGTTTGCAAAAGCGGTAGAGGTAAAAACTGCGATTGCAACGGGTGCTGGGAAAACCCCTGAAGAGGCTGCAAAAGCAGGTCTTAGCATTATGGGGCCTGGTGGTTTTATTAAAGACCCAATTTCAGCGATTTCATTTGGTATGGCATTGATGTTTGGTACAGCAGGTTTGCCACATATTTTGATGCGTTTCTTTACCGTGCCAGATGCTAAAGAGGCTCGTAAATCAGTCTTGTGGGCAACTACTTGGATTGGTTACTTCTATGTATTGATCTTCATCATCGGTTTTGGTGCGATTACTTTAGTGTTAACGAACCCAGAGATGGCGGATGTTGCTAAGGGCGTCATTAAAGGTGGTGCTGGTACAGCGAACATGGCAGCCGTTTTAGTTGCTAAGACTGTTGGCGGAAATATTTTCTACGGATTTATTTCTGCAGTCGCATTTGCAACAATCTTGGCGGTTGTAGCTGGATTGACATTGTCAGGCGCTTCTGCTGTTTCGCATGACTTGTATGCAACTGTTATCAAAAAAGGTAAAGCAGATAGCGCATCTGAGTTAAAAGTATCACGTTTAACAACAGTGACACTTGGCATTATTGCCGTTGCACTTGGTATTGCGTTTGAAAAACAAAATATCGCCTTTATGGTGTCTTTAGCATTTGCGATTGCAGCTTCTGCTAACTTCCCTGTATTGTTCTTGTCTGTTTTGTGGAAGAACTGTACAACTAAGGGCGCTGTTATCGGCGGGTTCTTGGGCTTGATCTCTTCAGTTGGTTTAACTGTCGTTTCCCCATCTGTTTGGGAAGCCGTATTGGGTTATCCAAAAGGAAGCGCATTGTTCCCGTACTCATCACCAGCCTTGTTCTCAATGGCAATTGGCTTTATTGGTGTTTGGTTGTTCTCTGTATTAGATAACAGCGAAAATGCTAAGAAAGAGCGTGCTGCGTTTGCTGCGCAACAGGTACGTTCAGAAACTGGTTTCGGTGCATCAGGTGCATCTGGTCACTAAGCAGTTTGATTGTAAGAAAAAGCCCAGGTATTCCTGGGCTTTTTTATTTATGACCTAGAAGTTCTCGTAGCTTAATAAAAGCCATCCCTGTCATTACGGCATCATTGAGGGCATCGTGGGCATCGCGCACAGGTAATCCAAGGTCTTTCATGAGAGTGTCAAATCGCAAGTCAATCATTTGGCCGCGCTGGTGCTGAGGTAGTTGAGCATTTTTATATTCGTAATATAGCGCTGATACCTCAATTTTGGGTTGGGGTAAACCTTGTCCCAACATTCGCCAAATAATTTTGTAAAGCATCGCCATGTCAAATTCAAGGTAATAACCAACGATAGGTCGGCTACCAATAAATTCCATCAGTTTGGCGGCAGCAACTTCGGGGTTCAATCCTTGAGCGACATCTAATTCGCGCAGGCGATGTATTTTGACGCTTTCTGGTGAGACTTCTTTGTCAGGCTTAATTAGTAATTCAAGTTTTTCACTGGTCAATAATTTATTACCAACAATCTTGACAGCACCAATTGAAATAATTTGATCCTTACTGAGATTGAGTCCGGTTGTTTCGCAGTCTAGTACCACCCATTCATTTGGTGGGGGAGGGTTAAACATAAATTTGAATCGTTCATCACCTAAATGGTAGATTAACCATTCACGCCAAATTGAACTCCAAAATCGTTTAAATAGATTGGGTTTTAATTGGCTCATGAAAATTCAAGGCGAAAATGTTGGCGTAAGAACTGTTTGAAACGTTTGACTACATTTAAGCTATCTTTAAGTAGATCTCGCTCAAGAGTTGAAAGCTGACTAAGATCAATCTCACCAGAGATTTCTTTATGGGTTTCTAATTCTGCTAAACCAGTTTGTAGTTTTAGTTCCATTAGTAAGTGAAGCGACTCAATAACTTCACGTGCCAAATCTTCCGGAAATTTATTTAGCCTGACGAGTTCAGCAACGCGATCACTCGTTGAGTTGGCCCAAACATGATTTTCTAACGCAAGAGATCGAACACCATGAACGATCGCAAAAATCCCAGCTTTTTTGAGATTAATTTTTCTGTCAGAGTGTTCAGAACCTAATGTTAAGAGGCGATTCCACCAGCCAATTTCCGACGAGAAGCTTTCGATAGCAGAAGCAAATCTTGAAAGTAAAAATTGATTGTCGGTGACCAATTCAAATAATGCTTTTTTGACGTTGTGGAGAAGGGAGCTATTGCCGCTAATTGGGTGGGAGTCTAAGAAGATAGCTAAATTCATTAGACTGTCGGCGGAAGGCTCTAGAAGCCATTGTCTTGCTGTTTCCCTAAATCGATCTTCTGACATGCACCAATCAGAATTATTCACCATGATTTTTCCTGGGCATTCGGGGAAGCCAAATTCTAGTAGAGTATTTGAAAATTGACTGCAAGCAAGTGCAACCTTCTCATCTATTGGGAAGCCACTTTCAATAATGAGGCCATTATCTTGGTCAGTTTTTAGAATTTGCTCGCCTCT
>CAYFKO010000035.1:10473-13121 GCA_964343765.1 uncultured Polynucleobacter sp. | reverse complement strand
CGTTTTTACTGATGAAAACATCATTTCATATTATGAAATTATTTGAACCGATTAAGCTGCTTGAGTACGCCCGGTCAGCCTTACTGCCGTGAAGATAGCCAACATCTGAAATACAGCAATTCCAAAGAAAATCATGGGCGGCAATTTCATATCCATCAGAAGTCCAAACAGTAAAGGTCCAGTAGCCAAACCCGTATCTAATCCGGAATACACCATTCCGTAAACCCTTCCCGTTGAACCCTTGGGTGTTGCAGATCGAATCATCAAATCGCGTGAAGGACCCGCAATACCAGCACCTAAGCCCATCATCGCAAACAAAACCGGAACCATTGCACCTGGAAAAATTCCTAATCCGATTAAAACAGCCATACACCCTGACATGAGAAAGGCACTTGCAATTACTCGATCAGACTGCTTATATCGACTAGCAACAAATCCCCCAAGAATCATGCCCGCGGCACTTGCTAGCATGTAGGATGTATATGCCGTAGTTGCAACTGCAAGATCAACGTTATAAATTGCTTTAAGTGCACTCGGAGCAAAACTTTGTATGCCAGATAAGGCTAAAGTGGTTAGTAGAAAAAAACCCCAACACATCCAAATTGCTGGCAATTTTAAAAATCCAAAAGCAGAGCCCGAGACTTCTTGTGCTTGATGAGATTGCTTAGGCGCATCATGCAAGGTTGCTCGACGCGACCAGAGCAATAGCAAAATGGCAAAGGCAATTAAAGATGCCCCCTGTAACGCCACGCGCCAATCAAACAATGTAGTTAGGCCGATTAATACAATTGGAGCTGCCGCCCACCCTAGGTTACCAGTCACTCCATGAACAGAATAGGCATGCCCTAAATTTTTAGTTTCGACTAGCTTATTGAGTAAGGTGTAATTGACGGGATGAAATACACCATTACCAACGCCAGCAATTGCTGCACCCAAAATTAAGACCGAATAGTTTGGCGCAAAAGAAAGGGATAAGGCTGAAATACTCAACATCCCTACCCCTACTAACAAGACTGGATAAGCACCTTTTCGATCAACGATAAAACCAGAAGTGGCCTGAACAATCGTTGATACCACAAAAAATACCGTCATCAACAAGCCCAATTCGGCATAGCTGAGACCAAATTCAATCTTGAGCCACGGAAACAATGGCGCAAGTATTAAATGAAAAAAATGGGATATGCTGTGGGCCAGGCCGACTAGACCGATGACCTCGACGTTGTTTCGTTGAGTGCTCATCGGCCCATTTTAGTTCCTTAGTGAATTTGGCGCTCGAAGCTGAATTGCCCTTTTTTCACATCCACCGGAATCACATCTTTCGCACCAAACTTGCCTTCCAAAATCAATTTGGAAATCGGATTCTCAATCGATTGTTGAATTGCTCGTTTAAGCGGTCTTGCACCAAAAACCGGATCAAAACCTGCTTCAGCAATCTTGGCAATTGCGGCATCGGATACGTCCAACTGCATATCCATCTTGGCTAATCGATCCGTTAAACGCTTCAATTGAATTCTGGCGATTGATGCAATATTAGCTTCGTCTAAGGCATGGAAAACTACCACCTCATCTATACGATTTAAGAATTCGGGTCTAAAGTGCCCTTTGACCTCATTCCATACCGCATCTTTGATTTTCTCTTGTGGTTTACCAACCATGGATTGAATCACTTGAGAGCCTAAATTACTGGTCATCACGATCACTGTATTCTTGAAGTCTACTGTTCGCCCTTGACCATCTGTCATTCGACCATCATCAAGAACTTGTAATAAAACATTAAATACATCGGGATGTGCTTTTTCAACCTCATCCAATAAAACTACGCTGTAAGGCTTACGTCGAACTAATTCTGTGAGATACCCACCTTCTTCGTATCCAACATATCCTGGAGGCGCTCCTATTAAACGCGCAACACTATGCTTCTCCATGAACTCACTCATGTCGATACGAATCAAATGCTCATCACTATCAAATAGGAATTCAGCTAACGCCTTACACAACTCTGTCTTACCAACACCGGTTGGCCCCAAGAAAAGGAAAGAGCCATACGGCTTACCTTCATCGGACAAACCAGCACGTGAACGACGAATAGCATCCGAGACCGCACGAATCGCTTCATCTTGACCGACTACACGCTGATGTAAACGATCTTCCATCATTAAAAGTTTGTCGCGCTCACCTTGCATCATTTTTGCTACAGGAATTCCGGTAGACCTAGAAACCACCTCAGCAATCTCTTCAGCACCAACTTGCGTTCTGAGCAATTTATTTTGAACAGCCTGTCCCTTCTCTTCGGCGACAGTTGCTTTTTTCAACTTACCTTCTAATTCAGGTAACTTGCCATATTGCAATTCAGCAACTTTTTCTAACTTGCCTTCCCTCTGATACTTGGCAATCTCAGCCTTGACTTTATCTATCTCTTCTTTGATATTGGCAGTGCCTTGAGCAGCTCCTTTTTCAGCTTTCCAAATTTCTTCAAGATCAGCATATTCCCGACCCAGCTTTTGTATTTCTTCCTCTATCAATGCCAAACGCTTCTTAGAGGCTTCATCTTTTTCTTTTTTAATAGCTTCTCGCTCAATCTTCAACTGAATTAAACGACGATCTAACTTATCCATCACTTCCGGCTTGGAATCAATCTCCATTTTGAT
>CAYFKO010000035.1:10100-10463 GCA_964343765.1 uncultured Polynucleobacter sp. | reverse complement strand
GCATATTACCAGCATCCATCGCACCTTCAGCTTTTCCGGCCCCTACCATCGTATGAATTTCATCGATAAATACAATAGTTTGACCTTCGTCTTTAGCAATATCATTCAAAACCGCTTTTAGGCGCTCTTCGAATTCACCTCGGTATTTGGCGCCAGCAAGCAAAAGGGCCATATCCAACACCAATACGCGTTTATTCTTTAGAGTTTCAGGAACCTCTCCATTGACGATGCGCTGCGCCAATCCTTCAACGATTGCCGTCTTACCTACACCTGGTTCACCAATCAAAACAGGATTATTCTTAGTCCGACGTTGAAGTATCTGAATCGCACGACGAATTTCATCATCGCGACCAATCACTGGAT
>CAYFKO010000035.1:9285-10090 GCA_964343765.1 uncultured Polynucleobacter sp. | reverse complement strand
CGCGTTGACCTTCTGCATCCGCACTATTCACTGACTCACCTCCACGAACTGTATCAATCGTTGCCTCTAATGATTTGCGCGTTAAGCCATTTGTTTTTGCAGCTTTACCAAGCTCACCTTTATCATCCGCTAAAACCAACAAAAATAACTCAATCGCAATGAACTGATCGCCCCGCTTATTCGCCTCTTTTTCAGTTAGATTAAGCCAACCAGCGAGTGATCGACCTACCTGAACTTCACCGCCAATTCCTTGAACTTGTGGCAGTTTTTTAAGCTGATCCTCTGCAGCTTTTTGCAGGCCGGCAACGTTTACCCCTGATCGCGCAAGTAAACCCTTAGCGGCACCATCGGAATCCTTAAGCATTGCCACTAGCAAATGCTCTGGCTCGATATACTGATTATCAGCATTAACAGCCAAACTCTGCGCTTCTGCGAGTGCCTCTTGAAACTTAGTAGTTAATTTATCTATTCTCATCGCTATATCCTAAAAATTGCGGAATTTATCCGCCTACACTGCCTAAATGAGTCCAATCTAGCGAATTTCAAGGGGGAATCAATACAATCCCTGTTGAGATTATTTAAAACTATTGAGCTATATCAAATGACCTGGCACCTCTATTTACTGGAATGCAGCGACCAAACGCTTTATACCGGCATTTCAAATAGGCTTGAAGAGCGAATTGCAACCCACAATCGTGGGGAAGGCGCCAAATACACCCGCGGTAGACTCCCAGTCAAATTGCTTTTTACTTTAGAGTTTCAAGATAGGTCGAGCGCATCTGTTGCTGAGGCCCTAGTTAAAAAA
>CAYFKO010000035.1:0-9275 GCA_964343765.1 uncultured Polynucleobacter sp. | reverse complement strand
AAAAAATAGCGTTTTTTACAACCCAATCTAATTAGCATTTTTTAAAAAAAGCTATTTTTTTATCCACTTTTGAAGCCGAGATTGATCGGACTCTCGAGCATCTACCCATCGTTGGCCATTAGGGGTGGCTTCTTTTTTCCAAAATGGCGCTGAGGTTTTTAAAAAATCCATAATGTACTCACAAGCTGCAAAAGCATCAGGACGATGAGAACTCGCGACCGCAACGAGAACAATTTGATCTTCAGGCATCAACTCTCCCACCCGATGAATCACTGTGACATTTTCAAGCTTCCAACGAGCCTCTGCCTCTTTAATAATTGCTTCGAGGGCTTTTTCAGTCATGCCAGGGTAATGCTCTAATGACATTCCTTGAACCGATTGGCCATCATTAATGTCACGCACCAAACCTACAAACAAAGCAAGCGCACCAATGGCTGGATTGCCTCGTCGAAGACTTGCAATCTCTTCTGCAACATTAAAATCCTCGGTTTGAATCGCTATTTTCATTTTTCAGATCTATTCAACCACCGGTAACGGGTGGAAAAAAAGCAACTTCAGCATCTGCCACTAGTGCACAATCCTGCTCCACCATTTCTTGATTAAGTGCTGCACGCACTGAACGACCTTCAGCTAATAACTCTTCCCACACTGCTCCGCGGAGCATTAACCAAGCACGCAATTCTGCAATTGTTCGGACATCGCTTGGAATCTCTAACGACTCTTGCGAAATACCAAGCTGCTCTCGAAGGGAAGCAAATAATCTCAGGGTAATACGCATAGCATTAATTTAATAATTGGGCGAATGGTAAGTACCTCACCATATCACCTTTTTTAATCGTTTGTTGCGGCGGATTATCAACCAAACCATCACCCCCAGAAGCGCTAGTTAGCACACCTGAACTTTGATTCGGAAATAAATCCAAACCACCTTCAGCATTAACTTTCACACGCAAAAATTCATTTCGCTTGTCCGCACGTGGCCAATCAAAGTCTGCACGCATCCAATAGATGGCTTCTACTCCTAATGATCTTCCTTGCAAGCTCTGAATAAATGGTTTTACAAATAACAAAAAAGTAACAAAACTAGAAACCGGATTTCCGGGCAATCCCATAAACCAAGCCTCTCCTGATACTGGCTTCTTGACTGCTCCAAAAGCGAGTGGCTTTCCTGGCTTGATCGCTATTTGCCACATATCCAAGCGACCTTCGCTAGATACGGCGGGTTTTATGTGATCTTCCTCACCAACCGATACGCCACCAGAGGTCACTATCAAATCATGATCCTTTGCAGCTTCTCTTAATGTCTGTCGAGTCGCCTCTAGCGTATCAGGAACAATTCCAAAATCCGTCGCCTCACACCCCAAAGCCCGAAAGCAAGCTAATAGCGTATCGCGATTAGAGTTATAAATGGCGCCAGGTTTTAATGGTTGCCCGGGCAACGTGAGTTCGTCGCCCGTAAAAAATGCCGCTACTTTAACGCGACGTTTCACTGGTAAATGGGTCAACCCACAAGAGGCAGCTACTCCCAATTCTTGCGGCCTTAAATAGGTCCCAGCTTTTAGCGCTATCTGATTTGCCATTAAGTCTTCACCACGGCGTCGAATCCAATCGCCTTGCTTAGGCAATCGATTTACTTTAACGGTATATCCAATACCCTCTGCACTTGGCTCTCCTAGTACCTCGCAGTCCTCTTGCATTAAAACCGCATCAGCCCCGCGGGGAATTTGCGCCCCCGTAAAGATACGCGCAACGGTTCCAGACTGCAATTCTGTACCTAGATGTCCTGCGGGGATTCGCTGAGTAACTTTAAGTACTTGACCTAAAGACTGAATATCGCTTGCAATCACTGCGTAGCCATCCATTTGCGTATTGTCTGCAGGCGGCACATCAACCAAACTCAGTTGATCACGAGCGAGGACTCTATTAAGTGCCTCGGCAACCGTGACAAGCTCCTCGCCCTGAATGGGTTGCGCTTGGGACAATAAGATTTGCAAAGCCTCTTGCGCGGTTTTCATATTAAAGCTTCGTATGTTCAGCTATAAATGATTTCACTTGATTTGCATCTGCTGCCATTTCAACAACGCGTTGTGGCAATCTTTCAATTCCTTCGAATGCAACTGGTCTTGCAGGCCATTCTCCGAGAGCCTCTTGAATCGTTTCGCCAAATTTAATTGGAAGCGCTGTTTCAAGAACTAACATCGGAATACCTGAGTCTAGATGCTCTCTTGCCACCTTGACACCATCTGCAGTGTGCGTATCAATCGTAATTTCATACTTAGACTTGATATCACGAATGGTATCTAAACGATTTTGATGCGTACTCCGCCCAGAAACAAATCCGAAACTTGCAATTCGATCACGAGCCGGATCGTTCGAATAATCAAAACCACCCTTCGATTCAACATCTGCAAATAGCTGCGATACTTTTTGCCCGTCTCGTAATAACCAATCAAAGACAAAGCGCTCAAAGTTACTGGCCTTTGATATATCCATTGATGGACTTGATGTGTGATAAGTCTCTGATGATTTTCGAGCTCGATATACACCAGTCTTGAAGAATTCATCCAGCACATCATTTTCATTAGTAGCAACCACTAATCGATGAATTGGCAAACCCATCATTCGTGCGATATGCCCTGCACAAACGTTGCCAAAATTACCTGATGGAACGCAAAACGAAACTTTTTCATCGCTTGTTTTAGTTGCCAACAAATAACCCTGGAAGTAATACACCACTTGCGCAACAACGCGAGCCCAGTTAATTGAATTTACCGTACCTATCTTTTGCTTTGCTTTATAAGCAGCATCATTACTTACTGCTTTAACAATATCCTGCGCATCATCAAACACTCCGTGCACCGCAATATTGAAAATATTAGGATCTTGCAAAGAATACATTTGGGCAGATTGAAACGCACTCATCTTTCCATAAGGAGAAAGCATAAATACGCGTATTCCTTTCTTGCCACGCATCGCATATTCGGCAGCACTTCCAGTATCTCCTGAAGTAGCCCCAAGAATATTCAACTCCTGGCCAGCCTTTCCTAAAGCATATTCAAATAAATTCCCCAAGAGCTGCATCGCCATATCTTTGAATGCCAAAGTAGGACCATTGGACAAACTTAATAAACCCAACTTAGCACTTGATTCTTCACCCAACCAATGAATAGGAGTAATGTCTGCAGCTTTATCCTCGGCCCTTCCGTTGCAGTACACCGCCTGAGTGTATGTTTTACGAGTTATAGCACGCAAATCTTCTGCTGGAATGTCATCGCAATACAAACTTAGAATCTCAAACGCCAAATCAGCGTATGAAAGTCCACGCCAACTATCCAGCTTTTCTTTCGTAATTTGGGGATACTCTTTAGGTAAATACAAACCACCATCAGGTGCCAAACCACCTAACAATATTCCTAAAAATGATTGCTCAGGACTTTGAGCTCTTGTCGATAAATAACGCATCTGTGTACTAATTAACTTAAGTTCTCTAAACGAATTTTGGTAACTCGCCCAATGACGGTATCTAATTTCTCAATATTTTCTAAGGCAGCCAACATATGTTTTTCGAGTGTCTCATGCGTCAAGATAATTAAATCCGTTTGCTTTTCACCCTCTTGCGCTTCTTTTTGCAACAAGGCGTCAATCGATATTCCCTTATCCGCCAAAATACGTGTAATGTCGGCTAACACGCCAGTTACATCAGCCACTTGCAAGCGCAAGTAATAGCTCGTTGTAATTTCTCCAATTGGAAGAATCGCCGTATCACTAACCTTGTCTTCTTGGAACGCTAAATATGGCACACGTTTACTTGGTTCGACAGCCTGTAGTCGGACCACATCAACTAAGTCCGCAATGACCGCTGAAGCGGTTGGTTCTGAACCAGCTCCCTTCCCGTAATACAGTGTTGTTCCGACTGCATCACCGAATACTTGCACCGCATTCATCGCACCTTCAACATTTGCAATCAAACGTTTTGCTGGAATCAAGGTTGGATGAACTCGCAACTCAATTCCACCATTCGCACGTTTTGCAATTCCTAACAACTTGATGCGATAACCTAACTGTTCTGCGTAACGAATGTCGGTAGCCGACAACTTAGTAATACCCTCTACATAGGCTTTATCAAACTGAACCGGTACGCCAAATGCTATCGCGCTCATGATCGTTGCTTTATGGGCAGCATCTACCCCTTCAATGTCAAAAGTTGGATCTGCCTCTGCATAACCTAAGCGCTGCGCCTCTTTTAGGACGACGTCAAAATCTAATCCTTTATCACGCATCTCTGAAAGAATGAAATTCGTTGTGCCATTAATAATGCCAGCAACCCATTCAATGCGGTTGGCAGTCAAGCCTTCTCGCAAGGCTTTAATAATTGGAATGCCACCGGCAACCGCTGCCTCAAAAGCAACAATCACGCCCTTTGCTTTTGCCGCAGCAAAGATTTCATTTCCATGCACTGCAATTAAGGCTTTATTAGCAGTGACTACATGCTTGCCAGCATTAATTGCTGCTAATACTAATTCTTTTGCAATCCCATAACCACCAATCAACTCGATGACCACTTCAATCTCTGGATTGTTAATAACTTCCTTAGCATCAGCGACCACCTTAGCGCGTCCCTGAACAAGTTCTTCGGCACGCTTGGTATTTAAATCAGCGACCGTATGAATCTGAATGCCACGACCAGCTCGACGCTCTATTTCTTCATGATTGCGTTGTAAAACGGTAAACACTCCGCCACCAACTGTACCAATACCTAAAAGACCTACTTGAATGGGTTTACTTTGAGATGCCATGTCTTATCAATACGTTAAAAGTTAAAAATGAATTCGGTAAATTATTTTGCTGCCACTAATTTGTCAGTGCCCATACGTTTACGATATCTCGATAAGAAATTCGCTAAACGACGAATCGCTTCTTTCAAATCATCTTCATGAGGCAAAAAGACGACACGGAAGTGGTCTGGATGCGGCCAATTAAAACCAGATCCCTGAACAAGTAATACTTTTTCTTCTTTAAGTAATTCAGCAATGAATTTTTGGTCGTCTTCAATTGGATAAATTTTTGGATCCAATCTAGGGAACAAATACAAAGCCGCTCTCGGTTTTACACAGGTAACCCCTGGAATATCCGTAATAAGCTTCCAAGCCAAATCTCGCTGACGACGCAATCGCCCACCCTCAGCCACTAAATCATTAATACTTTGATAACCGCCAAGCGCCGTCTGAATCGCGTACTGGCCTGGCACGTTGGCACATAAGCGCATGCTCGCCAGCATGTTTAAACCTTCTATGTAATCACCAGCACCTGATTTATCACCAGAAACAATCATCCAACCCGAACGGTAACCGCACGAACGGTAGTTTTTTGAAAGGCCATTAAATGTGATGGTTAAGACATCCGTAGATAAAGATGCGATGGAGGTATGAGTAGCCCCCTCATACAGCGTCTTGTCATAAATCTCATCAGCAAACAAAATCAACCCATTCTCACGAGCAACCTGAATAATGTTCTTTAGAGTCTCTTCCGAGTAAATGGCGCCCGTTGGATTATTTGGGTTAATCACCACAATCGCTTTGGTTTTTGGCGTGACTTTTGCACGAATATCATCAAGATCGGGTTCCCATCCAGCATCTTCATTACATAAGTAATGGACTGGCGTACCACTTGAAAGACTAACAGCAGCAGTCCACAATGGGTAATCCGGTGCAGGTACTAAAACTTCATCACCATCATTTAACAATGCGTTCATGGAGAGAACGATTAATTCAGACACACCATTACCGGTGTAGATGTCAGTTAAATTAACTCCCTGAATGCCTTTTTCTTGACAGTAATGCATGATGGCTTTTCGAGCCGCAAAAATTCCTTTTGAATCCGAATATGCGGCAGATGCCGATAAATTACGCACCATGTCCTGCTGAATTTCTTCAGGAGGATCAAAGCCAAATACCCCAACATTACCTATGTTGAGCTTGATAATTTTCTGCCCTTCTTCCTCCATTTGCTGTGCTAATTCAAGGACAGGTCCGCGAATGTCGTAGCAAACGTTGTTGAGCTTATTGGATTTTTTAATAGTTTTCACAATATTTTCAGGAATTCGTTAATTCTTACAAGGGGTTGCAAGCGATAGCTATAATCCCTACATTATGACAGAGCCTTATCGTGAAGCTTCAACCTGACCCAAAATCTCACCTCAATACCGTCACTAGCTATGACGCCAACCGCATTGAAATCAATACGGTGCCTTATAGCCACTCAGTTTTAGTGATGCCCGAAGGCTCCGTTGAGGAATGGCCCGTAAAGGACTTTGCCGCTCTAAAAGCCGAACATTTTGAGTTAATCGCCCAAAAAAAGCCGGAATTAGTGATTTTTGGTGCCGGCCAAACCATCAAATTCCCCAATCCAGCTCTTTTAGCCCCCTTAATTAAGGCAAGAATTGGCTTTGAAACCATGGATACTCAAGCCGCTTGCCGAACCTACAATATCCTCATGGGAGAAGGACGCTTAGTTTTAGGCGCCTTCATACTTCCTCAATCTTTAAATAACTAAGCCGCCAGTGTACGAATCTGAAAATTCGCCCCTTCGCAATAGTCTGATCTGGATAGGATTAGTCCTTTTGGCGCTCGTTTGGTTTGGGACCCTTAATTATCGCCACCTAATCCCCTCTGATGAAGGTCGATATGCAGAGATTGCCCGAGAAATGCTAGTTAGTGGCGATTGGCTCACCCCTCGTTACAACGATTACAAATATTTTGAAAAGCCCCCCTTGCAAATGTGGGCCACGGCTTTGGCATTCAAGCTCTTTGGCTTAGGGGAATGGCAAGCTCGTCTTTGGTCTGGGCTTACCAGCTTCTTAACCATCCTCTTTACAGGTTTGACCGCAGGCGCCCTTTTTGGAAAACGTGCTGGATGGCTGAGCGCCGTCATTCTTGCCGCATCGCCCATTTGGATCTTAAGTGGCCACTTTAATTCTCTAGACATGGGCATTGCCGCCACCATGTCCTTTGCACTGTTTTCGATGCTTGTAGCTCAGAATGCTCCTCATCACTCTATCTCCGAGGCTTTTTGGATGTGCCTTTGCTGGGTATTTATGGGGCTAGCTGTTCTTTCCAAGGGATTGATTGGTCTTGTATTGCCTGGCCTTGTTTTAATCGTGTATTCCTTTACAGCTTGGGATTGGAAAATTTGGACGCGACTTCACCTGGTCAAAGGCATCGTCTGTTTTTTAGCTGTTACCGCCCCTTGGTTTATTTTGGTCTCCTTAAAAAATCCTGAGTTCCCTCACTTCTTTTTTATTCACGAACATTTTGAACGCTTCACAACAGACGAGCATCGAAGAACCGCCCCCTGGCACTTCTTCTTCCCATTACTCATCGTTGGTTTTTTACCTTGGTTATTTCAGTTACCAAAAAGCTTCGTCAATGCTCTTCAAGATCGCAACCAAACTCAAATCAACTTTAAACCCCAATGGCTTTGCCTTGTTTGGGCAATTGTTATCTTCGCTTTCTTTAGCTTCTCTAAGTCAAAACTTCCGGGCTATTTAGTTCCAATCTTTCCTGCGCTAGCAATCCTTGCTGGCATTTCCTTAAATCAAAGTTTATTTAAAGACACCCAGAACTCAGGCTTCTTTGTTAAAGCTTCATCCAATAATCTCGGATGGCAAATTCAACTAATTTTCCTATTCGTTCTTTTTTGCTGTGGCTTCCTTGCAATTTCCAAAGTTGCCAGCACAGGGGAAGTTTATGAAGCAGAACTTTATCTAGCCTACAGCGAGTGGGTGCGAGCTGCCTTATGCATCGTCACATCAGGAACTCTACTTGCTTGGTTGGTTCGAAAACATAAACATCTAAGCGTTAGTCTTTTTGCATTCAGCTTTATCGGAATGACCCTCGTCGCTGGCATCGGACACGATGTGGTTGGCCGACTCCTCTCGGGAGTCGATCTTGCAAACAAAGCAAGACCGCTTGTGCAAGCAGACACGAATTTTTACTCAGTAAAAATTTTGGAACACACAATTCCGTTTTACTTACAAAAACCAGCTGTGATGGTTGAGTTTATGGATGAACTTCAATTTGGCATCGAACAGGAACCCGACAAATGGATTCCATCGGTTGACCAATTTATTGAACGCTGGAATTCAGATTCAGAAAAACACCCTCTGGCAGTCATGAGCCACACAACATTTGCTGAACTCAAAGCAAGAGATCTCCCGATGGAGGTAGTGGCGGAAGATCCTTTACGCATCATCATTAAGAAACCAGACATTAGTTCGATCGAAACTTCAAAATGACCTTAACTACTTTTGCTTACCTGTTTGCAGGCATTTTGCTAAATGCCGCGGCACAACTCTTACTTAAAGCTGGGACAATCAAACTAGGTACGGTGAGCTTAAGCCCCGATACGCTTATACAAACGCTATGGCAACTTGGCACCAACTTACCGATTGTGGGCGGCTTAGGACTCTACTGCATCAGCGTTTTAACTTGGATTGCTGGCTTGTCTCGCATTGACGTTTCCGTAGCCTACCCTCTCCTATCTCTCGGTTATGTAGTCAATGCCGTTGCTGCTTATTTTTTGTTTGGCGAAATCATCTCATGGCAACGTGCACTGGGGATTGGAATCATCCTAATTGGTGTTTATGTCCTCGCCCGTTCTTCATGAAATAATGGCTTAATCATGGGAAACACCTCTTTACCCTTCTTACCGTTCACCAAACCCACCATCGATGAAGATACCATCGCTGCGGTTGGCGAAGTATTGAGATCTGGTTGGATTACCTCCGGCCCCAAAGTTCAAGAATTTGAAAAACGCTTATCTGATTATTTTGGCGGTAGACCCGTACGCTGCTTTTCAAATGGCACAGCAACTATGGAAATCGCGCTGCGCATTGCCGGCGTTGGCAACGGTGATGAGGTCATTACAACTCCCATCTCTTGGGTCTCGACCTCCAACGTTATTTTGACCGTTGGTGCTCGACCTGTATTTGTGGATATCGACCCCAACACCCGCAACATCAATCTAGACTTGATCGAAGCTGCCATCACCCCTAAAACTAAAGCGATCATGCCAGTTTATTTATCTGGCCTTCCAGTGGATATTCATAAACTGTATTCGATTGCCAAAAAACATGGTTTACGAGTCATTGAAGATGCCGCTCAAGCACTCGGTTCTTCATGGCAAGGAGAGAAAATCGGCTCTTCGTTTGAGGGACTTGCTGATTTAGTTAGCTTTAGTTTTCAAGCGAATAAGAATCTCACTAGCATTGAAGGTGG
>CAYFKO010000034.1:0-13209 GCA_964343765.1 uncultured Polynucleobacter sp. | reverse complement strand
CATTACTGCCCACAATCGGAATTGATACTTGAGGTATTTTGAAAAGTGCTTTATTGCCTGCCGCTTTAGCTTCATGATGAACTGTTCCAAGTGCGCCGGCTGCCACTGAGGCTAAGCCAATTTTTAAAGAATCGCGCCTAGATATGTTTGCCATTCTGATCTCCATGTTTTTATTGAATGTTTTGGTGTTGTCATCGTAAGTCAAAATGGTAGAAAAGAGGTATGAATCCATCGTTTTCCCTAAGATTTTTGGGATTTTTCCAAAAAGCGAGGGGGGCTCTGTATGGTAAATTTGATTTGAATCAAATTGAATCGATTTTCTCGAAATTACAATACACAAGTGAATACTTCTTTAAATTCAGAGGGTTTGGCCCAGGAATCCATTTTTCAGCCAGACCTACTAAAGCGTTTTGATATCAATGGACCTCGGTATACCTCCTATCCGACGGCAGATCGTTTTCATGATCAATTCGGTGAGCAAGATTACAAAGACGCTTTGGTTCGGGTGGCGCAAGCTAAGAAGCCGCTATCACTTTATGTGCATTTACCATTCTGCCCCAATATTTGTTATTACTGTGGCTGTAACAAGATCATTACCAAAGACCATGGTCGTAGTGCTAAATACATCAAATATTTAGCAAAAGAGATGCACCTCGTCACTTCGGTGATGGGAAGTGCAGGGGTGAAAATTCCAGTAACTCAATTACATTGGGGTGGTGGTACACCAACTTTCTTATCGCAAGATGAAATGCGAGAGTTGATGGGGGTTATTCGTCAGCATTTTGATTTATTGCCTGGGGGTGAATATTCGATCGAAATTGATCCTCGTCGAGTAACGGAGGCTGACATTGCCTTACTTGCCGAACTTGGCTTTAATCGGATTAGTCTTGGAGTTCAGGACTTTAATTTAGATGTACAAAAAGCAGTGCATCGAATCCAAACCTATGAAGAGACTAAATCGGTACTTGATTGGGCGGTCGCGCATGGGTTTAATTCTTCTAGCGTTGATTTAATTTATGGCTTGCCTAAGCAGACCCCTGAAACTTTTGCGCAAACAGTCCAAGCAGTTATTGATATGTCACCCGACCGTTTGTCGGTCTATAGCTATGCGCATTTGCCGACGGTCTTTATGCCCCAGCGTCGCATTGCAGAAGCAGAATTACCGGTTGCTGCTGATAAGTTGTCGATCCTTGCCAACACGATTAAACAGTTAGATGAGGCTGGTTATCAATTTATTGGAATGGATCATTTTGCCAAGCCGGGTAATGAGTTGGCGATAGCCCAAAAAGAAGGGCGTCTACATCGCAATTTCCAAGGTTATTCCACTCAAGCGGAATGTGATTTACTTGCTTTTGGTATTTCATCGATTGGTAAAGTGGACGATGTGTATGCTCAAAATGTTCGAACATTAGATGAGTATTACTCTGCCTTAGATCAAGGAAGTTTACCCACACTTCGAGGTATTCAATTAACGGCTGATGACATTATTCGTCGAGAATTAATTGGTGAGCTTATGTGCCAATTTAAGCTTGATACGAAAGCTTTTGGTCAGAAGCACCAAATCAACTTTATGGAGTACTTTAAAGATGATTTGGAGGAGCTTGCTGAGTTAGAAAAAGCGGATTTGTTGACGTGGCGAGCGGAGGAAATCATTATTCCTAGGCGTGGTCGTTTGTTGGTTCGTCGCGTTGCTATGGCCTTTGATGCAAGACTCAAGTCTATGAAGACACAGGCTCGCTATTCAAAAGTTGTTTAGGCATTACATTAGGATGGCTTCTTAATAGAAGGTAGTTCGTTACTGATGATTTCAAGTCCTTTAGTGAGTAAATCGTCATAACGTTTGCGTTCAATTGCAATTGATTCAGGGGTCCAAGAAAAAAACCCCTGACCAGTCTTCATTCCTAAATCTTTACGATTGACTCGTTCTTGAAGCACTTTAGCTGGGGTTGAATTAGTTGCTAGAGAGGGGTACATGCTAGCGGCAGCTGCAGTATGAACTTCAAGTCCTGCGTGATCACGTTGCATGACTGGACCTGCCGCTAGAAAGCGAAAGCCAAACCCAAAGCGAACGGCGGCATCAACATCTTCTGGCGATGCTATTCCTTCATCAATCATATGAAATGCCTCGCGAGCTAAAGCATGTTGCATGCGGTTGGCCAAGAAACCAGGGAGATCTTTTTTAACTAGAACTGGAACCATGCCGCACCCGCGCATAAGTTCGGCGACTGGTTTGGCTAATTCGGGATCACTTTTTTCGCCGAGAACGACTTCGACAAGTGGTACTAGATGAGCGGGCATGAAAAAATGCAAGCCGAGCATTCGATGGTTTGATTTCAGGCCTTTACTAATTGCAGAGATTGGAAAACTCGAGCTATTGCTGCATAAAATCGTATGAGGTGAGCAAATCTTTTCAAGCTCAGCGAATAAGTGTTGCTTGATTTCTAATTTTTCTGGGACGCATTCAATGGCGATATCAATCATCTCCCAATTGATTTCTTCTATCTTTGAAACTATCGAGACTTGGTCAAAAAAGTCGCTACTCGATTGCTTGGTTAAGCCTTCTTTGATGTAGGTTGGTAATAGGGCGCGACGATTTTCTGATGATTCAACAATAATGGTGTGGCAGGCAGCTCTAGCTAGAACGATTGCTACGTCAGCTCCCATCGTGCCTCCTCCCACAATCACGGCGTGAGTTTCGTAAGGAAGTGTAAAAGGCGCGCTCATTGGCTTATTGATCTTTTAATTGGTTGATTGACAGATAGGTATCTCTTGAAGGGAGGAGATGATCGCCGCAAATTTTGATGAGTTCATCACGACGTCCTTTTTGAAGAGCTTGAATCATGTCCCAATGCTCTTTACTGGAGCGCTCGCGATAATTCGAAGAAATTAAAGTTGAAAAGCGAATTGAGTGGGTTTGTCTTGCATACTCTGAGATAGCTTTTTTAAGTACTTCGTTATTGCAAATGTCAAATAAGCGTTGATGAAAAGCAAGGTTTAATCGAAATACTTTACGAAGATCATTTGCCGCAATTGCCTTATCTTGTTCTTGTTGGATGGAGCTTAATTCATCAATGTGAATTTGCGCTACTGGAAATTCAATAGAGCGGACTGCCTCAGTTTCAAGTAAGACGCGGACTTGATAAAGTTCTGCAACTTCTTTGGGTGTAAAGGATCGAACGAGCGCGCCAACGTTTTTTTTGCGCTCAACCAAGCCTAGGCGTTCAAGTTGCATCAAAATGTCGCGGGCCACGTGGCGCTTAATTTGGAAGCGCTCCATGATTTCCTCTTCAACTAATCGTTCCCGAGGGTGAAGTTTTCCGAAAACGATGTCTTCTTCAACGGAAGCGACGAGCAGGTCAAATTCACTTTGCTCGTTAGGAGAATTTGTTTTATCTAGCATACTTAAATTTTAGGAATTTTCTTATCAACTTTTGGCGCTCTCAGAAAGTCAAAGTCAACACCTTTATCGGCTTGTGTGACAGAGTCCAAAAATAACTTTTTATAACCACGTTCTGCGCTAGGTATTTTGACGGGCTTATTTTTTGCACGCGTAGCAAGTTCCTCATCGCTCACTAACAAACTAATTTCACGTTTGCTAACGGATAAACGAATCCGATCACCAGTTTCGACATAGGCAAGAGGACCACCCATCGCTGATTCTGGAGTGACGTGGAGCACAATGGTACCGAATGCGGTACCGCTCATGCGTCCATCTGAAATTCGCACAATATCTTTTACGCCAGCTTTAGCTAATTTCTTAGGGATGGGTAAATAGCCAGCCTCTGGCATGCCCGGAGCGCCTTTAGGCCCAATGTTTTTTAGAACCAAAATATCCTCAGGGTGTACATCGAGATTGGGGTCATCAATACGGGTTGCTAAATCTTGAGCATTTTCAAAAACGACAGCACGTCCTTCGTGCTCCATTAATTTTGGATCGGCGGCGGATTGTTTAATGATGGCACCTTCTGGAGCAAGGTTGCCTTCTAGGACGGCAATCCCACCTTGAGGGTAAATCGGTTGATTAAATGGTCTAACAACATCTTGTTTGAATGAAGGAGTTGCTGCATCAAGTTCCTCACCTAGTGTTTTACCAGTAACGGTGAGGGCATCTAAATGAAGGAGAGGTTTTAATTCTCGAAGGAGTGTTGTCATGCCGCCCGCATGATGAAAATCCTGCATATAGTGTTGACCAGAAGGTTTTAGGTCAACCAACACAGGGGTTTCTCGTCCCATACGGTCAAGTGCTTTTAAATCAATTTCGTAACCTAATCGGCCAGCAATCGCTGTTAAATGAACGATGCCATTTGTGGATCCGCCGATTGCGAGTAATACACGCATAGCATTTTCAAATGCTTTATCAGTCAGAATTTTGTCGATACTCAAACCAGATTGAGCCATTAAGACAGCTTGTCGGCCAGTTTCTTCGGCAATCCGAATTCGGTCAGCCGTAACTGCGGGGGGAGAAGCACCACCAGGTACAGTCATGCCAAGTGCTTCAGCGATGCACGCCATCGTACTCGCAGTTCCCATGACTGAGCAGGTGCCTACGCTTGCAACGAGTTGATTGTTAACTTCAGAAATTTCTGCGTCGTTAATTTCTTCGGCGCGGAACTTCCCCCAGTAACGACGACAGTCGGTGCATGCACCAACGCGTTCAGAACGATGAGAGCCGGTTAGCATTGAGCCGGTAATTAACTGAATAGCAGGCAGCCCAGCTGAGGCAGCGCCCATTAGTTGGGCGGGTACTGTTTTATCGCAACCCCCAATCATGACGACAGCATCCATCGGTTGTGCAAGGATTAATTCCTCGGTGTCGATGGACATCAGATTTCTTAAATACATGCTGGTTGGGGATGAAAAGCTCTCATGAATCGATATGGTCGGGAAATCCATTGGTAAACCGCCGGCAAGCATGACCCCACGTTTCACGGCTTCAATAAGTTGGGGGGTATTCCCATGGCAAGGGTTGTAGGAGCTTCCGGTGTTGATAATTCCGATAACTGGGCGGTCCAAGGCAGTATCGGTATAGCCGGCACCTTTGATGAATGCTTTTCGTAAAAATAGCGAAAAACCGCTGTCACCATAGCTCGTCAGGCCTTTTGACATGCCAGAAGCAGTTTTTTTCTTGTTGTCTGCCATAAATGGGCCCCTTTGGGGTGTTAATTAAATTATTAATAATATTATTGACATTAATGATATAGTGCACTACATTGCAAATCAACGAAAACAATAAGACAAATAAAAATTTGCGAGGAGACACCATGTACCCACATGGCCTAACAATAAAAAAGCTCAGTTAATAGAAGCTTTTCGTGATTTCGACGCCATCCTTGTGATGGCGTTTATTTTTTAACTATTGCTTAGAGGTTTAAAAAACTTAAATTAAGTTGAGAGAGTTTTTACAGTTTTTGGAATAATGAAACCTAAAAGACAATTGACTAATACATTAGGAGCTTTGTATGGCAACACCACTTTTTCATTTGGCATTTCCGGTTAAAGACCTTGCTGGAGCAAGGGCTTTTTATGGTGATCTTTTAGGTTGTCCAGAAGGGCGTAGTTCAGATGAGTGGGTTGACTTTAATTTTTATGGCCACCAAGTAGTTGCTCATTTAGCTCCAGAAGAATGTACTCAAGCGCAAAAGAATGACGTTGATGGTGATGCGGTACCTGTGAAGCACTTTGGCGCCATCTTATCGATGAGCGAGTGGGAGGGGTTGGCTGACAAGCTTAAGCAAGCTGGGATTAAGTTTATTATCGAACCGCACATCCGCTTCAAAGGTCAGGTGGGTGAACAGGCAACGATGTTCTTTTTGGACCCATCTGGCAATGCTCTCGAGTTCAAGGCATTTGGCGATATGAGTCAGGTATTTGCTAAATAAAATCTAGAAAAATTCTAAGTTTTATTTGCTGCATTGCAATAAAGATTTTTTTTTGCAATGTTGCTACACTCCCTTCAGTTCTAGAACTTTGATTCAGTAGAACTGTCATAAAACTAAATAAAAGCAATAAAAAGTAATAAAAGCAGTTCGATTAATGCTGCATATTTACAGGGAGATGTACATGAACTTATCTTTGGAAAAAGAAGCAACCATTGCGGGCCCAGGGTTTAACCGATGGCTAGTTCCACCGGCGGCTTTGGCAATTCACCTTTGTATCGGGATGGCATATGGCTTTTCCGTATTCTGGTTACCTTTATCAAAAGCCTTAGGCATTAAAGAATCAATTAAGTGCGGACCTGAAGTCGGGTTCTTCCAAGAGTTGTTTACAACAACGTGTGACTGGAAGGTATCAACTTTAGGCTGGATGTATACCTTGTTTTTTGTGTTCTTGGGTTCATCTGCTGCGATATGGGGTGGTTGGCTTGAACGTGCTGGTCCTCGCAAAGCAGGGGTTGTTTCTGCGTTGTGCTGGTGCGGCGGTATGTTGTTCTCAGCGCTTGGTATCTACACTCACCAATTCTGGATGATGATTTTGGGTTCAGGTGTTATTGGTGGTATTGGTCTTGGCTTGGGGTACATCTCTCCAGTATCAACTTTGATTAAATGGTTCCCAGACCGTCGCGGTATGGCAACCGGTATGGCGATTATGGGTTTTGGTGGCGGTGCGATGATTGGTTCACCATTGGCCGCTGAACTCATGAAATATTTTGCAACTCCAACAGACGTTGGTGTTATGCAAACATTCATCGTTATGGCACTGGGCTATTTCGTATTTATGATGGGCGGTGCACTTGGTTACCGAGTTCCTCCAACTGGTTGGAAACCAGAGGGATGGACACCACCACCTGCAACGACAAGCAATGCCATGATTACGCAACGTCATGTGCACGTTAAGAACGCATTCAAGATTCCACAGTTCTGGTTGGTTTGGATGGTTCTCTGTATGAACGTTTCTGCAGGTATTGGTGTGATTGGTATGGCTTCTCCAATGCTTCAAGAAATCTTCGGTGGATCACTTATTGGCGTGACTGGCGAATTAACCCCTGAAAACAAAACCGCTATTGCAGGTATTGCTGCAGGTTTTGCTGCCTTGTTAAGCTTGTTTAACATTGGTGGTCGTTTCTTCTGGGCAAGTATTTCCGATAAGCTTGGTCGTAAGTTGACGTATACGGTCTTCTTCATTTTGGGAGGCTTGTGCTACTTCAGCGTTCCATCAAGTGCTTTGGCACATAACGTTTTCTTGTTCGTTGCTGCAATTTGTATCATCTTAAGTATGTATGGTGGTGGCTTTGCTACAGTGCCTGCTTACCTTGCAGACTTGTTTGGTACCCAAATGGTTGGTGCGATTCATGGACGTTTGTTAACTGCATGGGCAACTGCCGGTATTTTGGGTCCAGTGGTGGTTAACTACATGCGCGACTATCAGTTGAGTATTGGTATTCCAAAAGATCAGGTATATAACCAAACGATGTACATCTTGGTTGGCATGTTGGTAATTGGCTTGATTTGTAACTGGTTAGTGAAGCCTATTGCTGACAAGTGGTTTATGTCTGATGCTGAACTTGCGGAAGAGAAACGTTTGGCTCATGAAAAAGCTGCAGCTTCCGAAGTTGGCGGTGCTTCAAGTGATACACATAAAACATCATCGTTGACTGTTTATCTTGCTTGGGCAGCTGTCGGAATCCCATTGGCTTGGGGTGTTTATCGCACACTCATCGTTGTGGGTAAATTCTTCAACTAAGTTTTTTAGGAATTTAAATTTTGAATAGGCTCTGCCATTAGTTACCTCGGTATCTAATGGCAGATGTACATTGAGCATGCAAGAAGTTAAAACAAGTTCACACGTCGTATTAGGATCTCCTGAAGATCTCAGAAAACGCATTAAAAAAAGCGCTAAATTAAAAGGGCGACAGGCTGATGAGCAATCCCTTGATGAAGTTAAAGCATTGATAGGAGATTTCTCCAGACGTGATTTGTTAATCGAAAACTTACATGTGTTAAATGACACTTTTCATGGTTTGCATGATCGTCATCTAACAGCTTTGGCAAAACTAATGAAAATCTCGATGGCAGAGGTTTTTGAAGTGGCGACTTTCTATCATCACTTTGATGTCTTGCGTGGCGATGAGACTAATCCAAGTACTACTGTACGAGTTTGTAACAGTATTTCTTGTGAGCTTGCCGGTGCTAATGACTTATTGGCGCGCTTGCCAGCAATTTTGGGTAATGCGGATGTTAAGATCGAAGCAGTACCTTGTGTGGGGCGTTGTGAGCAAGCCCCAGTGGCAGTCGTTCATCAGCATCCAGTAGTCAATGCGACGACTGAAAAAATTAAATCCTTAGTGGATATGCAAATGAAGCATCATCCAAAACCAAGTGATATTGGTCAATTTGAGCCAGCAGCCTTTGCAGAGAAAGCTGTTACAAGCAATACCAATATTAATATTGCGCCTGATTATTGTGGTTATCAAACGTACCAAACTCAGGGTGGCTATCAGTTACTTAAATCCATTGTGAGTGGTACCAAAGATACTGAGTCTGTGATTAAGGCTATGGAGGATTCTGGTCTGCGTGGTCTTGGTGGCGCCGGTTTCCCAGCGGGGCGTAAATGGCGTATTGTGAAGGACCAACCTGCGCCAAAATTAATGGCAATTAATATCGACGAAGGCGAGCCTGGCACTTTTAAAGATCGCACTTATTTAGAGCGTGATCCTCATCGATTTTTAGAAGGTATGTTGATTGCAGCGCATGTTGTTGGAGTTGATGCTTGTTACATCTACTTGCGTGATGAATATCATGGTTGTCGTGACTTATTGCAATCAGAACTTGATAAATTGATCGCTAATCCTCCTTGTCAGCTACCAAAAATTGAATTGCGACGAGGTGCTGGCGCCTATATTTGCGGTGAAGAGTCAGCGATGATTGAAAGTATTGAAGGTAAGCGGGGAGAGCCACGCATGCGTCCTCCGTATATCGCTCAGATTGGTCTTTTTGGTAGGCCGACGCTTGAACACAATTTTGAAACGCTTTATTGGGTTAGAGATATTGTGCAGCGAGGCCCAGAATGGTTTAGTGGTTTTGGTCGTAATGGCCGAAAAGGGTTGCGTAGTTTTAGCGTCAGTGGGCGAGTTAAAGAGCCTGGCGTTAAATTGGCACCAGCTGGTATTAATGTTCAGCAATTGATTGATGAGTACTGTGGTGGCATGTTAGACGGTCATTCGTTCTACGCTTATCTGCCGGGAGGTGCTTCAGGCGGTATTTTGCCAGCCACTATGAATGATATTCCACTCGACTTTGATACCTTGCAGCCTTATGGTTGTTTCATTGGTTCTGCTGCCGTCATGATTTTGAGTGATAAAGACAAGGCAAAAGATGCTGCTTTAAATGTCATGCGCTTTTTTGAGCATGAAAGTTGTGGTCAATGTACGCCGTGTCGAGTAGGAACAAGCAAAGCTGCCAAATTAATGGAGGCTTCTAAGTGGGATCAATCCACTTTAAATGATTTATCTCAAGTCATGGGTGACGCGTCGATTTGCGGTCTTGGACAGGCTGCCCCTAATCCGATTCGTTGTATCCAAAAATATTTCCCAGGTGAGGTTTCCTGATGAATGCGCCAACAAAATCAAATGAACTAATGCCTAAAGAAGTTGAGTTCAAACTCGACGGTAAAACCATTCATGCCTTCGAAGGCGAGACAATTCTGCGAGCCGCTAAACGTCATGGTGTTGATATTCCGCACTTATGTTTTAAAGACGGACTTCGTCCTGATGGTAATTGCCGCGCCTGCGTTGTTGAAATTGGCGGTGAACGTACTTTGGCTCCAAGTTGCTGTCGCCAAGTTGCACCAGGTATGGAAGTTCAGGCACAAAGTGAGCGTGCCGTTAAAAGTCAAAAAATGGTGGTAGAGATGCTTCTCTCCGATATGCCGGAGAAAGGCTTTAAGTGGATTGATGGTGATCAATCTTCTCAGCATGGCGAACTGACGGATTGGGCCAGCAAGCTTAAGGTTGAGGTGCGGCCAGAGTTAGCAAAACTAAGACGCGATAAAGTTCAAGCAGATTTGTCCCATCCAGCAATGGCGGTTAATCTTGATGCGTGTATTCAATGTAATCGTTGTGTACGAGCCTGTCGAGAAGAGCAGGTCAATGATGTGATTGGTTACGCAATGCGTGGCGCTCATAGTCAGATTACATTTGATCTTGATGATCCTATGGGTGCAAGTACGTGCGTAGCGTGTGGTGAATGTGTTCAAGCCTGTCCAACTGGCGCATTGATGCCAAAGACGCATATTGGCAGTCAGGTCGTCGATCGTAAGGTGGATTCGGTATGTCCATTCTGTGGCGTTGGTTGCTTATTAACTTATAACGTTAAAGATGAAAAAATCGTTAGCGTTGAAGGCCGTGATGGTCCAGCGAATCATAGTCGTTTGTGTGTTAAAGGACGTTTTGGCTTCGATTATGTGCATCATGAACATCGATTAACGAAACCGCTCATTAGAAAAGCCGGTGTTCCAAAAGATAGCCATGAAATATCTAAGCCAGGTGACTGGAGTGAGGTATTTAGGGAAGCGACTTGGGAGGAGGCGCTTGATCTTGCTGCGTCTAAATTAAAAGGCTTAAAAGATCAATACGG
Source organism: uncultured Polynucleobacter sp. (assembly GCA_964343765.1). Classification (GTDB taxonomy): domain Bacteria; phylum Pseudomonadota; class Gammaproteobacteria; order Burkholderiales; family Burkholderiaceae; genus Polynucleobacter. The sequence goes on along the minus strand of CAYFKO010000034.1, from coordinate 2,638 downwards.
AAATAAAGTCCTTGCTGGTTTTGGCTCTGCTAAAGGCAGTAATGAAGAAGCTTATCTATTTCAGAAATTAGTTCGAGTAGGGTTCGGCAGTAACAACGTCGACCACTGTACGCGTTTATGTCACGCCTCAAGTGTTGCCGCATTGTTGGAGGGGGTTGGTTCTGGAGCGGTTAGTAATCAGGTGAATGATGTTGAGCATTCCGAAATGATTATTGTGATTGGCTCAAATCCAACAGCAAATCATCCTGTGGCAGCTACTTGGATGAAAAATGCCTCTAAGCATGGTACGAAGATTGTTTTGGCTGATCCTCGTGTAACCGATCTCGGTAAGCATGCGTGGCGCGTGATGCAGTTTAAGCCTGATACTGATGTGGCGATGCTCAATGCGATGTTGCATGTCATCGTTGAAGAAAATTTGGTTGATGAGAATTTTGTAAAGAATCGGGCGAATAATTTTGAGGCCCTAAAAGAGAATGTGAAGGGCTTCTCTCCTGAGAAAATGGAGCCAATTTGTGGTGTGCCAGCTCAAACAATTCGGGAAGTGGCGAGAACTTATGCTACTTGTAAGAGCGCCATGATTCTCTGGGGTATGGGGGTTAGTCAGCACGTACATGGAACAGATAACGTGCGCTGTTTGATTGCCTTAGCAAATATCACAGGTCAAATTGGCAAACCTGGTTCAGGCTTGCATCCACTTCGTGGTCAAAATAACGTTCAGGGTGCCAGTGATGCTGGTTTGATACCTATGATGTTCCCGAATTATCAGCGAGTTGATAATGAAAACGCTCATGCATGGTTTGAGGATTTCTGGAAAGTAAAACTCGACAAGGCGCCAGGTTATACCGTTGTTGAGGTGATGAATAAAATCCTGGCAGATGACTCTGATCCTCATAAGATTCGTGGCATGTACATCATGGGAGAGAATCCTGCGATGAGTGATCCGGATTTAAATCACGCGCGCCATGCTCTAGCGTCGCTCGAGCATTTGGTGGTTCAAGATATTTTTATGACCGAAACAGCATGGCTAGCTGATGTGGTTCTGCCAGCAAGTGCATGGCCTGAAAAAACTGGCACTGTAAGTAATACGGATCGTATGGTTCAGCTCGGAAAGCAAGCGATTCAGCCGCCAGGTGAGGCTAAGCAAGATCTTTGGATTATTCAAGAAATTGCCAAGCGAATTGGCCTGGATTGGAATTACCAAGGGTCTGATTGTGGTGTTGCTGCAATTTATGATGAGATGCGTTTGGCGATGCATGCAGCGATTAAAGGTATTACCTGGGATCGACTTTTGCGCGAGTCAAGTGTGACATACCCATGCCTCTCAGAAGATGACCCTGGTCAGCCAACCGTCTTTATTGATAACTTCCCAACAGCAGATGGCAAGGTGAAGTTGGTGCCGGCAGATTTGATTCCTGCAAATGAGCGTCCCAATGCAGATTATCCATTCGTCTTGATTACTGGTCGTCAATTGGAGCATTGGCATACGGGAAGTATGACGCGTCGTGCCACTGTGTTGGATGCGATTGAGCCAATGGCAACGGTATCGATGAATGGTGAAGACATTGCGCGACTCGGTGTTGAGCCAGGTGATGTAGTCACTATTGCATCTCGTCGTGGCGAGGTTGCGATTCATATTCGTCGAGATGATGGAACGCCGGTAGGTTCAGTATTTATTCCATTTGCCTACTATGAAGCTGCAGCTAATTTGATGACCAATCCAGCTCTTGATCCATTTGGTAAGATTCCGGAATTCAAATACTGCGCTGTTTCTGTTAAGCCGGGTGGAACGCCGATGGTTTCAAGGGGTTATGACACACATGGTGAGGAGAAAACGTCTATCAGTGCATAATTGAGCTCTGATGGACGTTTCTAATACCAAAATTTCTGCCTCAAATCCACGTAAAGCCGATTTGATCGTGATTGGTGCAGGCCTTGCTGGCCTGACGGTAGCGCTCGAGGTTGCGACGCACCGACGTGTTCTTGTATTGGCAAAGCGAAACTTAGGAGAGGCAGCTACTGCGTGGGCCCAAGGTGGTATCGTTGGTGTGCTCGATGCTAAGGATAGTTACGACGCTCATGTGAGTGATACGTTAGATGCTGGCGCTGGATTAGTCGTTGAATCTACGGCACGTTACATTGCTGAAAACAGCACGAATGCGATTCAGTGGTTGGTCGATCAAGGGGTGCCATTCTCTGAGGATCCGCAGGGTCCGATGGGTTTACACTTAACCAAAGAGGGTGGCCATTCTCACCGACGGATTGCGCATGCGGCAGATGCTACGGGTAAAGCGATTCATGAAGCTTTGTTAGCAAAAGCCCGAAATCATCCAAATATTACCTTGCTCGAGCATTGGATTGCACTTGATTTGATTACTGATAAGCACGTTGAAGGTCGGTCTGAGCGAGATCGTTGTTATGGTGTGTATGCACTTGACATCAAAAATAATCAAATCGAAGCTCTATCGGCAAGTGACGTTGTCTTAGCAACGGGTGGTGTGGGTAAGGTATACAAATACACTACCAATCCTGATACGGCCACTGGGGACGGAATCGCTATGGCTTGGCGGGCCGGATGTCGCGTCGGTAATATGGAATTTATTCAATTCCACCCAACGTGTTTATATCACCCACAAGAACG
>CAYFKO010000033.1:0-13294 GCA_964343765.1 uncultured Polynucleobacter sp. | reverse complement strand
CCACGACCCCTTGGTTCGTAGCCAAGTACTCTATCCAACTGAGCTACAGCCGCATAAGAGCGTTATTATGCCACAAATGGAAAAGAAGAACTACATTACCCCAATCGGGCACCAACGACTTAAAGATGAATTACTTCATTTACTGGACGTGGAACGCCCTGAAATCGTCAAAATTGTTCATTGGGCGGCCTCCAATGGGGACCGCTCAGAAAATGGCGATTACCTTTATGGGAAAAAAAGGCTGCGTGAAATTGATCGGCGCATTAGGTTCTTAAACCAACGCCTAGAATTTGCGGTAGTTGTTGACCCAGCCTCCAGAGAACCTACTGATGAAATCTATTTCGGTGCAACAGTAACCTATTGCAACCAAAAAAATGAAGAAACTACGATTTCAATTGTGGGCATCGATGAGGTTAACTTAGATAAAGGGCATGTGAGCTGGATCTCCCCTATTGCTCGAGCGCTGATTAAAAAACGTGAAGGTGATGAGGTCATACTTCCCACCCCTAGCGGCGAAGAAACTCTCGAAATCTTAGAAGTTCGGTACGAAGAAATTGCCTAAGATTTGGTTCGCGTTACGCGAACCACCTCTGAATTACCACGTAAACTCCGCATAACTCGGGCTAAGTGAACCCGATCTTTTACCTGAATACCAAATCGTATGGTGGCTGCAGCCTCAGAGAAACTATCTTCCATTGCTACCTGAACAATATTGGCGTCAGCTGACGTGATGCTGCTAGCCACTTTTGCTAAGACACCTTTCGAGTTTTTAATATCAACCCGAATAGCAACTTCAAACTCACGAGCAGTGTTCGTACTCCAGACTACCTCAACCCAATTTTCTGGATCTTTGTGATGAATCCGACTGACATATAAGCAATCATCGGTATGAATTTGCAAACCATCGCCCTTACCCAAGTAGCCAATAATGGCATCCCCAGGTATCGGATGACAGCAACTTGCAAAATTAACCGACATCCCCTCACTACCATCAACCACTAGGGCTTGATGATGCTTAGTAACTAATTCGTCATCCGCATCCCAATCTTCTCGATCAAGACGCATTTGCTCACCACCATGCTCTTCATTAATAAATAATTGGATACGCTTTGCAATAACCGCGGCTGATCGACGTCCCAGCGCAATATCTGCCATGATATCTTGACGCGACTTGGCCCCTGTCCAATGAAGTAATTTCTCCCAAACAGCCTCCGTTACAAGTGCAGCATCCACTTCCTGTTGACGTAGTGCTTGAGCCAAGAAACGCTCTCCGAGTTGCAAAGACTCCTCAAAACGCTTTGTCTTAATTGCATGACGAATAGCAGCTCTAGCACGACCTGTTCTAACAAAACCTAACCATACTGGATTTGGCTGTGAATATGGGGCCGTAATCACCTCAATAATGTCGCCGTTTTTCAACTCAGTTCTAAGTGGCAACTGATTACCGTTGACTTTAACCGCAACACAACTGTTTCCTAAATCGCTATGCACTGAATAGGCAAAATCCAGCGCTGTCGCGCCCCGAGGCAAGGCACGAATTTGACCTTTTGGCGTAAAGACATAAACCGAATCAGGGAACAAATCAATTTTGACATGCTCAAGAAACTCTTGAGGATCATGACTAGCATCTTGCAAATCAATCAAGGATTGCAGCCATTGATGAGCTCGAGTCTGCACCTCACTCATCTCATCTTTACCATCTTTATAAACCCAGTGCGCTGCAACGCCCGCTTCAGCGACTTGATGCATCGCTTGAGTACGAATTTGAAATTCAATCGGCATTCCAAATGGACCAACCAAGGTTGTATGAAGCGATTGATAACCGTTTAACTTAGGAATTGCAATGTAATCCTTAAACTTTCCCGGCATTGGCTTATACATCGCATGTAAAACTCCTAAAGCCCGGTAACATTCATCATTATTGGACACTGTGACACGAAAGCCATACACATCCAATACCTCGTTAAAACTTAAATGTTTTGTTCGCATCTTGTTGTAGATGCTCGATAGACTTTTTTCACGACCACGAATTTCAACCGTCATATTCGCTTTGTCAAAAGCTTCTTTAACAGCCAATAAAATCTTCTCAACCATCTCGCGACGATTCCCGCGAGCTTTCTTAATTGCCTTATCCAATGCTGAATAACGCATAGGCCAAGCATATTTAAAACTTAAATCTTGAAGTTCACGATAAATAAGATTTAAGCCCAATCGATTGGCAATCGGCGCATAAATCTCACTCGTCTCCAGTGCAACTCGACGTCGTTTAGCCACCGGAACGGCATCTAAGGTGCGCATATTATGAGTACGATCAGCAAGCTTCACTAAAATAACACGCACATCTCGCGCCATAGCCATAAGCATCTTTCGAAAACTTTCGGCCTGTGCTTCCGCATGACTCTGGAATTCCAATTTATCTAGTTTTGTTAGCCCATCAACCAACTCACCCACTTTAGGCCCAAAAACCTCTACCAACTCTGCTCGTGTGCGCCCAGTGTCTTCAATCACATCATGCATGAGCGCTGCCATGATGGAATAGACATCCAACTTCCATGTGGCACATAATTCAGCAACCGCTAATGGATGGGTTATGTACGGCTCGCCACTTTGACGGTACTGACCAAGATGAGCCTCGTCGGCAAAATGAAAGGCTTGTTTTACTAATTTCAGCTCTGCTGGCTTTAAATAATCAAGCTTGGCGGTCAATCCAGTAATACTAACAACCTGCTGCTTTGGCGGGTTAGCTGGCGCGAATGTAGGGCCAAAAAGGTGCCTGCCGGATTGCTCCAGCATGGCTGCAATAATATCTTTGGGGTCGGCCAAGATTGGCCGAGGCTCATTGCCCGGGGCTGACGTCTCGTGCGCCACCGCGGGTCTCCTGTCTTACAGAGGTACTTTGGTTAACATGTCCCGGTCGGTCATACCAGCAGCGATCTCGCGAAGTGCTGTCACTGTCGGCTTATCCTTAGATTCCACGCGGGGCGTATGTCCTTGAACCAATTGACGCGCACGATAGGTACCCGCCAAAACTAATTCGAAACGATTAGGGATGGTCTTCAGACAATCTTCTACAGTAATACGTGCCATAAATTTCTCAACATTCTCTAATCTAATTAACTAACGCAACTTCCCGTTTCAACTGAATTGGAAAGCGAATAATTCATATTCTAACCTGAATGTGCCAAACCGGCTCAGATTAGAGCGCCCCCAGGTCTTTTGCTAAGTCTGTATGCCTTGCCAGTTGCTGAATAGCGCGTAAACGACTCGCCGAAACAATTTGGCGCAACTCAAATAGTGCCGCCTCAAATAAGTCATTAATCACTAAATAATTTGCCTCAGCAATATGGCTTAATTCTTCATGGGCAGCCTCCACTCGACGACGAATAGTTTCATCGTCATCTTGCCCACGTTTACGCAATCGATCTTCAAGTGTTTGCAACGATGGGGGTAGGATAAAAATCCAAATCGCTTGTGGAATCAGACGCTGAATTTGACGTGCTCCTTGCCAGTCAATTTCAAGAATAACATCGCGACCTTCTTTCATCTGGGATTCAAGCCAAGAGCGGGAAGTTCCATAAAGATTACCGTGAACCTCTGCCCACTCTAGAAAATCACCCTCTTCTTTACGCTTCTCAAACGCCTCTCGCGTAACAAAGTGATACTCACGACCATCGACTTCACCCGGTCTTGGGTTACGAGTGGTGTACGAAATCGACAACATTAGGGTTGGATCGTTCTCAAGCAAGGCATTTACAAGTGAGGATTTTCCTGCGCCTGAAGGTGCCACTACCAGCAACATACTCCCGCTATAAATCATCCTACCCTCCTTACTTTTTATTCAAGATTCTGAACTTGTTCACGAATCTGCTCAACTAACAATTTCAACTCAACCGATGCATCACTCGCCTCTTGCGAGACCGACTTAGATCCCAGCGTATTGGATTCACGCTGCAACTCCTGCATAAGAAAATCCAAACGTTTTCCGACAGGCCCGCCTTTTGCTAATGCAGAACGCACTGCTGCAAAGTGTGTCTTGAGTCGTGACATCTCTTCAGCAACGTCTATGCGAACACCATACAAAACAACTTCTTGACGAACTCGATCCGTTAACTCATCTTTCGTAAACGTTCTTCCTTGAGCATCTACCCCATCGAGCACTGATGTTATTTTTTCAGTTAGTTTGCCTTGATATTGTTTAATTAACTCTGGAATCAATGGCTCTAATCGCACCACAATTTCTTCCATGGCCTGGATACGATCCAAAATCACTCTTGAAAGGGCTGCACCCTCAGTAGATCTACTCTTTAATAAAGATTCAAGCGCCTCTTCACAAGTATTCAATAAAACCTCATGCAATTGGTCTGCCGGAATTTCTTGATCTAACAAAATTCCAGGCCATTGCAAAATACTCGAAACAGATAAAACTCCAGCACTAGGAAAGTGATCTTTTACAAAAGCCGACATAGCCTGTAATTCCGTCAGCGCAGACTGATTAAAGCGCTGCTCAATATCATTTGTTCGTGCGCTTTCTGAATTTTCTTGCGCCGGCTCTCGATGCAAATTAATCCGAAATTCAAGCTTGCCACGATTAATTCGCTTTGCTATCAACTCTCTAATTGCGCCCTCAGAGCTTCTAACCTCCTCAGGGGAACGAATCGTTAAATCCAGAAAACGTCCATTAACCGAGCGACAATCGACATGCACCGAGGCAAGCAATTTGCCATCGATGATTAGGGCCTGTTTGGCTGAGCCAAAACCTGTCATGCTATATATCATTCTATGATTGTAAAGTCTTCGGGCAGTTGAGCCAAATCACAGGCAAAATCATGCTTTATAGAGGCTTTTTTATACTTAACTCTTTTTAAAGAATTGGACCCCCCTTATGAGCAAGGTAACCCGCCCTAGTGGCCGCCAAGCCAACGAAATTCGTCAAGTATCGATTACACGCGGCTATACCAAGCACGCTGAAGGTTCCGTACTTATTGCTTTTGGGGACACCAAAGTACTTTGTACTGCTAGCGTCCTGGAAAAAGTACCTCCCCACAAAAAAGGCTCTGGCGAAGGCTGGGTAACCGCAGAATATGGAATGCTTCCAAGAGCAACCCATACCCGCGGTGATCGTGAGGCTGCTAAAGGCAAGCAAAGTGGTCGAACTCAAGAAATTCAACGCTTGATTGGACGTGCTTTACGCAGCGTATTTGACCTTAAACGCTTGGGAGAGCGCACTCTTCACTTAGACTGTGACGTACTCCAAGCAGATGGCGGTACTCGAACCGCTGCAATTACAGGATCCTTTGTGGCAGCACGGGACGCAATCAATCAGTTACTAAAGAGCGGCGCTATCGCTAATGACCCGATTTTGGACAATATTGCTGCGATTTCAGTAGGAATCTATGAAGGAATGCCCGTCACCGACCTAGATTACGCTGAAGATTCTCAGTGCGATACCGATATGAACGTCGTCATGACAGGCAAAGGCGGAATTGTTGAAATTCAAGGAACAGCAGAAGGCGCAACCTTTGATCGCCAAGAACTCAACGAGTTGCTAAACCTTGCAGAACTATCTATTCAGCAGTTAATTTCAAAACAAAACGACTCTCTCAACTAAGGGCTTGCTCATGAGTTGGAATTTTTCCAAAATTGTCTTGGCGTCTAACAACGCTGGAAAACTACGCGAGTTCAAGCAAATTCTTGAACCACTTGGAATTGAAATTATTCCGCAAGGCGATTTAAATATTCCTGCAAGTGATGAACCATTTGACACCTTTCTTGAAAATGCTCTCTTAAAAGCACGGCATGCAAGCCGAGTAAGCGGCCTACCCGCTCTAGCAGATGACTCCGGTATTTGTGTAGATGCACTCAATGGTGCACCTGGCATCTACTCTGCTCGCTTTTCAGGAGAAAATGCAACGGATGCTCTTAATAACCAAAAGTTAATTGAACAATTGCAAGGCATTAACAATCGTCATGCTCACTATGTTTGCTTATTAGCTCTAGTAAAACATCCCAAAGACCCTGAGCCCTTAATTGCTCAAGGAAACTGGCATGGATTGGTGGTGGATAGTCCCAAAGGAGCTGGGGGCTTTGGCTACGACCCGCACTTTTATTTACCTGACTTACAAATGTGTGCAGCTGAGTTAAGTGCCGATCTAAAAAATCAGCACGGCCATCGAGGTCAAGCATTACAGAAATTGGTCGCTGAGCTAAAAACACTTAAAGCACTCGCATGACGATTGATAATCTTCAACGCAAGGATGCCATTCGATTTAGTGCATTACCCCCACTATCGCTTTACATTCACTTTCCCTGGTGTGTAAAAAAATGTCCTTATTGCGACTTTAATTCACATGAAATAAAAGCTGGTCAAACTAATGGGTTTGACGAAGCCACTTACCTCAACGCATTGCGTCTTGACTTAGAAACTACCTTACCACTAGTCTGGGGGCGTCGCATCCACTCCATTTTCATTGGCGGCGGCACACCAAGCTTACTTTCTGCTGCGGGAATGGATCAATTACTCGCCGATATTCGTGCACGACTACCTATGGACGCCGACATCGAAATCACGATGGAAGCAAACCCGGGAACAGTAGAGGCTGATAAATTTAGTTCATACGCCCAAAGTGGCATCAATCGCATTTCATTAGGCATTCAAAGCTTTAATGACGAGATGCTGACTGCACTAGGCAGAATTCACAACCAACATGATGCAAAACGTGCCATCGAGATTGCTCATCGACACTTTAATCGAATTAATCTTGATTTAATGTACGCCCTTCCTAATCAATCTATCGCCGATGCTGCGCTAGATTTAAAAACGGCCATTGATTTTGACACGAACCATCTGTCGCTTTATCACCTAACGCTGGAACCGAACACCTTATTTGCAAAATTCCCCCCCAAGGTACCCGATGACGATACGGCATTTGATATGCAAGACACCTTGCTGTTAATGCTTGAAGACGCTGGTTTTAATCGTTATGAGATATCTGCTTTTTCAAAACCCAAACAAGCTTGCCAACACAATCTAAATTACTGGTCATTCGGCGACTATATTGGCATTGGAGCTGGCGCTCACGGCAAAATCTCTTTCCCTGACAAAATTATTCGCACTGTCAAAGAAAAACATCCTCAACACTATATGCAGAAAATGCTGTCAGAATCGTCCGCTCTTATTGAAGAGCGCAATGTCAGCGCTTCAGAGCTACCTTTTGAATTCATGCTTAATGCACTTCGATTGATTGATGGTGTTCCGACAGATCTTTTTTCCGAAAGAACTGGACTTTCATTACATCGACTTTCATCCAAACTTGCTGAAGCTTCGCAAAAGAAACTACTTGATGACGATCCAAGCAAACTAAAAGCAACTGCTTTAGGATTGCAATATCTAAACGATTTACAGGCAATCTTTTTATAAGTTATGACTCAAACTAATATAGCGGTCGTTGGCGCAGGATCCGTGGGATGCTTTTATGGAGGCCTTCTTGCAAAAGCTGGTCACAAGGTTACTTTGATTGGTCGCCCCATCCACGTCAAAGAAATTAATGCCAATGGTTTGCGAGTCGAACTTGCTGACTCCAATGAAATTATTCGCCTAAACGCCTCAACTGAAATGACCGATATTTCTGAGGCAGATCTCGTTTTAGTTTGCGTAAAATCGCCAGATAGCCGCCAAACAGCCATTGCAATGAAACCTCATTTGAAGCCAGATGCTCTAGTGCTGAGTTTGCAAAATGGCGTTGATAATTGCCAGCGTCTCCAAAAAGAATTAACCCAAACGTGTTTTGCCACCGTCGTCTATGTTGCAACCGGCATGCAAGGTCCTGGTCATGTCAAACATTTTGGCCGCAATGAACTTATCCTGGGAGATGTCACCCTCTCCGGAAAATTCGATCAACACTTAAATCAAGTTGCTTCGCTACTAAATGAAGCAGGTATTAAGACCGATGTTGCTAAAAACATCAATCTAGCACTTTGGTCAAAGTTCTTGGTGAACTGTACCTACAATGGCATTTCTGCGATTGGGCAAATTAGCTATGGGAATATGGCCAAAGTGCCAGAAATATTAAATCTCATTGAAAGCATTACCAAAGAAGTTCTATCGATTGCTAATCAAGAAGGTGTTTCCATCGCACTTGAAGACGCCATGAAAATGAATGAGCGCATTTTTATTACGATGAATGGTCAAAAATCTTCTACCGCTCAAGATCTAGCAAGACACAAGCCTACAGAAATCGATTATCTAAATGGGTATATCGTCAATAAAGGTCGAGAATATGGCATCCCTACCCCATTTAATGAAACCATACTGTCTTTAGTGAAACTATTGGAACGTCGCCCAACAAAATAGCAAATCAAACTGAACGTCGATGTCGCCAAGCTCCCTCAAGAGCAAAAACCACCAAACCACTCCATACAAACATGAAACCCGTGAGTACTGCATGACTAACTGGCTCATCGTAAATAAAAACGCCTACTAAAAACTGAAGTGTAGGTCCTATGTATTGAAAAATACCCATGAGCGTTAACGAAATACGTTGTGCTGCATGATTAAACATGAGCAACGGAACCGTTGTAATCAATCCTGCGCCAATTAAAAGTAAATCAATATGTAAACCCTGTTGACCAAACGCATTTTGATCATTAACAGTCAAGTAAGACAGATATAACAAGGCTATTGGCAACAACATTAGGGTTTCCAATGTAAGACCCTGACTCGCGCCTAGTGGAGCCACCTTACGAATTAAGCCGTAAAAGCCAAATGAAAAACCTAACCCCAATGCAATCCATGGAAAGCTTCCGTAGGTAATCCCTAAGTAAGCTACGCCAACGGATGCCAATAAGACCGCTACCATTTGCCATGCGCGCAAGCGCTCTCGCAAAACCAGCACTCCCAATAAAACATTAATGAGTGGATTAATAAAGTAACCAAGACTTACTTCAGTAACTTGTCCGTGATTAGTGCCGTAAACATAAAGTAACCAGTTCGTAGCAACACACAAAGCACTTAAGGTATACACCCCCACTAGCTTCCAAGAAATCTTCTGGAACAGGGGTTTTAGACTTTTTTTGAAATGCAATAAGGCCAACAAAATGATGCATGACCACACAATGCGGTGCGTCACAATTTGAGTGGCAGGCACTGTTTTTAATAAACGCATATATATCGGCATCACACCCCAAATGGTGTAACAACCTACTGCGCTCCAATATCCCTGCTGCGTTTGATTCATATCGTTGTAGTCATAGCCCTCAATATGAACGAGGACAAAGTTAGTTTTATAAGAATGTACTACGATTACCTTATTCGTGTTGATTGACTAGGAATTTCTGTGCAAACGTATAAAGTTCTTTTTGTCTGTATGGGCAATATTTGCCGAAGCCCAACCGCACATGGGGTATTTAGACATTTAGTGAAACAAGCAAATTTAGAGCATGCGATCGAGGTGGATTCCGCTGGCACTCATAACTACCACCCCAATGAGGCCCCAGATCATCGCTCACAATCCCACGCTCTTGCCCGCGGCATTGACATCTCCGATTTACGTGCCCGCCAAATAACCAATCAGGATTTTGATCGCTTTGATTTAATCCTTGTCATGGATTGGGAAAACTTAGCTCTTACAGAACACAAAGCACCAAGTCATCATCGACAAAAGATTAAACGCTTAACGGAATTTTGTAAAAATGAATCCAGTCCCGTTATTCCTGACCCATACTATGGGGGACCCGACGGTTTCAATCACGTTCTTACACTCGTCGAAGATGCCTGCCAAGGTTTACTGGAATACATCACTACCAAACTATCGAAAAGCCCTAAATCCATTCACTAGGCCTTAAACCCAGTCTTCTCGTAAAAATAGGCTACCGCTGCTTGAGCAACCTCTAAGTCTTGCTCGGCCGTGCCCGAACTAATGCCAATACCCCCAACGATTTCTCCATCAACCGTTACCGGCAAACCACCTCCAATAATCGAAAAATGCCCCTCATTGGTTACATGAATACCAAAAGTAGGTTTACCCGGTTGGCATAACTCGTTATAAACATGCGTTCCCCGTTTTGCCACCGCCCCTGTGAACGCTTTATCAATGGCAATCGAAATACTACTGATCTTGCCACCATTCATCCGCTCAAAAGCAATTAAATTACCTGACTCATCACAAACCGCAATGCATTGCGGAACATTCATGGCGATACACTTTTCAATAGCCCCTGCAATTAATACTCGAGCCTCTTCAAGCGCTAAACGATTCACTTTCAACATAACACAGTCTCCTAATTAATTTTTTGGCTTTAGATCTAATGTTTTAAGATGCGCCACCAATGCCGATACCTCTTGCTCAGTAAAACGTCCAAAAGGTGGGTAAGGCTCACCAATATCGCGATTCAAATAGCGCATGGCTTGCTTCATCGTTGGCGTTAAACCTCGATGCATCCACGTCGATGGAAATAATGTGAATTGCCGTTGTAAGCGCGCAGCTTCATTCATATCGCCCGCCTCAAAAGCCTCGATTACTTTGTTAGCCAACTCTGCTGCAGGGGGAGGCATCGTCGCTCCAGCACCTCCCAATTGCAAGGTAATCAGAAGCATCTGCATAGTGGTGAAGTACTGAGCAATTCCACCGTGTTGAATTTTTTCTATGAGCTGCGATACACGCGATAAATCACGTGAGCTCTCTTTAATCATTTTGATTCGATCAAGCTTAGCAAGCTCAATCGTTTGCGGAACCGTCAAATCAGCCCCAGGACCTGCATTTAAATACAGAATGATGGGTAAACTGGTCTCTTTAGCAATGAGCTCGTAGTAAGCAATGATTTCATCAATCGTAGCGACCCCACCAAAGGGCCTTAACGGAGCTAGCACTTGTAATGCCTGAGCCCCAGATTTTTCAGCAAATTGCGCAAGCTCAATAGATGTCTTGTAAGAAGCGTGCGAAACACCCACCCCCACCGAGCATCGCCCACCGACCAATTCAATAGTTTGTTGAATGAGTTCGCGGCGCTCCTGCATACTCAAATAATGGTATTCCTGAGCCTCAACGCCAGCAGCAATTACCATCGCAGCTTTGCAATCGTTCACTACGTAATCAATCTGATCACTCAATTGCGTGTAATTAACCTTTAATTGAGAATCAAATGGCGTCAACGGCGCCACCAATAAACCAGGTTTAGGTTTTGCACTCATCATCTCACCTACTTTTTGTTATTGCAGCGCAAATAAAAAGGCTGCCTGTCTCTTTTTATGCAGTGTACCTAATTTCATGGAACAATGTGCCAAATGTCTAAATTAAAATTAAGTGAACCTGTTCTGATCGCGTTATCAGGTCTTTGCGCACTTGCAATCGCCATGGGGATTGGTCGATTTTCCTTTACGGCAATCTTACCCATAATGCAAAGCGAAGGAAAAATATCCCTCGCCAATGGTGGCTTATTGGCAAGTGCGAACTACATCGGCTACTTTGTTGGCGCCCTTTTAAGCTCTCGATTACATCTCAAATCGATTACACAATTGCTCTTAGGCATTGGTCTTGTCATTGCAACAACATTTTTAATGGGGTTAATCAACCATCTTGATAGTTGGCTATTACTTCGATTTATTAGTGGTGGTGGCAGCGCCCTTGTCCTCGTTAGTACCTCTGCACTATGTGTAAGTCGACTCGTTAAGTTACAAAAATCGCATTTGGCCGGCATCGTTTTTACAGGTGTCGGCACGGGCATCACTCTGGTTGGATTAATTGCCTTTTATTTTGCGATCAACCAACTAGAATCTAGCCACCTATGGTTAACACTGGGTGGACTATCCATTGCACTCATTGCAGGGACCCAGCAATTATGGAAACCTGAGACCAGTCAACCAGTACTCACGACACCAAGCTCTTCCGAAACTTCAGAGCCAATACTCAAACCTTCGATTTTGGTACTGTGTTATGGCTTAATGGGGTTTGGCTATATTCTCCCCGCCACTTTTCTTCCCGCTCAAGCTAGACTTTTATTGCAATCACAAACCCTATTCGGTTTAGCTTGGCCTATTTTCGGAATTACCGCCGCTATTTCAACCTATTGCCTCATCTATCTCAAACAATTATCGAATCGATCTTTCATCTGGGCAATCTGCCAAATTGTGATGGCTCTTGGCATTGCTTTACCGCTCGTGGCGCCTAACTTAATTAGCATCATGCTCGCAGCAACAGCCGTTGGTGGCACTTTCATGATTATCACCATGCTAGGCCTTCAGGAAGCTCAACGCAGCGCTAGTGGTCAAACTCATCGCTTGATGGGAAAAATGACAAGTGCCTTCGCGATCGGTCAGCTACTTGGACCAATCGTCGTGAAGCTACTTCTAGGGATAACCGACTCAGGAATGGAAGTCGCTCAACTCTTAGCGATTACTGGTTTAGTGATTAGCAGCCTGTTATTACTCACTGCCAAAAAATCACCTATTGGTCAAGAAATTTAGCTGCTTAAAATTTAAGCAAACCACCTAAATCATTGATACAACTTGAATAAGAAATTTTTTACACTGACTTATCCACATGATCTGTGGATAAGTATTTTTTTCAACCTACTTGACTAAAAAATAAGTTGACTTTTAAGAAGTTAGGCGACGTATGATTGCTCGCACAATTCCAAAGTTTTGCAAACCAAACGCTAGTGCAGCAATTGTCACTAATCCACCTAATAATCCATTCAAAAATATCTGGCTCGCTAAATTCAAATACCCGTCTGATGGAATGATTCTCGTGGCTAACAAAACTAACACCGCAAAGAAGGCGTAACAGCCACTACCAATAACTGCCAAGATTGGAATATGAAAAAATCTCAAATTTCCAAGCTGGTGATCAATTTTGAAATACTTCACACAGTAACTTACACCTAAAAATTGAGCTAGATTCCCAAAAAAAGAAAAGGCAACCACCAACTCAAGCGAAACGCCTTGCATGAAACTACTGATGCGCCAGATGGTCCCAAAAAAATTTCCAATCGCCCCCCATACGCCAAATAGAAGGATTGATATTAATTTAGTACCTGCTGGTAAAAAGACGCCCACATTCCACTGCCCCGGCTCGTAGCTTGGATGCACCAACACAATCATCTGAAACGTCAGATAAAACAAAGCGAAACTATAAACGACTTGAAATAATCGAGAGGTCCACATGAGCTTGATTCTAATCGGAAATTTATTAACTTAGAAAATTAATGCTAATTTTTATATAAATATATCGGATTTAGAAAATTTCTGTTATGTTTAAATAAGTTAAGACTCAAAACGTTAAGTTTTAACATACCTTTGACA
>CAYFKO010000032.1:0-13759 GCA_964343765.1 uncultured Polynucleobacter sp. | reverse complement strand
GATTAAGCGAACGCGTAAAAGACGCGGTACGGTACTCGACGCTCAGCCCAAAACTCAACTGCATCACGGAACACATCTAACAAGGTTTCGCGAGCTTCTTTGTCGAATTTTTGAGTGCAAGGTAAGCCTTCAAGGACAACCACAAATCCTGGTTGTGGACCTGCTTTATCAATCATTGTTGTCAAAGCATCTAACAAAGGATCGTAGTTTTTAGCCTGCTGTTTTGTGAAATGGTAGGCATTAGCAATGGACTCTAAAACCTCACCTTTAGTGTAGGCATGAGCACAATTGGCATAAATAAAATGCTGACCTAATTCATTTGCCGCATCTGCCAAATCTTGAGTTCTGAAAGCACGAATTGACTGAACGATATTTGGACGAACCGCACGCAACATAGCAGGAGGTCCACCTTCACGGACAGCTAATGCAGCACGCCATGATGTTGGCTGCTTTTTAGGACGAATCGCACTAAGATTTTTTAAACTTGGGTGTTGATACAAATCACTACCCGACGTCGGAGTAGACACAGAAGCCCCACTAGCATCATTGCTATTAAGTGGTGCAACACGACTGTGATCGTCCTGATCCTGATCCCAGCCTGTCATCGAAACAATCTCTGGAAGGTTTGTGGTCATAATGGTGACAGATTACCTTTTTTTGAATATTTTCGCAAGCCCAAAGTCGGTGCAAATTCTTTAAGTTATTGTTTATAAAGAAATAAAAAATATGTAAGTACATGCTTACTTTGCACTATTTGAGGGAGTTGACAAAAAAAATGCACCTCAAAACTAAGGGTTAACCCTAATAAAGATAGTTATTTAGAAGCCCAAATAACCATATCCCTAATCTCTTAGGGATATGGTTATTTTTAACCTCTAGATTAAAAACAAGTTACGACTGATTAATACCCGCTTCAACCACTGCTAAGGTGGTGACATTCACAATTCGACGAACCGTAGCCGATGGGGTCAAGATATGAACTGGTTTTGCGGCGCCCAATAAGATTGGACCAATCGCAATACCATTTCCTGCGGCTGTCTTTAATAAATTGTAGGAAATGTTTGCAGCATCAATGTTCGGCAAGACAAGTAAATTTGCGTCGCCGTGTAAGGTTGAATCCGGCATGATGCTCTTACGCAAATCTTCATCTAATGCACAATCCCCATGCATTTCACCATCAACTTCCAACTCTGGGACTGTCTTTTGGAGGATTGCCAAAACATCACGCATCTTCTCAGAAGAGGCACTTTGAGCACTACCAAAATTAGAATGTGACAACAGTGCGACTTTTGGAATAATGCCCATCGAGCGCAATTCTTTGGCAGCTAACTTAGTAAGTTCAGCAAGCTCTTCAGCACTTGGATCATAGTTAATGTGAGTATCCAGTAAAAATACTTGGCGCCCCGGAAGAACGAGACCATTCATTGCACCGTAGACATTCGCTCCTTCTTCATGACCGATGACAACATCAATGAAATGGAGATGCGCGGAGGCGCTGCCCACCACACCACAAATCAAACCATCGGCAAGACCCTTCTTGACCATCAGTGAGCCAATGAGCGTATTACGCCTTCTGACCTCTAAGCGCGCATAAGACTCAGTCACGCCTTGACGTTTCGTCAATGAATGGAAGGTTTGCCAAAAGTCACGATAACGCTCATCTTTTTCTGGATTGACGATCGTGAAATCAACATCTTGCTCAATTCGTAAACCAAATTTTTCAATCCGTCTGGCAATCACATGTGGACGTCCAATTAAGATTGGGGTCGCAATTTTCTCATCCACCAGAACCTGTACAGCCCTCAAGATACGCTCATCTTCACCTTCACAGAAAACAATACGTTTCTTATCTTTCGGTACCTTCTTCGCCGCGGCAAATATTGGCTTCATCAAGTTGCCAGAGTGATACACAAACTGTTGCAACTGATCTTTATACGCGTTGAAATCTTTAATCGGCCGTGTTGCCACCCCTGAATCCATTGCAGCCTTAGCCACTGCTGGCGCAATGATGGCAATCAAGCGCGGATCAAATGGTTTTGGAATTAAATACTCAGGCCCAAATGAAAGTCCACCAGATCCGTAAGCTGAGGCCACGATATCACTCTGCTCCGCTTGCGCAAGTTCTGCTACCGCATTAACAGCAGCGACTTCCATCTCACGCGTAATGGTCGTGGCACCCACATCCAAGGCACCACGGAAAATAAACGGGAAACACAAAACGTTGTTGACCTGATTTGGGTAATCGGTTCTTCCGGTTGCAATGATGGCATCATCACGGACCGCTTTTACTTCTTCCGGCAAAATTTCTGGGGTTGGGTTGGCGAGAGCAAAAACTAACGGCTTAGCTGCCATTTTCTTAACCATGTCTTGCTTTAAGACACCTGCAGCTGACAATCCCAAGAAAATATCGGCACCATCGATTACTTCGGCTAATGTGCGTGCGTCGGTTTTTTTCGCGAACACTTCTTTATCCGGATCCATCAATTCTTTACGACCTTGATAGACCACACCTGCCAAATCCGTTACCCAAATATTTTCAATCGGCATTCCCAGATCGACTAAAAGATCAAGACACGCCAAGGCTGCTGCACCAGCACCAGATGTGACTAATTTCACCTTCTTTAGATCTTTACCAACCACTTTTAAACCATTCATGATGGCAGCACCCACCACAATCGCTGTTCCGTGCTGATCATCATGGAAGACTGGAATCTTCATTCGATCACGTAATTTACGCTCGACATAAAAACAATCTGGCGCCTTAATATCTTCCAAATTAATGCCGCCAAACGTTGGCTCTAGCGAGGCAATAATTTCGACTAATTTATCGGGATCAGACTCGTTAATCTCAATATCAAAAACATCGATACCAGCAAATTTCTTAAAGAGAACCGCTTTGCCTTCCATCACAGGTTTACTAGCAAGCGGCCCTATGTTGCCCAGACCCAATACTGCAGTACCGTTCGTCACCACGCCAACCAAATTGGCTTTAGCGGTGTAACGCACTGCATTGGCAGGATCTGTCACAATTTCTTCACAAGCTGCCGCTACGCCAGGCGAGTATGCCAGCGCTAAATCTCGCTGATTGGTTAACTGTTTGGTTGGGGTAACAGCAATCTTTCCTGGAACTGGAAACTCATGGTATTCGAGTGCCGCCTTACGTAAGGCTAATTTTTGCTGTTCTGCGATTGTTTTATTGTCTTTACTCATTCTTGTAACCAATACCGTTTAGGTTTTATTTTCCCAATACTTTACGCCTTTTTTGATTAAACCCCTACAATTACCGTATGAGTGCGCACGATACGAACGCCAACGGGGAGTTCGATTTAATAAAACGCTATTTTTCAAGGCATCAGACCGCCTTGGACTTAAGTCAGCCAATCGCTGACCAACTTAATCCTTTAATTTTGGGTGTTGGCGATGATTGTGCTTTGTTGGCAGCTCCCCCTAACCATCAAGCCATTGCTGTCACTAGCGATATGCTGGTAGCAGATCGCCATTTTTTTAAAGATTGCGATCCTAAAAAATTAGGGCATAAAGCCCTCGCCGTCAATTTATCGGATCTCGCTGCAATGGGCGCTAAACCATTTGCCTTCACCCTTAGCTTAGCTTTGCCACAAGCCATCGCAAGCAATGCTTTATGGTTGACTCAGTTTTCAAGTGGTCTTTTTGCCTTAGCTGATCAACATCATTGCAAACTGATTGGAGGCGATACCACCGCCGGACCACTTAATATCAGTATTACTGCGATGGGATCAGTGAATCCTAAGCTTTCATTACGCCGCAGTCACGCGAGACCCGATGACGATATTTGGGTTTCCCACGAAGTAGGTGATGCACGCTTGGCACTTGGACACCACCGAGGTGAGTGGCGACTTAGCTCTGACGTCTTTGAAAAAGTAAGCCTACGTATGGATACTCCTATACCTCGCCTTACACTTAGCCAATCCCTATTGGGAATTGCCCATGCAGCAATTGATATCTCGGATGGGCTCCTAGGGGATTTACGTCACATCCTAAAAGCATCTCACCTGAGCGCTGAAATTTGGATTGATGAGGTTCCAGTATCGAACGCACTACAGGAAAGTTCCGTTGAACTTCGTCGTCTTTGCGCACTAGCAGGTGGAGATGACTATGAGTTATGTTTTACTGCTCCTGCATCAAAACGCGCTGAGATTGAACGAATTGCATCCGATTTGCAACTTCGTACGACGCGGATTGGAAAAACAGTGACACCTATAAATAATGCTGGTGAATTACGATTACTTGATGAGAATCATCAATCCCTTGATGAACAACTTAGCGCCCGCTACTTGCGGTCGTTTGATCACTTTAAATAAGCGTTTTCAAGGTAAGATGAAACGATGAACAACGATCGTATTCAGGTTTGTGCGGAATGGCTTTGGGAACGTCCCATTCGGGCGATTGCCTTTGGCTTTGGCGCAGGATTGGCGCCGACTGCTCCTGGTACAGTAGGGACCTTGTGGGCTTGGGCACTCGCTCTAGTCGCTAATATTTTCTTTCCTGAATTGGACACCCTAACACTGCTAGGGCTTTTACTTGCAGGCTTTGTTTTAGGAGTCTGGGCATGTGGCCATGCGGGTAATGATCTTGGCCAACCCGATCATGGCGGCATGGTTTGGGATGAAATGATTGCCTTTTGGCTCATCTTAGTTTTTATTATGCCCACTGGGTTTCTGAATCAATTCATCGCATTTTTGTTGTTTCGTTTTTTTGATGCAGTTAAACCCGGACCAATACATTCGATTGATAATTTTTTTAAACATTGGCGCCCAAACTCTGAAACCCAAGAACGATTTGCAACTCACGTTCGGGGTTTTGGCGTCATGATTGACGATTTAGCGGCAGCTTTTTTCACCATCGTTTTCTATGCAATCTTGGTTCGCGTTCATTTGATAAGTGCATAACATGACTGAACTGATTACATCGATTGCAAAAACCTTACTAAGCAGAGACTGGACTCTTTGCACAGCGGAGTCTTGTACTGGCGGCATGGTGAGTAGTGCGCTCACCGACCTCTCTGGATCTAGTCAGTGGTTTGAACGTGGGTTTGTCACGTACAGCAATCATTCAAAAATTGAAGACATCAATGTTCCATCCAATTTAATTGATCAATTTGGTGCAGTCAGTGTTGAGGTGGCAGAGGCCATGGCAAAAGGTGCCCTTTTAAAAGCACATGCGAACCTATCGCTGGCAATTACCGGCGTGGCAGGCCCTACAGGCGGGACCGACCTAAAACCAGTTGGCTATGTGTGTTTTGCTTGGGCTTTTCAAAAAACTTCAACAAGCGCGATTGATGTCGTGGGAACCATGAGTCAATTAATTGATCCCAATGGGCCAATCACGACATCCACTCGCCATGAAATTCGCAAGCGAGCACGTGACTTTGCGCTCACTCAATTAGCTGAATTACTTCAACACCGCTTTATTTAGAGCATCACGCGTTTCTATCGCAACGGTACGAGCCACCTTTGCGAAATCACTGTCTTTGCTGGCATACAAAATGGCGCGTGATGAATTAATCATCATATTGGCACCTCGGCCTGCTTTAACAGTGGCATCAATATCGCCACCTTGAGCACCAATTCCTGGAATTAATAAAGGCATATCCCCAACAATCTCTCGTACCTTGGCAATTTCTTCGGGGAATGTTGCCCCGACTACCAAACCAATCTGTCCCGTTTTATTCCATGTAGTAGAAGCTAATCTCGCTACCCGTTGATAGAGAGGTTCAACTTGACCCTTCCCATCAGATACCTCCAAAAACTGCAAATCAGAGCCACCTGGATTGGAAGTTCGGCAAAGAATAATGACGCCTTTTTTCTCATAGGCAAGGTATGGCTCTATCGAGTCAAAGCCCATATACGGGTTCACTGTGACGGCATCCGCTTGATAACGCTCAAACGCTTCTTTGGCATATTGCTCAGCTGTACTTCCAATATCGCCCCGTTTTGCATCCAAGATCACGGGAATAGTGGGATGATTTTGATGAATGTGCTGAATTAACTGCTCTAACTGATCTTCAGCCTCTTGCGAGGCAAAGTAGGCAATTTGTGGTTTAAAGGCACAAACCAAATCGGCGGTCGCATCAACAATCTCTCGACAAAACGCAAAAATAGCCCCGCCATGACCAGCTAAAGAGGGTGGAAAACGGCTTGGGTCAGGGTCTAAGCCAACGCATAACATGCTGTTATTCGCTTTAGTGGCCCCGTTTAAAGCCTCAATAAAGGATAAATCCTCGTTTTTTGTGGGTTTTTTTGAATTTGGTTTCATAACAAATGTAATTTTTACATCATCATAGGATAAACTCTACCCCGAGATTAAACGACTGTCACAGCATGTTTGGCGGAGAATGACATGATCAACCTATTCGTACTGCAAAATGGCCGCCTTTATCAAGAGCAAGTCGACGACCGTAATGAACTTCTAAAGCACCACAATCCCATCTGGATTGATGTTGTAGCTCCCGACGAGGAAGAGCTCAGCTGGATTAAAGAAGCGTTCAACGTCAGCCTGCCCGAGATGGAAGAGTTAGGGGATATTGAAGCATCCGCTCGTTACTTCGAGGCGGAAGATGGTCATTTACATATCCGTACTGACTTTTTATTGGATGAAGAAGAAATTTCTCGCAACGTTCGCGTCGCGTTCGTTTTGACAGATAACGTTCTTTTCTCAATTCATGATGAAGACTTACCCGTCTTCCGTTTAGTCCGTCTTCGTGCCCGCTTACGCCCAGGATCTGTCAGCAATGCGAAAGATGTGTTGCTCGATTTGTATTCAACTGACGCAGAGTACTCTGCTGATGCACTTGAAGAAGTTTACGAAAACCTTGAAAACGCAGGAAAGCGGGTTCTTTCTGATTCCGTAACCGACCAAGATGCCGCTGATGTTTTGGAAACGATTGCGAAAGAGGAAGATACGAACGGTCGTATTCGTCGTAACGTCATGGATACGCGTCGTGCACTTTCTTTCTTAATGCGTAGCAAATTATTGTCAGACGTTCAACAAGAAGAAGCTCGCCAAATTTTGCGTGATATTGATTCATTAGAGAATCACACGGCATTCCTCTTCGATAAGATTAACTTCTTAATGGATGCGACCGTTGGTTTTATTAACATTAACCAAAATAAAATCATCAAGATCTTCTCGGTTGTGTCCGTTGCCTTAATGCCGCCAACACTCTTAGCAAGCATTTGGGGTATGAACTTTAAACACATGCCAGACCTTGAGTCTCCAATGGGCTATCCAATTGCCATTGGCGCAATGATTGTCTCCGCATTAATTCCGCTGGTCTACTTTAGACGTAAAGGTTGGATGAATTAATTAACCAATTAATTGATTAAAAAATAAAAATCTGAGGTTTTGAAAGCTCACACAATTACGATTGTCTGAGCTTTTTTAATACCGCTTCTGTATTTAATTTTCCAACCACACTGGGGCCGCGCCAGGTTTCAAAAGCTTGTGCAGCTTGCTCAACCAACATTCCCATTCCATCAAGTACCGTCGCCTTGTGTTTTAAGAATTGCTGCATAAAAGGAGTCGGTTTACCGTACAACATGTCATATGCAAAGCAATGATCTTGACGATTGCCTACTAAGGCTTGCACTTGTTGATCGCTAATCGGAGAAGTCGATGTAAGCCCACTCGCAGTGGCATTAATAACGATATCAAATGCCCCTAAGGTTTCTAGCGTTTCGATTGGCTCACTTCGGAAAATAACGTTTTGAGAACTTGCTAGTTTGGTAAATTGCTGAACAATTCGGGTTGCTTTTTCTTGAGTTCGATTTGAAATAATTAACTCACTTGGCGATTCATTGATCAGTGGCAAAACAACCCCTTGTGCCGCCCCTCCCGCACCAAGCAAAAGAATTCTCCGTCCTTTGAGCGACCCTGCATTTCGCTTTAGATCTCGCACCAATCCCATACCATCAGAATTATCCCCATGCAATACACCATTCTCTTGCCAGAGAACGTTCACAACCTCTGCAGCTTTTGCACGATCAGTTAATTGCTCGCACAAGGCATATGCGTTCGCCTTAAACGGAACCGTAACGTTTAATCCTTTACCGCCTGTAGTAAAAAAGTGCTTTACCGTTTTCTCAAACTGATCAAGTTCACTAAATAACTTTCCATAATGAATTGCTTGATTAGTTTGCTCAGCAAACATCGCATGAATTTCAGGGGAGCGACTATGAGCAATCGGATTACCAACAACGGCATAAACATCCAGGCCCGGGTAGTCACTTGGATTGCAGTATGGCTTTTGAGAATCACTAGAGGTATTCATAACTCGATTCTACTGATTTCTGACATCCTTGAGTTCAAGCTTGGTTCCATTGGCACCTTTCATAAAATCAAAGGTTGCAATCCAGTCAATAACATCTAACTGCCTGGCCATCGCTCCAGAAAACCTACCAAACGGCGCACACCCTTCCACAATGGCCAATGCTTGTCGATCTAAGTCAGGAATTCCTGAAGAGCGTTTAATCTCAGGCTTGGCTAATAACTTGCCAGTTGAACTAACACTCACGAGAATAATCAAACTTCCATAAAGTGCTCGGCCATTTGCTCTTGGAAAATAATCCGTGCCGTATTTTTCAACTTTGCGACGCATAGCATCATAGTATTGCGCATACACAACCGATTTAGCACTCGTTGCAGTCAGAATCGCCTTGCGAGGCTGCTGCCCCTCCCGCACTAAACGTTGTGCTAATTCAGCTTCGAACGGATCTCGCTCGGTTTTATCGACCTTACTCGCACCAAAACTCGTCTCATTAGCACTTTTCTGTTTTTGTCCAAGCGTTGATAGCAACTGCGTTTGCTCTTTTTGCAAACTCTCTAACTTTTGGGCCACTCCCGGATCTGCGCGCTTTAATGCACTGGCAACAGAATTACTTGCATCTCCACCACCATTTAAATCTGCCTGCGCTAAACGCTTAGGCTTAAGTGGTGCAACATAACTATGTGAATTAATTAACACTACCGATAGCGGTGTTTTTAAGCGCTTTTCTTCTAGACTATCCTGCTGCCAACGGATTGCTAGCAATATCCCATGAATCAATAATGAAACACCCAATGCAACGGCTAGAGGCTTTTTCCACCAACCGAGAGGAAAAATATCAGCAAAAAATTGCTTGAAGACTAAACGAGGTAACTCAAGCACCATCTGTTTTAGGGCTTTCATCGATTGACTCATTCAAGCTTGGTTGCGATGAAGTTGGTGACATAGGATTTTCTTCATCCTCTAATTCTTGCAAGCTATCTACTTGATCTTGGTAAATCTTAATTACGCGCGCACTCGCACTAAGCTCTAAGAGATCTGTTTGGACGATTTCTAATTCCACTCGAACTCCTCTAGGCTGAGTTGATAACTCTGGAACAAAAATACGTAAGGGAATTTCTTCTAAACGGACATTGCCTTCTTTCAGAGTACGAGCCATACCTTTCCAAGGCAATCCTTGTTGTGCCAGCCAACGTAAGCACCAATATTTCTCTAATATAGTTTGATGCTCACCATAAGCGCCATAGGTTGCATCAAAATCTGCAGCAATTGCCATCAATTGACTGTCTTTGGGAGCAAAGGGCGCGACCAATTTAGCCGTCACGCCGTTTTGAGCCATGGCAATTAATTGCCATTGATTAACCAAATCTGAATAGCGACGAAGTGGCGATGTGCACCAGGCGTAGTTTTCAACGCCCAAACCTTCATGACGACATGGTGAAGTCTGCATTCTGGTTCGTTGCGCACCCCATCCTTGCTGAGCACGATAGATCGCTGGTACATCATGCGCGGCTAACATACTGCCCCAAGTACTGTTGCAGTAAATCATCCATTCGGCAACAATCGTATCAATAACTGACCCTCTTGCTCTTGCACTAATTCCTACTTGCCATTTGGCGACATCCTGAGTGACTTGCTCTGATAACTCACTCTGAAAAACTTCACCCGCTTCATTCATCAAATCAAAATTGAAATCTTTTAAAAGCGCTAAAGGATCTGGCGAACCTAGTTTTTCTGGGCGCTGACCAAATGACACTCGCTTTTCTTGGCGTTGGGCATGGAAATTTTTAGCTGCTCTCCACAATAGGGCAAGTTCTTTTTTAAATGGATACGAGTCACTTACCGAATCAGCATTGAGCGATTCTTCATCAATCCCCTCTAATTCATGCAAGCGTAAATTTGCGGCAATTGGTACGCACTCAACTTTTGTAATTGGCGCATTTTCATTTTCAGCGAGAAGTTCGCCATTCGAATTAATGTAGACATATAACGATAAAGCTGGACGCGCTACTAGAGCACTACTAGCAGCATCCGGCACGTTGATATCACCATTATTTGCCGCTAACGAAAAAATAGAAATCACCTCTTGCGGCAACATCGTCACTTTGCCGCCAGGAAAGTACACCGTCGACAAGCGTTTGCGAGCAATGGCATCGAGTGCATCGTCGCGTTTAATTAACAACCCTGGGGCAGCAATATGAACCCCAACCTGATAGCGATCTTCAGATAATTTCGTCACCGAAAAAGCATCATCAATTTCTGTGGTCATTGCATCATCAATAGAAAATGCGTTGACCTCTGCCACGGGTAATTCTGCTGAAATAGCTTGCCAATGTGATTGACTGACGTGAGTGTCAGCAGGAAATTGCACACCCTTAGGAAAATGTTCTTTTAAAAATTTAGTTTGGTGCACAGCAAGCGTTGAAGCAATTGCACCAACCTTGACCAAGAGTGCGGCATTACTAAGACCCAAAGTTTGTGCGGCCCCTGCCAAGGCTTTATAAGCAATACCATTCTTATCAGGAGAGAGTAACAACTGCACGCCCATCGTTTTTAACTCATCGGGCAACTCTCCAGCAATTAATTGAGCTTCCCATCCCGCCTGAATAATTGCCTCATTCTTTTTACGCTCGACCGCAGCTTTGGCAGCATTCAATTGATCTTCGGGAGCTCGCTGAAAATTTCCACGACCTTTACGTCGAAAATAAATCGGTGCTGCTTGAAGTGCTATTGCTAACGCTGCTAATTGAACGCTGGCAACAGAATCCCCAAAATACTCTCGCGCAACATGGTCATATTTAAATTCGGTATCGGGTGAGCACTCCCATAAAAGATCCATATCGACCTCGCCCGCTAGTCGATTTGCCTCTTCCAGTAGATCACTAGCATTCGGCTCTTTAAATTGCATCCACACATCTTTGGCGCGTAACTTTATACGCTTACCATGCGGTGTCTCCACCTGCCAAGAATCTGCATTGATGGATGCATCACCCAGTAATGTTGCGGCCTTTATCTCACCGCCTTCTTCATACAAAAAATGCATGATTACGATAAGGCTTTCAAAATCTTCTGATGGACGCCCGCAAAACCACCATTGCTCATGACCAAAATATGATCTCCTGGTTTAGCTTTTTCGACCACAGCACTTACCAACTGATCAATTTGATTAAACGCTTGTGCTTTTTCCCCGAGCGGCGCAAGGGCTTCACCTAAATCCCAACCCAGAGCATCCTTGCCTTCAAGCGCGCCATAACCAAATACCAAATCTGCCTCATGCAAACTAGCTGGTAACTGAGTTTTCATGACACCTAATTTCATGGTGTTCGAACGAGGCTCAAGAACTGCTAGCAATCTCGATTGACCAATTCGACGACGAAGGCCATCGACAGTGGTTGTAATCGCAGTTGGGTGATGGGCAAAATCATCATAGACCGTAATATCATTCACCGATCCAATAACTTCAAGGCGACGTTTGACATTTTTAAAACTACCTAGTGCCTTCGCGGCATCCGCTGGTGAAACACCAACATGATGAGCCGCAGCAATTGCTGCCAATGCATTTAGTTGATTATGTCGACCAGCGACACAAGCATTTGTATCCCAGACAACCTCCGCTACTTCTTTGCCTTGATGAAGCACTTTAAAGCCATCATTTGCTTGAGGAATATAAGCCCATTCAGAAGCCGCTGATCCTAATTGTTTTTCGTTCTGTGCGAATTTTTCAACGGGTGTCCAAGAGCCTTTTTCCAACACAGGAATTAAATTAGGGTCCTCACCATTGACCACTAGACATCCTTTTGATGGCACGGTTCTAACCAAATGATGAAACTGCGTTTGTATGGCAGCAAGATCCGCAAAAATATCCGCGTGATCAAATTCCAAATTATTTAAGATCGCAGTACTTGGTCGGTAATGGACAAACTTACTGCGCTTATCAAAAAAAGCTGTGTCGTACTCATCGGCCTCAATGACAAACAATGGACGCTTTAACTGTGCCGGTTTTTCACCAAGTCGCGCTGAAACATCAAAATTATTTGGGACACCGCCAATCAAATAACCTGGGTTCAAGCCATTGGCATGCAAAATCCACGTCAACATGGCGGTTGTTGTGGTTTTGCCGTGGGTGCCAGCAATTGCCAACACATGATGCTTTGATAACACTTGCTCACCCAGCCACTGCGGACCTGATACATAAGGCAAGCCTTCGTTCAAAATTGCTTCCATCAGTGGATTGCCACGGGAAACAACGTTACCAATGACAAACAAGTCTGGTTTGAGTGACAATTGATCTGCAGAGAATCCCTCAATTAAGGAAATTCCCTGCGCCTCGAGCTGAGTGCTCATTGGAGGGTAAACATTGGCATCGCAGCCAGTAACTTTGTGTCCCGCTTGTCGGGCGATGGCTGCAATACCTCCCATGAAGGTGCCGCAAATGCCGAGTATATGTAAGTGCATGTTTGGATTTTAGCGAAGGAATACAAATGACCGAACAATTAAATCAAGATAACAAAAAGTCTGGTCGCTTGGGACTCGTTCCAATCTTGCTAATCGTTGCGCTAGTAAGCCTATTTTTAGGCTGGGGGGCTTCCAAAATTCTGAGTCCCTCCACCGATTTACAAACGACGGCGATTAAAAATGAACTTTGGGCAGAATTTTTAAATACTGAATGGAAAGATCCTGAAGGAAAACCAGTCAATGCGAAAAACTGGCAAGGAAAGACCGTTTTAGTGAATTTTTGGGGTTCTTGGTGCCCTCCTTGCGTCGAAGAAATGCCAATGTTGTCTAAACTTAGTGAGGAATACAGTACTAAAAATGTCATATTTGTCGGCATTGGTATCGATTCACCCTCTAACATACGTGATTTTCTGAAAAAAACCCCTGTTCCATATCAAATCGTCATCGGTGGTATAGATGGCAGCAACTGGTCAAAGCGTTTGGGTAACTCCACAGGAGGCTTACCATTTACCGTGATCCTAAGCCCAGAGGGTGAGTCCAAAATAACAAAATTAGGGAAGATAAGCGAAGAAGAGATTAAATCAATACTTAAATGATTATTTTTATTGAAGTTAGTGAAAGATAATGTAGGTATGGCATCTTAGATTTGGCGATATTTAAGCGATATTTGATTCAAATTTAGGGTTAAGTTGACGTATTTATCCTTATTTTCTTGGTCTTGAGTGTGTTCAAGGGTATACTTAAACCCATATTGATCACTACGGGCAACTCAATTGAATACCGCAAATTCGCAGAAGATAAGCGCAAATAACGATAAAAAGTTATCAGTTCTTGTATTACAAGGGCCTAATCTCAATTTGCTAGGTACCCGTGAACCCCACATCTACGGCAACACCACCCTCAATGACATTCATGTTGCACTAGAAAAACAGGCATCGGCTGCCGGTGTTGGGCTCTCAGCATTCCAAAGCAACCATGAAGGTGAACTGATTGACCGAGTTC
>CAYFKO010000031.1:9354-13986 GCA_964343765.1 uncultured Polynucleobacter sp. | reverse complement strand
TAGAAGACCGCGACTTGATGTACTCAGGCGTACTAACACTGCCAGCAGATTTTTGGCCTAAACATGGCAAAGGCATGGAGAGCTGGAACGATAGTAAATCCGGTGCCATGTTCTATCGCGTGACCGGCCCTCTCGTTTCTGCAATGATGGTCAATCAATTTGTCTATCAAGAAAATTCTGATGGTAGCTCGCCGTTTTACGCACAAGTCAAAGAGATTAATGGCAAAACTGCATTGCTTCAGACACTGAAAGATTTTTCTCATCAGAAAAATAATGTGTGGAGCATCACAGCACGCAACCGTGAGCAAAATTTTGCAATGAATCTTCTCATGAATCCAGACATTGATTTTGTGACACTCTTGGGTCAAGCGGGCACTGGTAAAACATTACTAGCCCTTGCAGCCGGCCTTGAGCAAGTTCTGGATAGCAAACGCTATAACGAAATCATCATTACGCGCGCAACTGTCCCTGTGGGTGAAGACATTGGCTTCTTACCAGGTACAGAAGAAGAAAAAATGCAACCTTGGATGGGCGCATTCGATGACAACCTCGAAGTACTTCACCGCAGCGATGATAGCGCTGGTGAATGGGGTCGTGCCGCTACACAAGAATTGATTCGTTCCCGTATCAAAGTGAAAAGTATGAACTTCATGCGTGGTCGTACCTTCGTCAGTAAGTTCGTCATTATTGATGAAGCGCAAAACTTAACCCCTAAACAAATGAAAACACTTGTCACTCGTGCAGGTCCAGGTACAAAATTAATATGTTTAGGTAACATTGCACAGATTGATACGCCTTATCTAACGGAAGGCTCGTCTGGTTTAACCTATGTTGTGGATCGCTTTAAAGGATGGAGGCATAGTGGTCATGTAACGCTCGCCCGTGGCGAACGTTCAAGACTGGCAGATCATGCGGCGGATATTTTATAAACGCTTCATCACCCTCAGCCTGATACTCTTGTTATCAGGCTGCGGATTGCTTTCGACTCAATCGAATAAAAATAATTACCTCTCACGCCTCCCTGACTTTTCCAAAGAAACCAGCGCTGGCCTAGAGGATGTGTCGATCACTGCGATTGGTTTAATTGGCACCCCTTACAAATGGGGTGGCAATACCCCCGCTGGTGGATTTGACTGTAGCGGCCTCGTAGTCTACGTGGTAGATAAAAGTCGCCAAAAGAAACTCCCAAGAACCACATTTGATATGGCCAAAATTGGGTTTTCGCTAGAAGATAAACCACCTTCCCCTGGAGACTTAGTATTCTTTAATACGATGGGGCAAAGCCACTCGCATGTCGGTATTTATGTGGGTAAAGGTCGCTTTGTTCATGCTCCATCCACGGGTGGCACTGTACGTGTTGACGAAATCCGCAATCCCTATTGGGCTCAGCGCTATACCGAATCTAGACGCGTCGTAACAAATTAAACAGCTATGCGCTTTTTAGAATGGCGAGAAATTGCCAGGATCGCCACCACCACTGGAGTAGCCACCGAAGTTGGGTATTGCGCCAAGAGCCAAATTATCAAACTTAGTGTACTGACCTTGCCATGACAATTTAACGGTACCGATTGGGCCATTACGCTGTTTACCAACGATGACTTCTGCCACACCCTTCTCCGTGGTGGTATCAGGGTGGTAAACCTCATCACGATAGATAAACAATATAACGTCAGCATCTTGCTCAATCGCACCGGATTCGCGTAAATCAGACATCACAGGACGTTTATTCGGACGTTGCTCCAATCCACGATTCAACTGCGATAAAGCAATGACTGGGCATTGCATTTCTTTGGCAAGCGCTTTGAGCGACCTGGAGATCTCAGAAATTTCGGTTGCACGGTTATCGCCACCAGCACCACTATTAATACCGGTCATCAACTGCAAATAATCGATCACAATCAATCCTACCTGACCCCATTTACGCGCCATACGTCTTGCGCGTGCGCGAAGCTCTAGTGAATTTAATGCACCCGTCTCATCAATCAGAATCGGTGCTTTACTGAGCACACCAATTGCTTCGGTAACACGCGGCCACTCTTCGTCACTCAATTTGCCAGTTCGTAACTTCCCTTGATCAACCTTACCAACCGAACCCAACATACGTGTTGCTAACTGAGCGCCCGCCATTTCCATCGAGAAAATGAGAACTGGCAAGCCTTCTTTGATGGCAACGTTTTCGGCAATATTGATTGAGAACGCTGTCTTGCCCATACTGGGCCTTCCTGCCACGATAACCAAATCACCCTTTTGCAGCCCACTCGTTTGTCGATCTAAATCAACAAATCCAGTAGCAACACCCGTAATATCTGAAGTGGCATCACGCTCATATAACTCATGAATTTTGGCAATCGCCTCCGTCATGAGATCTTCAATCTCTAAATAATCTGCTTTACGTGATCCCTCTTGACCAATGGCCAAAATACGAGACTCGGCTTCATCAAGCAATGTGCGAACCGCTTTACCGTCATTGGTAAACGCTGAGTTCGCAATGTTATCTGCTACCTGAATCAACCGTCGCAAAATGCTGCGATCTGAAATGATCTGCGCATACCCACGAATGTTTGCCGCACTTGGCGTATTCGCTGCTAATTGATTGAGGTAGGAAATACCATAGGTTTCTGCGATGCCCGTTTTCTTGAGCTCTTCATGAACCGTCAGAACATCAGCAGGTTGATTGGAATTAATTAAGCGCCCAATCGACTGAAAAATCAGTCCATGCTCTGGACGATAAAAATCATGCTCACCAATAATGTCGGCAACCCAATCCCAAGATGAGTTGTCCAAAAGCAAACCGCCGAGTACCGATTGCTCAGCCTCGACGGAATGTGGTGGTACTTTTAAGGCTTGAACAGCCCGATCTTCTCCACTCATGGAGTTCATGGATCGGGCGTTATCTGCCAAAGACATGTGTCTTAAGCTTGTTCGCCAATCACTTGCACAGTTACATCAACAACCACATCAGTGTGCAATGCCACTGCAACTGTGAAATCGCCAACAGTCTTCAAAGGACCGTTCGGTAAACGAACTGCACCCTTTTCAACTTTGAAGCCTTTTACTGACAATGCTTCAGAAATGTCATGGTTAGTAACAGAACCGAACAAACGACCATCAACACCAGCTTTTTGGCTGATTTGAACAGTTGAACCGCTGAGTTTTTCACCAACTGCTTGAGCAGCAGCGAGTTTTTCAGCAGCAATTTTTTCAAGTTCTGCGCGACGTGCTTCAAAGTCAGCAATTGCTGTCTCAGTTGCACGGCGAGCCATACGTTGTGGAATGAGGAAGTTGCGTGCGTAACCATCTTTAACGCGTACAACATCGCCTAAGTTACCTAAATTGGCGACTTTTTCAAGAAGAATAACTTGCATGTACGTAACTCCCGATTAGTTCTTATGTTGATCTGTGAACGGCAATAAAGCCAAGAAACGTGCGCGTTTGATTGCAGTGTCCAATTGACGCTGATAACGTGCTTTAGTACCTGTTAAACGAGCAGGTGTAATCTTGCCGTTTTCACCGATGAAATCTTTGAGCGTATCAACATCTTTGTAATCGATTTGATCAACGCCAGCTACTGTAAAGCGGCAAAAACGTTTACGTTTGAATAATGGATTTTGTGCGGGCTTCTTTTTGAAGTCAGGTTTTTTTCCGAAAGCCATGATGGTTTCCTTAATTTAAAAATTGATATTCGTTATATGAAAGACTAGCGCTTGGCTTCGCAGACTCTTATGAGCTAAAAATCCCTCAAACGTTGCTGACTGCCCTATTTCCATCATTTCGATGGTCCGATAACCTGGACCAATGATGATTGCCGCGATGTTCATTTCGACGTTCCTTGGAATTTCTGCTTCTGTTACTTGCCCTTGATAGTGCAATTGGCAATTTAAAACAGCTTGTCCCGAGGGTGTGTATCGAAGCGCATCTTTGGCAACTAGGATTGCGGTCAGCTTGAGATGATTCAAGCTCGGCTGCGTTCCTGCCATTAAGCGGCTGGAGCCTCCATCTGTTGAGCTTTACGAGCCTCTTCACGTGCAACTTCCTTCATCATGATAGAAGGCTCTGTTTCAGCTTTCTTCATCTTGATAACGAGGTGACGTAAAACGGCATCATTAAACTTGAATGCATGCTCCAACTCTTCAAGAGTTGCTTGGTTACATTCAATGTTTAGGCAAACGTAATGAGCTTTTGCAAGTTTGTCGATCATGTAAGCCATTTGACGACGGCCCCAATCTTCAACTCGATGAATCTTGCCGCCTGCAGCTGACAAAACGCCTTTATAGCGCTCGATCATCGCAGGAACCTGCTCGCTTTGGTCCGGATGGACGATGAATACGATTTCGTAATGACGCATCAAACACTCCTTATGGTTAAAGCTACCCGGCGTCTAAGGTTTTTTAACCTTTCGGCAAATCAACCTCACGGTGTAGCAAGGGGTAAATAAACAAATTGTAGTAATACGACTAATTTACAGCTTAGCCCGCTATTGTAGCAAAAATTTTCTTCCAATCCAAAGACTTATCTTGAGAAGCTGCTGCCAAGGCTAGTTGCAAGGCTACCCTTGCTTTAGGAGGACTGAGGTAACCCGCTGCGACCATCCCATAGTGCTCATCATTCTGGGGAACCCCAAACTTCACATAC
>CAYFKO010000031.1:0-9344 GCA_964343765.1 uncultured Polynucleobacter sp. | reverse complement strand
CCCTAAAGCCGTTCGAGTTGCACGGACGACCGGAATTCGTTTTTCTCTATGATTTTCAATAACTTGCAGAATATTTTCATGAATATTCCCCTGCCCAGTTCCAGCAATCACCACCCCATCAACGGCTTGACTCACTAAAAATTCGTACAGTGCCGGCTTAGCACCATAGTGACTAGTCAAAATTTCCACCCAAGGCCACTTTCCGATTTTGGGAATTGGCAACTCCCAAACTGGATTTAGTTCCACTAATCGAGCTTGACTCAGGACAACTGAATTCATGACAGGCGCGTCGATTTGCGAGGCATGACGCTTGACGTAATCCTTAGCGGCAATCACCTTATCGCCAAACACACCTATCACACCACCATCAATCTCAAACCCCAATTCGGTAGGACCTTTTGCCGCTAGGAGCACTGATTTTGCAAGGTTTGCCGGCCCATCGGCACCAGAAACATTGGCAGGCAACATGGCTCCTGTCAACACAACAACCTTTTTACTTTCGCTTGCTAGCTTGCCGCAGGTTAAATGAAGAAATAGCCCAGTCTCTTCCATCGTGTCGGTTCCGTGTGTCACCACAATTCCTTGCACCGCCGGATCCTTCAGGCCATCCCTAACCGCATTACCTAACTCGAACAATAAAGACTCTGTCACGTTGCAGCTATTGATGTTGGCTATTTGCCGACTTCGCAGAGTCAGACTTGAATCAATCGATACGCCCTTTAGCAAATCGTCAATGGCGACCTGCCCAGCCTTGTAATTTAGAGGGTCTTCACCTGGCTTTGCAGCCAAGCCTGCGATTGTGCCTCCCATACCCAAAATAAGTATTTCTGCCATTTTTAGTATTTCTGTAGTTTTATAGACCCTTTCATTATCTAAGAAATTAAAGTTTTGTATTCATATCAAATACTTATTGAAATTATCTAAAAAACTGTATATAGTCACAGTATGGATATTTCCACAGGAAAGTAATGGATATGATGAATCTGCCTAAATTGACCGCTCGCCAAGAAGAAATCTTGGAACTTGTTCAGTCCAGCATTCAGGAAACCGGCGTTCCTCCTACGCGCGCAGAAATTGCTCAACGCCTAGGCTTTGCGTCCGCCAATGCCGCTGAAGAGCATTTACGTGCGCTTGCTAAAAAAGGTTATTTAGAGCTAAGCCCAGGTACATCTCGCGGAATCCGTTTAGCACAAGCACTTCGCCGTGCTGCAGAACAATTAACGCTACCGACAGAAGCCTTTCAACAAATGGCTCTCCCACTCATCGGACGAGTGGCTGCCGGCGCACCAATACTTGCCGTTGAAAACGTTGAAAAACACATCCCTGTAAGTCCAGACATTTTTAGTAAAGGTGCTGACTATTTTTTAAAAGTTCGCGGAATGAGTATGCGCGACGCAGGCATCCTGGATGGTGATTATTTGGCCGTCAAGAAAACCACTGAAGCTCACAATGGTGACATCGTTGTGGCAAGACTTGATGATGAAGTGACCGTCAAGCGTTGGCAAAAATCCAAAACGAAAGATGGCATTCAAATACAGTTGATTGCTGAAAACCCAGACTTTGAACCGATCATCGTCAATGATCGAGATGTCAATTTTGGCATCGAAGGTCTCGCAGTGGGCCTCATTCGACCAAACGGTCTTTAATTCAAAACCTTACTTAATCGGACTTGAACTGATTGCTGGCGTTGCCTGAGTTGTTGGTGACGTTGCATTGGCGTCCGCTTTTGGTTTGACGGCACTGCTCATACGAGATTTGCGGTCCATGAGAACGCCTTTTTCAAAGATCGCCTTGACCATTTTCTTGACCAAAGTGTCTTCAATGTCTTTATTGAGCTTCATACGATTTAATTCATACGCACCAGACGTACCCGCTTCAATCAACTGAGAATCAACGCCAGAACCCGTCATCAAAAACGACGATAAAGACTCCATTGTCACCAAATCGATTAATTTGTAATTTATCGTGACGTCTAATCCTCTTTTATACAAAACCGCACCATTGGACATGGTCGTATCCGTCACCGTTGGCAAGACATCTACTACTTGCCCAAATAAAAGAAACTCCGCTTTACCAAATTCGCCAGCCTCTCCTCTCTTGCTCAACTCCTCTTGAATTGAGAGCTGATCTTTACCGACGATTTGTATCTGCTCACCAGAATCTAATAAAGTGTATCCCTCTTTAGTTAGGGCATTTCTTAAAGCCAGTGAATACGATTTAAGCTCCAGATAATCAACGTACTTTTTTTTCTGAACTTTTTTATTGGCCTTACCCTCAGACTCGGTGACCACCATCGATCCAGGAACTTCTTTCACCAGAAAACCCTTCAGGTAAGCTAAATCAGTCACCACTATCGAATTTGGAATTTTGTCGATAATCTTCTCTTCAGGACTCGCCACAAAACCAGCAGCCGGCGCTGAACCAGCTTTGGGTTCAAGCCCCTGCGCTAGAGCAATTGCTGAAAATCCAATCGCCGCAATAAATCCCAATAAGCCTCGAAGATACATTTGATTCATCTTTTAATTAACGCTTTTGTTGCTTACGAATTTCTTTCTCATCAGCCCACTCATAAGTTCCAGTCTCGTTATTAATGAGACGCAATGTGAACTGATAAAAAACATCTTTTACATTGTTGTTGGTTTTAACGATTGAGCCTATCTCACCTTCAATTCGGTATTTTGCGCCACGCATATTGCCACGTTTAGCAATCGTCTCTTGGTTATACATACCTGAATCATTTTGACGTGCTATCTCTTCGTTTTGCCCCTTCATGTCTCTTGCGCGAACTGCAAATTGCACTTGACCACTTTTCAAGAGTTGCGTTTCAATTTTTGACGTGATCATGCGCGTGTCTATATATTCTGCTGTTTTGTTCTTGACTTCAGCTACCGTGATTAATGGCGCTTCTTTTGAGCCTGTAATTGCTTTAGCCTGCAAGAGCGAGCGAGTCATTGCCTCTGCAATGCTTTGAAGATCGGTTGATCCAAAATCCACATTGACAGTTTCTACTTTCTTAGAGTCAACATAACTCACGTCCGGGCCACTTGCACAACCAACTAAGCCTGCAATACTCACCCCCAAAACCGCCAATCGGAATGTTTTAATCGTATTCTGTTTCATATCAACCTCACTCACTTTATTTAGTATGAATTTAACTCAAGTCGGAAATCTTTTGCTTCAGGCGTTGGCGCAACACCTTCAATAATCTCAATTCGTCCTTTTTCTACCGGCAAGGGTTTCCATCCTTCAACTCCACCTACCATCATGCCAGCTTGATCTACCCAACGAAATCGATAGGAAACTGGTTTCGAATTCCCCGTATTTTCAACTTGAACTTGGACTTTTAATAAACCATTCACGTCGGCACGCTTGAGCTCGGACACCTTAAAGTCACTCGTATTTCCCATTCGAACCATCCGCTTATCCAAATCTGATGCGCAAGCGGCCAATCCTATCGTTGCAATAACTAGCAATGTTTTGATTAGTAATCGATTCATTTTGAGAACCTTCCTTATAGGTACTATTTTAATTAACGTTTATGTCGAGTAAAAGTTAACGTTTTAAACACTTTTCTACAACTAAAGCGCAGAACTCATCACCGTTGCCGTATTCTGAAACACTCGTATATAAACTACTGCTTTTTTACCACTGACCGTTACACCCTTCGTTATCTGTGATCCAAAAGGCGTCGAAATTGTCAGATTTTGTGGCCCACTCGGCAAATTAGCGCGTGCCATGTAAATTCCCG
This sequence comes from uncultured Polynucleobacter sp., assembly GCA_964343765.1. Taxonomy (GTDB): domain Bacteria; phylum Pseudomonadota; class Gammaproteobacteria; order Burkholderiales; family Burkholderiaceae; genus Polynucleobacter. Next base: position 5,596 of record CAYFKO010000031.1, on the reverse strand, counting down.
CTGGCAAGGTTGTCCAATGGCGAACATCCGCTGAATTAACTGCCGACATCGCCACACCCGTTGCAATACTTGCAATCGCGCCAAGTAAAGCCCCTTGATTTCGATCTCGACTTAAGGATGCAGCAGATCGCTCTGCGACGATTTGCGCAACTACCGATGCAATCGCTCGAGAAGTTCCTCGCAAAATATAACCTGGCATTTCATCTTTTAAATCACGCCTCACCATCGCATCAATGTTGGCAATTAATTGTGGATTAAGTACCTGATTACCAATCGACAATCGTGTTGGATTAAATCGCTCAGTATTAGGCTGAATGTAAGGATAGGCAATTGTCACAATCTTAGGAGTTCTACCCGCTGGAATCGGGAGGTTCACTTTAAAGGTATCAATAAACGGCAAAAATCCTGTCTCAACAATGATGAGCGTGTCGGTTTTGCCAGAATCGCCATTTTTTGCCAAATTAGCATCCAAGCTACCTAGCGCCTCTTTCAGAAATGGCGAACCAGGTCTGAGTTCAATCGCTTGACGATAGCCTGGAGCCGCTAAAGAAGGTTCACCTTGTTGCTCAAAAATAAAGCCCGCTAAATAATGTGCCGCCGCACTTTGATACGAGTTTTTTAATTGCAATACCTCAGGATCATTCAAGGTGTTAACTGGATACCCGCCGATGACTGGATTACCAGCTTGTACGCTGGTATTAATCATCGTTCCTGCAGGCATATCTTTTACGCCTTTTCGACGTTCTAATTCAATGGCGTCATATTTCTTTTGATTAAAGCTTGCCAAATCCTGCTCTCGCTTAACCATCTTCATGATCTCGATTCGGGCAAGATCCCACCGCCCCTGCAACACGTGATTTAAAGCGATGTGGTAAGCCAACAAGCTTCCTTCATAGCCTTTGAGTTCGTATTGCTTCCCAATACCTTCACTCAGAAAATATCCACCAATCGAACTTAAGGAACCACTCAGAGACATTCGTTTCATTTCTGAATTGCGAAGTACTTCGTCCGTAATTAAAAGTGATTTAGTACTCTCCGACAATCGATTAGGACCCAAAAGGCGCATCACCGTTCCGCGCTCTAAATAATAGACATTGTTTTTTTCTGGAATTGCTTCATCTAGCATTCGTGCGACGTTTTCAACATCACCGCGCTTGAAAGCCACCATCGCTTGATTAACCTTACTTTGCTGAGTTGCACATGAACTCAGCAAGAGGCCCATACCAAGGATCACTAAGATGGACTGCAATCGCTTGATAATCCTTTGGAATTGAAACCATCGGGTTTTAGCTAGCCAGTGCAATCGAATGAGGGTCATTATTTAATTTTTAGTTTTGCAAAGGCATCCGCCATTGCCGAATTACCTACAGAGGCGGGCTGTTTCTCAAAACGTTTCAGCGCCCCTGATGACACTCTATCACCACTCGGCTTAGCCTGACTAGCCCCTGGCGTATCCGACATACGCATCGTCAAACCAATCCGTCGACGTTTGACATCCACTTCCAAAACTTTAACCTTAACTACCTGACCCGCCTTCACTACTTCATGCGGATCTTTGACAAATTTATCGGCTAGCGCAGAAACATGAACCAATCCATCTTGGTGCACACCAATATCCACAAATGCGCCAAACGCAGCCACATTCGTAATCACACCTTCCAGAATCATTCCTGGAACCAATTGATGAATCTCTTCGACTCCTTCATCAAAGGAGGCCGTTTTAAATTCTGGGCGTGGATCTCTTCCTGGCTTGACCAACTCCTGCAAAATATCTTTGATTGTTAATAAACCAAATTTCTCATCCACAAACTCTGTGGGTGATACTTGCTTAACCAGTTCTGGATTTCCCATTACCTCTTTAATGGGCTTGTTAATTTTGGCAAGAATTTTTTCAACCACCGGATACGCCTCTGGGTGAACTGCTGATTGATCCAGCGGATTATCACCATCCACAATTCGCAAAAAGCCCGCTGCTTGTTCAAACGCTTTTTCACCTAAACGTGGCACATCGAGTAATTTCTTACGCGAGCCAAAACGCCCATTTGCATCGCGATAACTCACAATGTTTTTCGCTAAGGTTGTATTTAGACCTGATACCTTTGAAAGCAAAGGTGCAGATGCAGTGTTCAAATCAACGCCAACCGCATTCACACAATCCTCAACCACTGCATCTAGACTTCTTGCTAATTGAAATGCGTTCACATCATGCTGATATTGCCCAACACCAATAGCTTTGGGCTCAATCTTGACTAATTCTGCCAACGGATCTTGTAAACGACGAGCAATCGATACAGCACCTCGTAATGAAACGTCTAAATCTGGGAATTCGTGCGCAGCAAGTTCTGATGCTGAATAAACCGACGCCCCCGCCTCACTCACCACAAGCTTCTGAATAGTCGGCAACTTTTTAATTAATTCTTTAACTAATTTATCGGTTTCGCGACTCGCCGTTCCATTACCAATCGCTACCAAGGTAACGGAATGCTTAATAGCCAATGCTCCTAACACAGCGAGTGAACCATCCCAATCACGTCGTGGTTCGTGTGGATAGATCGTGCTGGTTTCAAGTAACTTACCCGTCTGATCAACTACTGCCACCTTGCAACCCGTTCGAATTCCTGGGTCCACGCCCATTACCACCTGCGGACCAGCAGGTGCCGCCAGCAATAACTCATGAAGATTCTTTGAGAAAATCCGAATCGCTTCAGTTTCTGAAGCCTCGCGCAATTGTGTAAGTAAGGCAATCTCAAGATGCAAGAGAATCTTAACGCGCCATGCCCATCGACAAACCTCACCTAGCCATTTATCGGCAGGTCGTCCGAGTTGCGATATCCCAACATGACTTGCTACTTTGAGTTCACATGGATGCGGCACCTGTGCATCCAATTCTTCACCCAATCCTAATTTAAGATGCAACACACCTGCATTACGACCTCGGAATAATGCCAAGGCGCGATGCGATGGAATCAATCGAATTGGTTCGGCATAGTCGTAATAGTCTCGAAACTTTTCTTCTTCTGCTAATTCTTTGCCTTCAGCAACTTTAGAAGCCAAAATGCCATGCTGCCATAAATATTCACGTAAATCCCCTAACAATTTGGCATCTTCTGAAAACTCTTCTGCCAAAATATCTCTTGCGCCATCTAACGCTGCTTTAACATCCGGCACGCCACCTTCGGCTACAGGTTTGTCATTGACGTATTGTTGCGCTTCAATTTGCGGATCTAATTTTGGATCCTCTATCAATGCTCGTGCAAGTGGCTCTAATCCTGCCTCTTTGGCAATCATTGCGCGTGTGCGGCGTTTAGGCTTGTAAGGCAAATACAAGTCTTCTAACTCTTGCTTGGTGGTCGCCGCTAGAATCGATTTTTCTAATTCGTCGGTTAATTTACCCTGCTCTTTAATCGAATTTAGGATGGCAACACGCCTTGCTTCCAATTCTCTTAAATAAAAGAGGCGTTCTTCTAATGTTCTTAATTGCGAATCATCTAAATTACCCGTTACTTCTTTTCGGTAACGCGCAATAAATGGTACTGTTGCCCCTTCATCAAGTAGGGCTACTGCGGCGGCTACTTGGACCGGTCTTACTGATAACTCCGTAGCAATTCGTTGAACAATCTGTTGTAGTGCGGTATCCAAGTCAAAACCTCTAAATTTAAGAAAAAATAAACAACCGAGATTTTGCCACTTTATGAGCACCAATCCATTTAATCGCCTAAAATCAAGGCTCTAACATGAATACGCCTGTCAATTTCCTCTCTATTCCGACGGCCCCAGCCCTCGATAGCTTCCCAAAATATTGGGCGGAATGCTACGGTCGCGCCCCCTTTTTGCCAATGAGCAAAAAAGAGATGGATGAACTTGGTTGGGATAGTTGCGACATCATCATCGTTACTGGCGATGCGTACGTCGATCACCCAAGTTTTGGCATGGCCATCATCGGCAGACTTCTAGAATCTCAAGGTTATCGGGTTGGCATCATTGCTCAACCTGATTGGCAATCGGCTGATCCATTTAAAGTACTTGGCAAACCTAATCTCTATTTTGGCGTTGCTGCTGGCAATATGGACTCTATGATTAACCGCTACACAGCGGATCGTAAAGTTCGCAAAGACGATGCGTACACACCTGGCGGCGAAGGTGGTAAACGTCCTGATCGTTGTTCTTTAGTTTATGCCCAACGTTGTAAGGAAGCCTACCCCGACGTTCCTATCGTCATGGGCGGCATCGAAGCATCATTGCGCCGCATTGCCCATTACGACTATTGGCAAGATAAAGTTCGTCGCTCAATTTTGATTGATGCGAAAGCAGATATTCTGCTATACGGGAACGCTGAGCGTGCCATCGTCGAGATTTCTCATCGCTTATCTAAGGGTGAGCCAATTAGCTCAATTACCGATGTTCGAGGCACTGCGTTTGTTCGCAGGCAACCTGCTCCCGGCTATTTAGAAATTGACTCGACTGAAGTGGACACTCCCGGTGTAGTTGAACCGCATATCAACCCCTATCAAACACCAGATGAACAAGCTCAGGAGCAAGGTCAATCATGTGCGAAGGAAGATTCTTCCTCATCTAGTCCTGCCATTGTTCATTTGCACTTAAGCCCTAAACAAAAATTAGAACGCGATAAAACGGTGATTCGGCTTCCGAGCTACGAAGCCGTCAAACGTGACCCCGTTCTGTATGCTCATGCAAACCGCATCCTCCATCTTGAAACCAATCCTGGTAATGCTCGTGCGCTAGTTCAACGTCATGGTGAAGGCGCCTCGGTTCGAGATGTTTGGTTAACACCTCCCCCTATTCCACTCACCACAGAGGAAATGGATTTCGTCTTTGATCAACCTTATGCGCGCGCCCCTCACCCTAGTTATGGCAAAGCAAAAATCCCTGCTTGGGAAATGATTCGTTTTTCCGTGAATATCATGCGCGGTTGTTTTGGTGGCTGTACGTTCTGCTCCATTACTGAACATGAAGGCCGAATTATTCAGAACCGATCCTCGAATTCCATCATTCGGGAAATCGAAGAGATCCGTGACAAAGTTCCCGGCTTTACAGGCGTTATCTCTGACTTAGGTGGCCCAACCGCCAACATGTATCGAATTGCTTGCAAATCAAAAGAGATTGAAGCGCATTGCCGTAAACCTTCTTGCGTCTACCCCGATATTTGTCAGAACTTAAATACAGACCACACTGCCCTCATTCAACTTTATCGCCGTGCACGCTCGTTGCCTGGCGTTAAGAAAATTTTAATAGGCTCCGGCCTTCGTTACGACCTCGCAGTGAAAGCCCCTGCATACATCAAAGAACTTGTGACACATCACGTTGGCGGCTACCTAAAGATTGCCCCTGAACATACCGAGCAAGGCCCTCTTTCTAAAATGATGAAGCCAGGCATCGGCACCTACGATCGTTTCAAAGAACTTTTTGATAAATATTCAAAAGAAGCTGGTAAAGAACAATACTTAATCCCTTACTTTATTGCTGCTCATCCGGGCACTAGCGATGAAGACATGATGCATCTTGCACTCTGGCTCAAAAAGAATGGTTTTAGAGCGGATCAAGTCCAAACCTTCTACCCTTCTCCAATGGCAAGTGC
>CAYFKO010000030.1:0-14269 GCA_964343765.1 uncultured Polynucleobacter sp. | reverse complement strand
ACTAAAATTTTCATTTCGAGTGGCGAACACGATATGAGCAACAACATTGTTCATCTTGTATTAGCGCGACTACCAGATGCCCCTAAGGGCACCAAAGGAATTTCACTATTCGTTGTTCCAAAGTTCTTGCCAAACGAACAAGGTGAGCCAGGAGAGCGCAATTCATTAAGTTGCGGGGCGATTGAGCACAAAATGGGTATTCACGCCAATGCAACTTGCGTCATGAATTTTGATGGCGCCACTGGCACACTCGTTGGTGAAGCACATAAAGGCCTAAACGCAATGTTCGTCATGATGAATGCCGCTCGCTTAGGTGTAGGCATGCAAAGCTTGGGACTCACTGAAGTTGCCTACCAAAATTCTGCAGCTTATGCAAAAGAACGTTTACAAATGCGCAGCTTAAAAGGTGCAAAAGAACCTGAGAAAGCGGCCGATCCAATCATCGTTCATCCAGATGTTCGACGTATGCTTCTAACGCAGCGAGCCTATGCAGAAGCAGGCCGTGCATTCACCTACTGGATTGCAACACTCATTGATATTGAGCAGAACCATCCAGACAAGAAAAAACGTGAAGAAGTTTCTGATTTAATTACGTTACTGACGCCTATTGTCAAAGCATTTATTACTGACAACGCCTTTACTGCCACGAATGAGGGTCTTCAAGTATTTGGCGGTCACGGCTTTATTGCCGAATGGGGTATGGAGCAGTTTGTCCGTGACGCTCGCATCAATATGATCTATGAGGGCACCAACACCATTCAATCCCTCGACTTACTCGGTCGAAAAGTACTCAGTGATATGGGTGCAAAACTTAAAAAATTTGGCAAGATCGTCGAAGACTTTATTGATAATGAAGGATCAAGCCGCAACATGAAAGAATTTGTTGATCCGCTTGAAGACATCGCCACTAAAGTTAAAAAATTGACCATGGAACTTGGCATGAAAGCCATGACCAATGCTGACGAGGTCGGTGCCGCTGCCGTTCCATACTTACGAGTAGTCGGACACCTTGTTTATTCCTATTTATTTGCTCGCATGGCAAAAATTGCTTTGGATAAACAAAACAGCGGCGATCCGTTTTACGAGGCAAAACTCGCCACTGCACGTTTCTATTTTGCAAAATTACTTCCGGAGACTGCCTATCACATTCGATCTGCACGCGCCGGTTCCTCAACGCTCATGTCACTTGATGCAGCTTTATTTTGATTAAATACTATGACCCATCTAACTCAAAAAAATAATACGATTCGTCGCGTCGCTATTCTTGGCGCGGGTGTCATGGGAGCTCAAATAGCTGCTCATTGCATCAATGCCAAAGTTCCGGTCTTATTGTTCGATCTACCCAATAATAAGCCTGAACTTGGCAACAAAAATGCTATAGCGCTTAAAGCGATTGAAGGCTTAAAAAAATTAAAGCCTGCCCCACTTGGTAATAGTGAAGAAGCTAACTTAATTGAGCCAGCTAATTATGAAAATGACCTTGAGCGCTTACTTGAATGCGATCTAGTCATTGAAGCGATTGCAGAACGTATGGATTGGAAACACGATCTCTACAAAAAAGTAGCTCCCTTTATTCGTTCAGATGCTATTTTTGCAACGAATACATCAGGCCTCTCGATTACCGAACTATCGAATGGATTTACTTCCGAACTAAAGAAACGTTTCTGTGGAGTCCACTTCTTTAATCCGCCGCGATATATGCATCTTTTGGAATTGATTCCAACGAGCGAAACAGATAGTGATGTCCTTGATAGTCTTGAAGCTTTTATGACTTCAGTTCTAGGCAAAGGCGTGATTCGCGCAAAAGATACGCCTAATTTTGTAGCAAATCGAATCGGTGTATTTTCGATTTTGGCAGTATTTGCCGAGGCTGAAAAATATCAACTTGGCTTTGATGAAGTCGATGCGATTACAGGAAGTAAATTAGGTCGTGCAAAATCAGCCACCTTTAGAACTAGTGACGTCGTTGGACTTGATACGATGGCACATGTTATGAAGACCATGGAGACCAATCTCCAAAGCGATCCCTTCTATCGTATTTTTAAGGTCCCTCAAGTTGTGCAGACTTTAATTGGCATGGGAAATCTAGGTCAAAAAACAAAAGCTGGGTTTTATAAAAAACAAGGAAAAGAGATCTTGGTATTTGATGGCGCCAACTACGTCGCCTCTACCGGTCAAATTGACAGCGTTGTTGAGCGCATTTTGAAAAAACCAATTAATGAACGACTTGAGCTCTTAAGAAATGAATCCCATCCTCAAGCACAGTTTTTGTGGGCCATTTTTAGAGATATCTTCCACTACATTGCCCTACATCTTGAATCTATCGCTGAATCTGCGCGTGATGTCGATTTTGCAATGCGCTGGGGCTTTGGATGGAGTAAAGGGCCGTTCGAGGATTGGCAAGCTGCTGGTTGGACACAAGTTGCCAATTGGATTAAAGAGGATATCGAAGCAGGTAAAGCTTTGTGCTCTGCTCCTTTACCTCGCTGGGTTTTTGAAGGAGAGGTTGCCAATAAGCAGCAAATCCATACACCTCAAGGCTCATGGTCAGCATCAAAGCAAAACTTTATTGGTAAATCAACTTTACCCGTATACAAAAAGCAAGTTTTTCGAGCAAGTGTGGCAGGTGAGGATTCGTTATCCCCAACAACTGCTGGAACAACTCACTTTGAAAATGAAGGGTCTCGCGTTTGGTCAGAGCCATCTGCTCCCGATGTACTCATCATTTCCTTTAAGTCCAAAATGAATTCGATTGGCCCTGATGTTATGGAAGGCATGATTCATGCAATCGAATTAGCAGAGTCTTCATTCAAAGGTCTTGTAGTGTGGCAACCAAGCTCTCTAAAGCTCGGCGCTCCTGGTGGCCCGTTTTCAGCAGGCGCCAATCTAGAAGCCGCAATGCCCTTATTTATGAAACACGGCGCTGCGGGAATCGAGCCTTTTGTTAAGTCATTTCAAGACACGATGATGCGCGTGAAATATGCGCAAGTACCCGTTGTTTGCGCCATCTCTGGCATTGCATTAGGAGGCGGCTGTGAATTATCGTTGCACGCCGCTAAACGTGTCGCCGCAATTGAAAGCTACATTGGCTTGGTAGAAGTCGGTATTGGCTTACTACCAGCAGGAGGAGGCCTGAAAGAAGCAGCCGCTAGAGCTGCAAAAGGCTTAAAGCTTTCTGGCGGAACAAATTATGTTGATTTTGTAAAACAGCCGTTTGAACAAGCAGCGATGGCTAAAGTTTCTTCTTCTGCACATGAAGCTTTAGCAATGGGCTACTTAAAGAGTGATGACATCATTGTCGCCAATGTCCATGAGTTGCTCTATCACGCCCAGCAAGCCGTCATCGCCATGTCAATAGCAGGTTACCGTCCTCCCTTGAAATCACTCATTCCGGTAGGTGGTCGTTCGCTCATCTCTACAGTCATGGGTCAGGTTGTTAATCTTCGTGATGGTCAATTCATCTCTGAACACGATGCTTTTATTGCACAACGAATTATTGAAGTGATTGCAGGTGGTGACGTTGAACCCGGAACCTTGGTCAGCGAAGAATGGCTTTTGAAATTAGAACGTCAAGCTTTCGTGGAATTACTCGGCATGCCAAAAACACAAGAGCGCGTGATGGGCCTCTTACAAACTGGCAAACCGGTTCGTAATTAATGAATCCTAAAGAAAATACATTATGAAAACTATTCAAGAAGCTTATATTGTTGCGGCAACTCGCTCACCAATCGGTAAAGCTCCCAAAGGAAGCTTACGCTTTACCCGTCCAGATGATTTACTCGCACAGACAATTGGTCACGCGCTCAGTCAAGTGCCCAATCTAGACCCAAAGGCAATTGAAGATGCCATCGTGGGATGTGCAATACCAGAAGGACCTCAAGGACTGAATGTTGCGCGAATGGGTGTTTTGCTCGCAGGCCTACCCCAATCTGTAGGAGGTATTACTGTTAATCGCTTCTGTGCATCGGGTTTATCAGCAGTCGCAATGGCAGCTGATCGTATTCGGGTAGGGGAAGCAGATGTCATGATTGCAGCCGGTGTGGAATCAATGAGCATGGTCCCTATGATGGGTAATACACCCTCAATTTCGCCAAACATTTTTACTAAAGATGAAAATATTGGTATTGCTTATGGCATGGGGCTTACTGCAGAGCAAGTTGCAAATCGATGGAAAATTAGTCGAGATGATCAAGATGCATTTGCACTAGCTTCACACCAAAAAGCCTTAGCTGCTCAAGCTAGAGGTGATTTCTCGCAAGAAACGTTTACCGTAAAAGTGGCAAAAAGAGATATTAATATTGACAGAGGTTCAGTTGACGTTACATGGAATGATTTTTCCCAAGACGAAGGTCCAAGAGCTGATACCTCGATCGAATCATTAGCCAAGCTTCGCGCTGTCTTTGCCAACAAAGGAAGTGTTACTGCTGGCAATAGCTCTCAAACTTCGGATGGTGCAGGTGCTCTTATTATCGTCAGTGAAAAAGCTCTAAAAACTTTCAACTTGAAACCCCTTGCCAAATTTAGAAGCTTTGCAGTGAAAGGGGTCCCTCCTGAGATTATGGGAATCGGCCCAAAAGAAGCTATTCCAGCAGCACTGAAATTGGCAGGTATTGCCCAACATGAAATCGACTGGTTAGAACTCAACGAAGCCTTTGCTGCTCAAGCACTCGCTGTCATGAACGAACTCCAATTAGACCCTACTAAGGTTAATCCGATGGGTGGTGCTATTGCATTAGGACATCCTCTAGGTGCAACTGGCGCGATTCGGAGTGCGACCGTTGTCCACGCCCTAAATCGTCATCAGCTCAAATACGGGATGGTCAGTATGTGCGTGGGAACCGGAATGGGGGCCGCCGGCATATTCGAGCGGGTTTAGTACTTTACACATAGCTCCCAACATAACGGTAGAATGAACCCTTGAACTATTCAAGGGTTTTTTCATTTACCTTATGAGCGTATTACCCAAACATTCGCATACAACTACTTGGTGGGCACCTCTCCAAGTAAAAGTGTTTCGAATGCTTTGGATTGCTTGGCTAGCATCCAATATCTGCATGTGGATGAATGACGTTGCAGCATCCTGGATGATGACCTCACTCTCCAATTCGCCTACGCTAGTGGCATTAGTTCAGACCGCTTCTAATATCCCGGTATTTTTATTAGGGCTTCCTAGCGGAGCTCTTGCTGATATTTTGAATCGCAAACGTTATTTCATGGCCACCCAAATTTGGGTAGCTTCTAATGCTGCGATTTTATGTGCCTTGTCGTTTATGGATTTATTAAATCCACAACTATTGCTTTTTTTAACGTTCATGAATGGCATTGGGCTTGCAATGCGATGGCCCGTTTTTTCAGCAATCGTTCCAGATCTAGTTTCAAAAGACCACCTCCCTTCAGCCCTTGCGCTCAATGGGATTGCTATGAACGCTTCTCGCATTATTGGCCCCTTGGTTGCAGGAGCAATTATTGCTAGCTTAGGTAGTCAATATGTATTTGCACTCAACATGCTGTTATCACTAGCCACCATGGTTTTAATTTATCAGTGGAAATACAAAGCTCATGTCTCCACATTACCTGGTGAGCGTTTTATTGGAGCCATGCGTGTAGGCGTGCAATATGTTCGCGAATCAACACGCATGCGAGCAGTCTTAATTCGAGTGTTTTTGTTTTTTATGCAATCGTCTGCACTACTCGCACTACTTCCCGTGATTGCAAAGGATCATTTTCAAGGAGATGCAAGTACATTTACTTTAATGCTCTCTTGCCTAGGTCTTGGCGCAATTATTGCTGCCTCTCAACTTCCATGGTTACGGGCACGTTGGGATCGCAATCAATTAGCAAATTCAGGAACGATAATTCAGGCAATTTGCTCAGTAGGGGTTGTACTCGCACCGAACATTTGGATTGCAGCGCCATTAATTGTTTTAAGTGGCATGGCTTGGATTAATGTAGCCAATTCGTTATCTATCTCAGCTCAATTTGCATTGCCAGGCTGGGTTAGAGCACGAGGTATGTCTCTCTATCAAATGGGTCTGATGGGTGGTAGTGCGATAGGTGCTGCTATCTGGGGAAAACTCGCCTTTTTAACGGATGTCACTACTAGCGTTTCTGCCGGAGCCATCTTTGGCTTAATTATTATTTTCTTTGTGCGCCACTTAAAAATTGAAGGCGAACAAGAAGAGGATTTAACGCCAGTTTGCCCAGTTGAGCACCCCGTACCTTCTAGAGAAATTGAAGCGCATGAAGGTCCTGTCATGATTTCTATTGAATATCAAATCAACCCTCATGACCTTTCTAAATTTAGCGAAGTCATGAAACAAGCTAGAAGTGCAAGACTACGCCAAGGCGCACTCTCTTGGAGCTTTTTTGAAGATGCAGAAAGCCCAGGAAAAATGATTGAATATTTTGTTTTTGAAACTTGGGCCGATTATTTAAGACGTTTTGATCGATTTACGACAAACGACTTAAAGATGCAAGAGCAACGACTGAAGTTTCATATTGGGACTGAGCCACCTAAAGTTACTCGACGAGTGGCATCTCAACTTAATGATGATTGACCTCAATTATTTGGTCAATCGATCCATCCAATAAACTAAATCTCTATCGACATCCATTGTCGATTTACTTGATTGCGCATAAACCCCATCACGGTCAATGCCTACTTTGTTTTGACTTAATTTAAATTTGCCTTCGATCGATTGAATTTCAACTTCAATTCCGATTGTCGCTTTTAACATCATGTCTAAGTAGTCTTTGGGTGCATCCGACACTTTCCACTCCGAATGACGAGTTTTTTCTAATTGGGTAGTTAGAGCTTCAACATTTTCACGAACCCAGACTGCATCATCCACCACTCGTGCAATCCCTTTTACATGGACCACGATGTAATTCCAAGTAGGCACGACCTTACCAGCCTCCTGTTTACTCGGATACCACGATGGCGTAATGTAAGCATGTGGCCCATGAAATGAGATAAGCACCTCATTATTGAGAGTCAAATCATTCCACAATGGATTGGCACGTGCGATATGGCATCGCAAGTATTTCTTATCGTCTGATAAAAGCAACGGTAAATGATTAACTTCTGGAAAGCCATCTCGCATCGATACGAAGGTCGCAAACGGATATTTCTCAATAAGCTCAAACAGAATTGGCTCACGCTGTTCTTTGAAGTGAGATGGCTGATACATCATTTGATTTAACGTTTCTTTTCTGGGAATGGCAAAGGTTTATCGGCGGGAGATGACTCTTCACCTAGGCTCAATAACATCGCAACCGTAACATACGTTCCACTAACAGCGATTAAATCAACTAATTGCTGCTCGCCTAATATAGCTTTCGCACGATTAAAGAGTTCATCACTAATTTCATGTTTCTTTGACATGGTCATACAAACATCGTAGACCACCTCTTCATCCGGCTGCATATTCCGCGGGCGACGATTTGCTTTGAGATCATCAGCCACCGATTGAGGCAAACCAGCTTTCAATGCCAAGGGGTAATGAGCGTACCACTCGACCTGAGACGTCCATAAACGCCCTTGAATCAGAATAGCAAACTCATTTAATCGTTTTGGCAATGAAGTATTGAATCGCAAATAATCCAACAACAATTTCATGCGCTCTGCAAAAACAGGACTTCTAAACATGACGTTATATGGCCCTGCCAAACCGACACTAGAAAATTTAACAATTTCTTCTGCAACTTTTCGTGCGTCTGGGTCTAATTGATCAACCGTAATTTGAGGAAAACGCTTTTCTTTAGTCGCTGCTTGCACAGTAAGTGCCGATCCAAACGCTGCACTGAACATTGCGACTGTAACCAGCCATTTTTTTAAATTCATTTTGTCTCCACCCTTTATTTATTTTTTGGTATGAAAAAACCTCCTTTAGAGATAACTCTAAAGGAGGTTTCAGTGTAATTCGTTTTTACTAAATCAGCTTATGCTTTTTTTGCATAGGCACTACACCAGCCAGAGGCTGAAACTTGCTTACCGGGGAAAATTGCGCAACCACCCGCTTTTGAACCAGCAGCACCTTTATACAAAGAACAATTGCCACAATTTTGTCCAGCAGCAATTTTTGGGAATTTAGCTTTATCCACTTTAGAGGCATCTGCCTTATAACCCAAGCCAGCTGCTTGTGGATCAGTCTCTGCGACCATTGGGTCAGCCGCAAATGATTGGCTAGTGGCTGCTGCCGCTAAACCTGTAGCTGACAATAAGATGAATTGACGACGTGTAGTTTTCATGGTGTTTCCTTTTGAAAAAATGGCTTACTCGTTTAAGAATAAGCCATTCATTTACCTATCGCAATATGTACTCTAAGTAACTGAAATCAATGAATTTTTAGATGATATTGATTCTCAATTATTCAAGCGGTTTAGTTACTTACAAAAACTATTTGTAACGACTTCCCAATAAGGATAAGAATTCTCGTCGTAAATTAGGATCCTTCAAGAAACAGCCACGCATCACACTATTCAGCATTTTTGAATCCGGATCTTTAACACCGCGCCATTGCATACACATGTGATCTGCATCCATCACAACGGCTAAGCCCAACGGTTTCATTTTTGCCTCTAGTACGTCAGCCAATTGAACCACGGCCTCTTCCTGAATTTGTGGTCGCCCCATAATCCACTCCGCCATTCGAGCGTACTTTGATAAGCCAATGAGATTACTGGTTTTATTTGGTAAAACACCAATCCATAATTTTCCAATAATTGGGCATAGGTGATGCGAGCATGCACTTCGAATATTAATAGGCCCAATCACCATTAACTCATTAAGGCGATTGATGTTTGGAAATTCCGTGACATCTGGCATTTTTGTATACCGCCCTGCGAATACTTCTTTGACAAACATCTTTGCCACACGCTTCGCAGTCTCTTTGGTGTTGTGATCACTGTTTGTGTCAATGACTAAACTCGTGAGCATGTCTTGGACTTTGTGCTCAACCTCTTCAAGAATTTTTTCTAAATCCCCAGGTTGTAAAAACTCAGAAATATTGTCATTGGCGTGATAACGTTTTTTCGCTTTTTTGATACGCTCACGAATCTTTACCGATACTGGAACTCCAATATCTTCCGCAACCACAGCTTTAGATTTTGTTTTGGCAGTTGTTTTCATAATGTCTCAATTAATCTGTCATTAACAACATTGTCTCAGTAAATGTTCAAATTGACAGACTCACAAGTGAATTACGATTTTTTACTACCAATCCGAGTCTCTTTACCCGCTATTAGGTTCTGAATATTCGATTTATGGCGCCAAATGAGAAGAATGGCCATAAATAACACTGCTAAGCAAATGGGATTGCTTCCAAATAAAAAGAAACAATAAACCGGCGCAAAGATTGCCGCGATTAATGCCGCTAGAGAGGAGTATCGAAAGAACACCGCAATAATTAGCCAAGTCGATAAGGTCGCAAGTCCTAAAATTCCGTCAATCCCCAACAAAACACCTAGAGCAGTGGCAACGCCTTTACCCCCCTTGAACCCATGAAAGATTGGAAATAGATGCCCAACAAATACAGCCAGCGCAATTACTGATATCACCCAATCCGCCTCTGGATATCCTGCAAAAAATGCTTTACCTAAAACAACCGCCACCCAACCTTTAAGCGCATCACCTAACAAGGTTAAAAATGCCGCTTTTTTATTACCTGTTCGAAGCACATTGGTAGCTCCAGGATTTCCTGAACCATAAGTGTGTGGATTTGGCAGTCCCATCATTTGACTGACGACCACCGCAAACGAAACTGAACCTATTAAATAGGCCGCGATTACTCCAAGAAACTCTATCACATTCACTGACATTTCAACCTCGTGGATGATGTTGGGCATGAATATTTTTTAAACGCTCCCTTGCAACATGGGTATAAATTTGCGTTGTCGAAATATCCGCATGCCCTAATAATAATTGCACAACCCTCAGGTCCGCTCCATGATTTAACAAATGTGTTGCAAATGCATGTCGCAAGGTATGTGGAGACAACTTCACCGGGATGTTTGCAATCACAGCATATCGCTTAATTAAACCCCAAAATGCTTGGCGCGTTAAACAATCTCCGGTATACCGCCCAATAAATACATAATCAGATTGTTTATTTTTTAACAACTCATTTCGGGCTTCTGCCAAATACCGACTGAGCCACTGCGCCGCCTCTGCTCCAAAAGGCACTAAACGCTCTTTATTACCTTTACCACCAACGATACGTAACACTCCCTCATTCATCCCTAGATTCATCATCTTTAACGAAACAATTTCGGAAACGCGCAGGCCGCTAGCGTACATCAACTCAATCATGGCGCGATCTCGCAATCCAAGTACCTCAGTCAAATCAGGTGCATTCAGCAATGCCTCTATTTGAGCCTCAGATAAAGTCTTTGGAAATCGTACCGCTTGTTTGGCAGCTCGCAAATACTGACAAGGATCTTCCTGAACTAAACCATGTCGAATTGCGTAACGAAAATAGCGCTTAAATACCGTCAACCGACGATTGGCTGTCGTTGCTTTGTCTTCCTGCCGATGCGCCATGAATGCCGTAATTTCTACTGCCGTTGATTCGGATAAACGTTTTTTATACGTAGCATCCAACCACGTAGCGTAGATTTCTAAATCTTTGCGGTAAGCTTGTAAGGAATTTTTTGCTAAACCATCTTCTAGCCATAAGGCATCGCAGAAAACTTCAATTTCTGCATGGCTGGCTTTTAAAGTTATCGATTGTGACTCTGACGAGCCTGGAGATGCATTTACTGTTAGCATGTTGGTTGAATTTTAAGACAACTAAACCATCTTGAATACCGCACTGATTCTCCTTCCTGATTTTCTGCTCATCGTACTTGGATGGGGGCTTTCACGCTATTCTCAATTTAAACGCCCCGCCTGGGAAGTTCTTGAAAAAATAGTCTATTGGGTTTTATTCCCCTGCATGCTTATCAACAGCACTAGCCGCGCAGTCATTGACTGGTCGCAAAATACTGAAATGCTATTGCTATTAGGCGGCTGCATGGCCTTTGCCGCCTTTCTTGGAATTGCGGCCAAATGGTTCTTACACTCGGACGCCATCAAAATTGCCTCAGGGATCCAAACCACCTTTCGCTTTAACACCTACCTAGCCTTCGCTGCCGCCTCTCGTTTAAGTGGCGATGACGGAACGGCAATCATGGCGATTACAGTTGCTTGCTTGGTGCCACTCGCAAACATCATGGCCGTATTTAGTCTCGCTCGGCATTCGGAGAGTCACATTCTTAGTGAACTTGCACGCAATCCCTTAATCATTGCGACACTCACCGGCCTACTCATGAATGTGGCAGGAATCCATTTACCCGACGTTATTAATCTCACGATTTCACGCTTGGGTAATGCTTCGATTCCTTTGGGGTTAATGACAGTAGGTGCCGGATTAGTCTGGTTAGGAAGTAAACGTGACTCTGCCTTAGTGGGTTACTGGACCATCATCAAATTAGTGATTCTTCCTGCATGCGTTTTTTATTTGGGGCTATTAATCGCTTTACCCAAACCTCAACTTCAGAATGCGTTGCTGTTTGCATCGATGCCAACTGCAACCACTTGCTACGTGCTCGCTAACCGCATGGGTGGCAATGGCGCTATTGTGTCAGTCGCTATTTCGGTGATGACTCTACTCGCCGCCATCACCGTGCCATTTTGGCTTTATATGTTTACAACGATTTAACTTCATTAATCACGAAAATTATTGAAGCTCAATGGGGAGTCAGTCACATCCTTGCGCAACATCGCCATAACCGCTTGCAAATCGTCTTGCTTGGCACCCGTCACACGAACAGCATCCCCCTGAATACTTGCTTGAACCTTCATCTTGCTATCTTTGATTAGCTTCACAATTTTTTTCGCAAGATCTCCTGAGATACCTTTTTGAATATCAATCAATTGTTTTCGCTTATCGCCAGAAATACTTTCAATCTTGCCGTCCTTCAAAAAGCGGACATCGACATTTCGTTTTGCGAGTTTATTTAATAAGACATCTTTAACTTGACCCAACTTAAAGTCATCATCTGCAAATACGGTTAATTGCTGATCTTTATGCTCAACCCTCGAATCAGACCCTTTAAAGTCAAAACGTGTTGAAATTTCTTTATTCGCTTGATCTAAAGCATTTTTCACTTCGACCATATCAGGTTCACACACAACATCAAAAGAAGGCATATTTTTCTCCAGTAATTCCAATAGACAAGTAATAATATATCCCTATGACCTTCGAGTTCGCTAAATCCCTTCAAAAATTCAACACCTTCGGCTTTAAGGTTGCCGCTGAAAAGGTATTAATTGCCAACGATGAATCTTCGCTGCTTAATGCTCTAAAAGGCTTGCCAGAGCCCAGGCACTGGCAGATTCTTGGTGGGGGTAGCAACGTTGTTTTAGTCAAGGACTTACCTAATTTAACCATCGTGATGAAAATTCCTGGCAAAGCAATGGCTAGCGAAACAGAAACGACCTGGCATATTGAGGTGGGAGCTGGTGAAAATTGGCACGATTTTGTGAAATGGACAATTTCAGAAGGTTTTCCAGGACTTGAAAATCTTGCCCTTATTCCTGGGACCTGTGGCGCTGCACCCATTCAAAATATTGGCGCTTATGGCGCTGAAGTTGCTCAATTTATTGACGAAGTTCGTGTACTTGATACGCACAAACTGGACTCAAGCGATCCATGGCTAACTTTAGATAAAGAAGCGTGTCAATTTGATTACCGCGATAGTATTTTTAAACACACTGCTAATCGCTTCATTGTCACTAAAGTTCGGTTTGCCATCCCTAAACGTTGGCAAGCCAATCTAAGTTACGCCGAACTCGCCAAAGAGCTAAGTACTATCAATGAACCCAACGCCTCGCAAATTTTTGATGCAGTCTGTGCGATTCGTGAACGCAAACTTCCCAACCCCGAACAAATTGGTAATGCGGGTAGCTTCTTTCATAACCCAGTGGTTTCATCTGAAAAATATTTGCAACTTAAAGAGCGTTTCCCAAACATCGTTGCCCATCCTTATCACGCGAATTTCAAACTAGCAGCAGGTTGGCTCATTGATCAATGTGGCTTTAAAGGCCTCACCCATAAAAATGTGGGCGTCTATGAAAAACAAGCGCTTGTATTAGTGAATCATGGCAACGGCAATGGCACTGAGCTTCTTGAACTAGCTGAACTCATTAAAAACAAGGTCAAAGAGACTTATGGCATTCATTTAACCCAAGAGCCAATCATTCTGCCTTGAGATACTTTAAGGTTAACTTTTTAAAGTTAAAAAAAGGGCCTGAAATATCAGGCCCTTTTTTAATATGAAGTCTTGGTAATTAAGCAAAGTTCTTTGCTACAAATTCCCAGTTCACTAAATTCCAAAACGCCTCAACGTATTTTGGACGTGCATTACGGTAATCAACGTAATAAGCATGCTCCCAAACGTCACATGTCAACAATGGTTTTGCATCTGTTGTGAGTGGCGTCGCTGCATTGCTAGTCGACACAAGATCCAATGAACCGTCGGCTTTTTTAACTAACCATGCCCAACCTGAGCCAAATGTACCAACGGCACATTTTGTAAATTCTTCTTTGAACTTATCAAATGAACCCCACTTTGCATTAATTGCATCAGCTAATGCGCCTGTTGGAGCGCCGCCACCATTTGGCTTCAAACCCATCCAATAGAATGTGTGATTCCAAACTTGCGCAGCATTGTTAAAAATGCCGCCAGAAGACTTCTTAACAATATCTTCTAAGCTCATGTTTTCAAACTCAGTACCTTTTTGAAGATTGTTCAAATTAGTAACATACGTTTGATGATGCTTGCCATAGTGAAACTCAAGCGTTTCTTTAGAAATATGTGGTGCTAATGCATCAAGTGCATAAGGCAATTGCGGTAATGCGTGTTCCATGATTTCTCCTTGTGATGATGTCAAATTTTATGCGTTTTTTGATTTTTTTGTTTAGGACTCATTCCCTAACTGCTTCACTTCTTCCAGTGAAATCTCAGCGCTTCCTGAGGCCATTTTGACCAGGTAGCGCTTACCTCCTATCAAAGCAGCCGTATCCCGAATTACGTGATCATCAGCGGTTATCAAAGAGTAGCCGCGCTCCAGCGTTCTGGATGGGCTGTAAGCCTCTAATTGCGCTTTCAAATGCGATTGCTGGCGTGCACGCATTTGCCAATTGGCTGACCACACCTGGGTTAAACGTTGCCGCAATCCAAGTAAGCGCTCTTTCATCCTGACCGGATCTGGAAAGGCATGTGAGAG
>CAYFKO010000029.1:0-14418 GCA_964343765.1 uncultured Polynucleobacter sp. | reverse complement strand
TAACAAACGGAATCATAATTTCAACATTAGTTAACCCCATCTCATTGCGAACTCGCTTCATGGCTTGGCACTCCATTTCAAAGGCCTTCGCAAAATCTTCCGCAATATATCGAGATGCCCCTCTAAAACCTAACATTGGGTTTTCTTCATCAGGTTCGTATCTAGAACCTCCAATCAATTTCTTATACTCGTTAGACTTAAAGTCAGACAAACGAACAATAACTGGTTTTGGGTAAAATGCAGCCGCAATCGTTGCGATTCCTTCAGCTAATTTATCCACATAAAATGCCTGAGGACTTGCATGTCCTCGCGCAACACTTTCAACAGCCTTTTTTAAATCCTGATCAATATTTGGATATTCCAAAATTGCTTTAGGATGGACGCCGATGTTGTTATTGATAATAAACTCTAGACGAGCCAAACCAACTCCACCATTAGGAATCTGACTAAAATCGAAAGCAAGTTGAGGATTACCTACATTCATCATGATTTTGACCGGAATGTCTGGTAAAACACCACGCTTAACTTCACTTACTTCAGTTTCGATGAGACCATCGTAAATACGACCCTCATCGCCCTCTGCACAAGATACAGTTACAACACTACCATCTACTAAAACATCAGTAGCATCCCCGCAACCAACTACCGCCGGCACACCAAGTTCACGAGCAATAATTGCCGCATGACACGTTCTGCCTCCACGATTAGTGACAATCGCAGCAGCTCGCTTCATGACTGGCTCCCAATTTGGATCAGTCATATCAGCGACCAAAACATCTCCTGGCTGTACTCGATCCATTTCTGAAGCATCACGAATAACTCGAACTGGCCCTGCTCCAATTTTTTGGCCAATAGCCCTTCCGCTAGTTAATACACTTGATGTACCTTTGAGCTTGTAGCGTAACTCTACTTTTCCATTTGCTTGACTCTTAACAGTCTCAGGTCGGGCTTGCAAAATGTATATTTTTCCATCAATGCCATCCTTGCCCCACTCGATATCCATCGGGCGACCATAGTGCTTTTCAATAATCATCGCATACTTGGCTAACTCAATTACATCCGCATCTTCTATCGAATATCGATTTCTAGACTCAGGAGGGACATCAACCGTCTTTACTCGACCCTCTTCGCCAGCCTCTGTAAACAGCATCTGTATTAACTTTGAACCAAGACTGCGTCGAATAATTGGGTACTTACCTGCGACTAAGGTTGGCTTGAATACATAGAACTCGTCCGGGTTAACCGCTCCCTGTACGACCGTTTCACCCAAACCATAGCTTGAGGTAATAAAGACTGCATCCTCAAAACCTGATTCAGTATCCAGCGTAAACATCACGCCAGAAGCTGCCTTGTCAGATCTAACCATTCGCTGAATGCCCGCTGACAATGCTACCTCAGCATGCTCAAATCCCTTGTGAACCCGATAAGAAATTGCACGATCGTTATATAAAGATGCAAAAACCTCTCGAATACGATGCAAGATATCGTCTATTCCCACAACATTCAAAAAAGTCTCCTGCTGCCCTGCGAATGATGCATCCGGCAAATCTTCAGCAGTAGCCGATGATCGAACTGCAAATGACCCTTTACCATCAGCATCTAACTTCTGGAACGCTTCACGAATTTCCTTATCTAATCGCTCCTGAAACGGGGCAGCTTCAATCCAGGCTCTAATTTCAGCCCCAGCCTCCGCCAGAGCTTTTACATCATCAACATTCAGCTTAACCAAACGCTCATTAATGCGATTAGTTAAATCGTTGTGCTTAAGAAAATCTCTAAATGCTAAAGCAGTGGTTGCAAATCCAGTTGGAACACGAACTCCAGAAGCAGCTAATTGCGAAATCATTTCTCCAAGCGAAGAATTTTTTCCGCCGACAGATTCAACATCATCCATCCGCAGTTCCTCAAAAGGTAAAACGTACGCATTTTCATGGTTAGGGTTAGACATAACGACTCTCTATAGTATTAAAAATTTGTTGCGATGCTGCATACTTGCGCTTAATATGATTTTATCAGCCTAAGAAGAATTTATGTCAGCAAAACCTAGATCTGTTTTTATCGTCTCAGACGGTACTGGAATTACCGCCGAAACCTTTAGTCACTCGATTTTGGCTCAATTTGAGGTCCCGTTTAAGCAAATTCGCATGCCTTTTATCGATACCATCGATAAAGCCCACCAGGCAGCGAGAGAAATTGATGAAAATGCCAAACACTCTGGCATGCAACCCGTGGTATTCACCACCCTTGTAAACCCCGAAATTAGCTCAATAGTTGCTAAATCACAAGGACTGGTCATGGATATGTTTCATACCTTCGTTGCACCATTGGAGAAAGCCTTAGGCATTAAATCAACCCACGCAATCGGTCGATTTCACCAAAATGCGGACACAGATAGCTACAAAAATCGCATTGAAGCTATCAATTTCTCATTAACCCATGATGACGGTCAATCACATCAAAATCTTGCTGATTCTGACGTGATTCTAGTAGGTGTTTCACGAAGTGGAAAAACCCCTACTAGCCTTTATTTAGCGATGCAATATGGCCTGAAAGCCGCTAATTATCCTTTAATTCCTGATGATTTTGAACGTGGAAAACTGCCAGGCGAACTTGGAAATTACAAGAAAAAACTTTTTGGTCTAACAATTGAACCAGCACGACTTTCAGAAATACGAAATGAGAGACGCCCTGGCAGTACTTATGCAAAAATCGAAAATTGTCGATATGAAGTTAATGAGGCTGAGGCAATGATGCGAAGAGAGTCTATTCCTTGGCTTTCATCAACCAATAAATCTATTGAGGAAATCGCCACAACAATTCTTCAAGCAATTAAATCCGACAAAAGTGCCTATTAAGCCGATCGTTCTAATCGGACTCGTCTTGTTTCAAAAAGACATACCGCTGCAGCTGCTGATACGTTCAAAGATTCCACCGACTGCTCTTGAGGAATTAAAACACCGCCAGATCTATCAATAAATTCCTGAGATACTCCGGCACCTTCATTTCCGAAAATCCATGCGACAGGTTGCGATAATTGCTCCTTAAGCTCAAATAAGCTTTGACTTCCTTGCAATTGAGTTGTTAATAATCGTGAATGAACGTAACTCAAGCACTCAGCAACTTCAATACCTTCAAATATTTCTAATGCCGCATGAGCTCCCATACCCGCTCTAAGAACCTTGGAACTCCAGACCTGAGCCGTGCCCTTTATGCAAATAATCTGCTTAAATCCCGCTGCCGCAGCAGTCCGAAGAATACTGCCCACATTTCCAGAATCTTGCACAGCATCTAGCACTACACAATCTCCATGAATATCAGTAAGCGGCTTCGACTCAGGAATACTAATAAGGCCCAATAAATGAGGAGCATTTTCTAGTTCACTTAATTCATGCCAAAGGCTTTCTTCAACCAAATAGAATTTAACTTCCTCAAGCGATCTGGCATTCAAAATATCAGAAATTAAACCTGCCACCTCTCCATTCAATAAACCAGATTCAGTAGTAAAAATTGACTTGATCTGAGTATTTGCATTACCTGCCTCAATCCAAGACTTAATTAAATGAATACCTTCTATGAGTGCCAAATTTTCGTGTTGGCGAATTTTCGCCCCTTTGGCCCCTGAGGATTGCAACCCTTTAATTTTTTTAATCGTTATATTCTGAGCAGAACTCAAATATTGAAACAACGATTTATCAATCTCTGGCATACATATCCTTTTGCAAAATACGCATTACAGGACCAAAGGTTTTTCTATGCTCTGGACATACTCCATACTGTTTCAAGGCAGTTAAGTGTACTGGAGTCGGATAGCCCATATGCACATTAAATCCATACTGCGGGTATTGCACATGCAATTCTTTCATTTGCCGATCACGCGTAACTTTTGCCAATATTGATGCCGCTGAAATCGCTGGCTCTTTAGAATCGCCCTTAACAATAGCTTCAGCAGCTATGGCAATATTAGGCACTCTATTTCCATCAATGAGAGCCAAGTTGGGTAAACACCCTAACTTTGACTCCAAGCCTTCTATTGCACGCTTCATAGCTAACATCGTAGCCTGCAATATATTAATAGAATCTATTTCTGCTGAACTTGCTTCCGCTATAGACCACGCCTTGGATCTTTCAATAATCAATTGATATAGTTGCTCACGCTTCAATGCACTTAATTTTTTAGAATCACGCAAACCTTCAATTGGCCTATTAGGATCAAGAACTACTGCAGCTGCAACTACAGAACCAACGAGTGGACCACGCCCAGCTTCATCTACGCCACAAATAATATTATCCGCAACCATTATTGCGCCTTGACTATCGAGGCAATTACTTCCGCGCTCAATTTTGCAGTAGGTCTTTTCAATTCAAAATGCATTAACTTAAAACGCTCGATTAAGCTACTTACTTTTAGAGGGCTATTTAACCAGTCTAGAATTGCTTGGGCCAAAGCATCAGGGGTTGCGTCATCCTGCAATAACTCAGGAACAACAAACTCTCCACTTAATATATTTGGCAAACCCACGTATGGCAAATAGCCTTGTCTTTTCATGATTTGAGCAGTTAACCAAGGTACCTTATAGGAAATTACCATTGGCTTTTTCCACAAAGCAGCTTCTAATGTTGCTGTTCCACTTGCAATCAGCACAACATCACTAGCTTCCAAAATTAAATTCGAGTATCCGTCGATCAAATCAATTTTAAGATGAGAATTTTTTACTAATAGTTCATGTTTAAGATTCACTAAAGAAGCTTTTAAAGCAGGGGTCGCAACCGGCACCAAAAAACGAAAGTTTTTATCACTCTTATGGACTAGTGAATTAAGAGCATCAAAAAACACAGGTGCTATTAAATTTATTTCCGAATGACGACTTCCTGGCAATACGGCAATGACTGTCTCATCGCCTTCTATAGGTCCATTTTGTAACAATCCTATACTTTTCAATTTATCTTTTGCACTATCTGGATTAGGATCATCGGGTATTTCACTAGCAAGTGGGTGCCCTACATAGGTCGCATTAATTCCTTTTGCATGATATATCGCTGGCTCAAAGGGAAATAAACATAAGACATGATCCACCGCTTTTTTAATAGAATTTATTCGGCCGCCACGCCACGCCCAAATCGATGGACTAATAAAATGAACCGTTGGTATACCATTTAACTTACATTGACGCTCAACTCCCAAATTAAAATCAGGCGCATCTATCCCGACATAAATATCAGGTGGGTCTGCTTTCAAGTTACTAATAAGCTGGGAACGAATTTTCAATATCGCAGGGAGTTGACGTAAGGCCTCAACATACCCCCGAACACTTAGCTTCTCTATAGGCCAAAGAGAACGAAAACCTTTTGCAGCCATTTTGGGGCCGCCAATACCGAAATAATCTGCATGACTAAGTTCTGAATGCGCCTTTAAACCTTCAAGTAAATCGGCTGCTAACATATCACCCGAGGGCTCTCCAGCTACGCAGGCAATTCGCTTACTCATTCAGAATATTATCGAATAATTCCGCGCTTGGACGCAGCAACAAACTCCAAAAACTCTGTTACCTTACTTGATGCATCCGCACTCAATTTAACGCCATCTATTCCATTTTTTGCATAATTTGCTAATGCTTGCTTAGCGTCTTCAAAAGTTAAACCTTCTTTGTATAAGACCTTATATGCATGTCGAAGCGCACTAATTGTTTCAATCTCAAACCCTCGACGTTTCAACCCCTCAGCATTTAATCCATGTGGTTCTGCCTTATCACCAGCTGCTATGACAAATGGTGGAATATCTTGTACCAGCGCAGAAGCTCCGCCAAGCATTGCATGTTGACCAATTCTGACAAATTGATGAACGCCAGACATACCGCCCAAAATCGCCCAGTCTTCAACCGTGACGTGACCAGCAATCTGTGCATTACTTGAAAAAATAGTGTGATTCCCTACCTGGCAATCATGAGCAATGTGAACATAAGCCATAATCCAATTGTCATTGCCTATCCGAGTAATGCCGCCGTCTTGGACAGTGCCCGTGTGAATTGTAGTGAACTCACGAATAGTATTGCGATCACCAATCAACAATTTTGTAGGTTCATTGTTGTACTTCATATCCTGAGGCACGCCACCAAGCGAGGCAAAATGACTAATTCGGTTGTCTTTTCCGATAGAAGTTACACCCTCAATGACAGTGTGCGAGCCCACCTTGGTACCAGCTCCAATAACCACATCTGGCCCTATTACTGAATAAGGGCCAATTTCTACAGATGAATCAATCTGCGCCTTTGGATCTACAATCGCACTTGGGTGAATTTTTGACATATTACTCACCTTTTTTTCTGACCGTACACATCAATTCTGCCTCACATGCCAACTCATCATTAACCGTGGCAAAGGCTTTAAATTTCCATATTCCTCTCATATAACGATCAACTTTGGCATTCAAAATCAATTGATCCCCAGGTAATACTGGCTTTTTAAAACGCGCCCCATCAATACCTGCAAAATAATAAATCGAATCCTCTTGTTTCTCTTCAGAAAATGTCAGCAATGCCGCGGTCTGGGCCAATGCCTCAAGAATCAGAACACCGGGCATAACAGGAAACTCTGGGAAATGCCCCATAAAATGAGGCTCATTCATTGTGACATTTTTTAAAGCTTTAATACTCTGACGAGGTTCAATTTCTAATACACGATCAACCAATAAAAATGGGTAGCGATGAGGTAATAATTTTAGTATTTGATTAATATCGATATTGACTGGGTTAGTCATAATTAAGATTCCTTATGTTTCTTTTCTAATTCTCTAACGCGTTGACGAATTTTATCTAAGCCTCGAACGATTGCTGCATTTTTCTCCCATTCTGCATGCGTTGTAAATGGGAAGACGCTCGTAAAATGCTGACCCGGGGTTGTAATCGATCGCGTAATTGAAGTTCCACCTGATACTGTTGTCTTGTCAGCGATGGTCAAATGACCCGCAAAATTCGCTGAACCTCCAACGACACAGAACTTACCAATAGATGTACTTCCTGCAATGGCAGCACAGCCAGCAATGACAGTAAACGCGCCAACTTTAACGTTATGCGCAATCTGAACTTGATTATCAATCTTGCAGCCATTTTCAATAATCGTGTCTTGCAAGGCACCTCGATCAATCGTTGTGTTTGCACCAATTTCAACATCATCACCAATAATCACACGGCCAATCTGCGGAATTTTTACCCACTCAGCAGTAGTAGCTGAAAAATCAGGGGCAAAACCAAAACCATCCGAACCAATCACCGCTCCACTATGAATTATGGAACGAGCTCCAATCTCACAACCGTAATAGATAGTCACATTAGGATTTAGTTCTGTGTTGTCCCCTATTTTGGAGTTTTCACCAATGTGCACGTGTGAATGCAAAAAAACCCCACTCCCTATTGTCGCCCCAGCGGAGACATAACAAAAAGGACCAATCCAACAGTTCTCTGGAATTTTCACTCCTTCCGCTACGAAAGCAGTTGAATGAATTCCAACGGGGCGATTATTTACAATTTGCTTTGAAAATAATTGAGATATTCGCGCAAAAATTGCATACGGATTTTTGCACACCAAAAAGTTTCTTTTTACAAAATCGTCAGCTGAAACACGGTCTTTTACAAACTCCAAATCTGCTTGGCTTAATATCACAGCCCCAGCTTTAGAATCTATTGTTTGATTTCTGTATAAAGGGTTTACTAAAAATGCCAACTGCCCTTCACGGGCAGTTTCAAGAGGCGCGAATCCGGCAACAACCGTGTCACCATTTCCAACAACCTTTACATCAAATAGTTTTCCTAAGTCGTTTAAGGTCGTCAAATTAATACCTTATCTTTTGCGAAAATCACTTATTTAATGCTTGCAGAACCTCATCTGTAATATCCACTTTAGGACTTACATAGGCAGCATCTTGTACTACGATGTCTAATTTTTTCTGCTCAACAATTTGCTTTAAGACTTGATTTGCTTTTTCAAAAATTTTCGCACGCTCCTCAGCACCGCGACGTTGCGAATCTTCGATTAATTCACGCTGCTTACGTTGCAATTCACGATCATGATCTGCAAGCTCACGCTGTTTACGAACACGCTCGGCTTCCGGAAGAACTGCTGCATCTTTATCAAGCTTAGCAGCTTCGGCCTTAATTTTTTCAATTCCGTCACGAACCTCTTTTTCACGACGACCAAACTCGCTTTGCATCTTTGATTGAGCAGCCTTAGCCATTTTTGACTCATTCAAAATGCGCTCTAAACTGACATAGCCAATTTTTACGCCTGATTCTTGGGCGTTAACAAAACCAGTCACTGCAGAAGTAGCTGCAAAAATGGCGACTAAAAAAGATGATTTAAAACTAAACTGCTTCATGCGAATTCCTTAAAAAAATTAAAACGCTGATCCAATCTGAAACTGCAAATTCTGAGTCCTATCGAGATCAGTTACCCCTACAGGAATACCGTAACTAAACTTCAAAGGACCCAATGGAGAAATCCATGATATACCTAAACCGTAAGAATACCTAAGACCTGAGAATGATGGCGCTCCATCATAGACATTACCGGCATCAAAGAATCCAAAAAACCGCAATGTTTTGTCTGTCCCGGCTCCAGGCATCGGGAATGTATATTCAAGGTTACCAACAAGTTTTGATGATCCACCAGTCGATTGATAGACCCCCAAACTATTGTTATATGTCTGAGGACCAAGCGAACCCGGAGAAAAACCACGCACAGAGCCAATACCACCAACGTAGTAATTTTTCATGATTGGGAATGGCTTATCACCGTATGAAACACCATAACCCACTTCACCGTTGAAAGAAAGTACATTCGACTTAGTGACAGGTAAAAAATATTGGTGCTGGTAATAACCTCGGTAATATTTAAGATCAGCAACCGGAGTGCCAAACTCAAAACTAAACTGCTGGAAAGTGCCCTTTGTTGGAACAAGCGCACTATCCCTTCGATCACTCGACCAACCAACCGTCAGCGGTATATTGAAGGTAGTAACACTATTGTTGCCACTTCCATCACCTTGAGAGAATTTATTCGCATAATCTTGATAGATCTGAGGAGTATTAGGTGTTGTATTTAGTTGTAAAGCCTCAACGCCAACCCCAAAGAATATACGCCCCGTTTCCGAATACGGAACACCAAACTTCAAACTACTACCAGCGGTGATAATTGAGTAATCAGTATCTCCTAGATAATACAAAGGACGACTTGTACGGTAGTACAAATCAGTGTAACGACTAATCCCATCCTCGGTAAAGTAAGGATCATACTGAGATAAAACTAATGTCCTACTGATTTGACCTGTATTTACATTCAGACCAATGCTAGTTCCTGTACCAAAAGCATTTTCTTGATTGATACCCGCACTTAATATCAATTTCTCAGTTGAAGAAAAGCCAGCACCTACAGTAAATGATCCGGTCGGTTTCTCTGTAACTTTAACGTTCACATCAACTTGATCACTAGAACCAGGAACCTCCTGATTAGACAAATCGACATCCGTAAAATAACCTAAACGGTTAATACGATCTTTCGATAACTTTAATTTATCAGCGTCATACCAAGAGCTTTCCATTTGACGCATTTCTCGACGAATAACCGTGTCACGTGTCTTTGAATTGCCAATAACATTGATTTTACGAACGTAAGCTCTTTTACCAGGATCAACCATGAGCAATAAATCAACTTCTTGAACATCTCGCTGAATATCAGGTTGAGGAGTAATCGAAGCAAAAGCGTAACCATATGTACCAAGAAGATCGCTTATCGCTTTAGTCGATTCATTCAACTTAGCTGAAGAATAAGTATCACCCTTTTTAATTTGGATGAGTTTCTTGAACTCTTCCTCTTTACCTAATAACTCACCACCTAATTTGATATCTCTTACTTTATATTTTTTTCCTTCACGCAAATTAATCGTGATGTAAACGCCTTTTTTATCAGGAGAAATCGAGACTTGAGTCGCATCAATTGCAAACTCTAAATACCCTCGATTTAAATACATCGAGCGAATCGCCTCTAAATCAGCTGTTAATTTTTGCTTTGAATATAAATTATTTTTTGTGTACCAAGAGACCCAATTACCTTCTGATAAGGACATCTCATCACGAATCGTTCCATCAGAGATTTCTTTATTACCAATAATATTAATTTTGCTAATCTTAGAAACTGTGCCTTCTTCAACATTAAAGAAAACTGAAACGCGATTTCTCTCGACAGGTGTTACTGTAGTAACAATCTCAGAATCATAAAAACCTTTACTAATGTACTGGCGTTTTAATTCTTGCTCAGCTTTATCAATTAAGGCCTTGTCATAATATCTTGCCTCTGCCACACCAACCGTTCTTAAAGCCTTAAGAATAGATTCCTTATCAAACTCTTTTAAACCAGTGAACTCTATGCGAGAGATAGATGGGCGCTCATCTACTAAAACAACAAGCACTCCATTTTCAACTTCCACCTTAACGTCTTTAAAGAAGCCAGTATTAAAAAGCGCTCTAATTGTCTCCGCGCCTTTTTCATCATTAAAAGTCTCACCAACCTTAACAGGCAAATAACTAAATACCGTTCCAGGTTCAACTCGCTGAAGACCCTCAACACGAATATCTTTAACAACGAAAGGTGCTGCTGCATTTGCTGAACTAATCAGTGCAACATGCCCCCCAATATAGAGAGACATTAAGGCCAAAGCTAATTTACTTTTTTTGGTTTTCAACTAAGAAACTCTTCAAATTTTGGTTAAATTTATGCCTAATTTAGGCAAACATCTTAAATCTTAATGCATCTTAGCCTGTAAAGGCTAATTATCTCCCGAATAATCGTACCAAATCATTAAAAAAAGCTATAAAAGTCAAAGAGATAATCCCAATGAATCCAATCTTTTGTAGCCAAATTTGCGCCTCCAAGGAAATTTGCTTCCCCTTAAATACCTCAATCAGGTGATAAAGCAACTGCCCGCCGTCAAGCATTGGAAAAGGTAACAAATTAAGGACGCCTAAACTGATGCTTATTAACGCTAAAAAAGCTAAAAAGGATTGAAATCCTCCCCCTGCACTTTTTCCTGCCATTTCAGCAATACTTAACGGGCCACTTAATTGATTGATAGAAGCCCTACCGAGAACCAAATCCCGGACTGAATAAATTGAAATCGTCGTTATATCCCAAACGCGGTCAGCAGCTAAATAGATTGCATCCCCAATTGAGGCATTTAACTCAAAGACTTTAATAGGCTCTTTTAACGATGGTCGCAATCCCAGTTTGTCGAATAATTCATTTGAACTAAATTGCGAGTACTGCCCTAGCGCAAACATTGCCCTATAACTTCCGCCAGATTTTGACTGAATCTCCAAGCCAAAATCCTCACCTTTGATAACTTTTTTAAGTAATTTCCAGCGTAAACGATTCCAACTTGAAATAGGCTCAAGCTCTTGGGGTTCATCGACATTAAAAAAGCCCACCACTTGATCCCCTTCGCGCACTCCTTGAACAAAGGCAATGCTCGAAGAAACTGGCTCATCTAAGATTGGATTCAGTTGCTTGACGCCTGAAAAATAAATGATGGCAAACAATAGAAATGCCAAAAGGAAGTTGGCAATTGGCCCAGCTGCCACGATAGCTGATCGCTTCCATAAAACTTGACGATCAAAAGCACGTTCTGCTCGAAAAGGCTCAATTTTTTGTTCAAGGTCGCGATGATCCAATAATTTGACATACCCACCCAATGGAATTAAGCCAATAACCCATTCAGTATCCGAGGGGGATTTTGGAATACTCTTCCATACTGGCTTTCCAAAACCAATTGAAAACCTTAGAACATCTACGCCGCATAATTTTGCAATTGCAAAATGACCGAGTTCATGAAACCCTACCAAAATTACTATTGCTAATAAAAATGCAAGTAGCGTCATTGCAATTACCGAGTCAATTCTTTAATTTGCTCAGATGCCAAAAGTCGAGACTCTTTATCTCGAATTAGAATCTGTTCGAGAGAAGTAACTGATTCAGAACCCAATCGATTGAGCACACTGGACACAACGGATGCAATCCCCAAATATGGCAATCGATAGTTTAAGAAAGCATCCACGGCAATTTCATTGGCGGCGTTCAAAATTGTTGGCGCAGTACCGCCCGCGTCCGCCGCCTCTCTTGCCAATTTTAGACAAGGAAACCTTGTTAAATCAGGCTTACGAAAAGTTAATTCAGATAATTCGTCGAGACGAAGTGGCTTAACTCCTGCCTCTATCCTCCTGGGCCAACCTAAGCCATAAGCTATTGGTGTTCGCATATCCGGCTGCCCCAATTGCGCCAAAACTGAACCATCAACATATCGCACTAATGAATGAATCACGCTTTGAGGATGAATGACAATATCAATCTGCTTAGGGGCTAAATTAAATAGCCACTGCGCCTCTATTAATTCCAGCCCTTTATTCATCATCGTTGCAGAATCAACTGAGATTTTCCGCCCCATTACCCAATTTGGATGAGCGCATGCTTGATCAGGGCTAATATCATCAAGTAAGTGCAGCGGGGTATTTAAGAATGGGCCTCCAGATGCCGTCAAAAGTAACTCTTCAACACCTGCCTTTTGTGACCAATTTTGCTCGGTCAAATCAGCTCCTGCCGGCAAACACTGATAGATAGCATTGTGCTCACTATCGATAGGCAATAAGACGGCCCCACCCTCACGAACAGCTGCCATAAAAATATCCCCAGACATCACTAGAGCTTCTTTATTTGCAAGTAATATCCTTTTACCGAACCTGGCAGCCTCGATTGTGGGAATCAACCCTGCAGCACCAACAATCGCCGCCATCACACTATCAACGTGATCATTCGTTGAGGCCTGCACAAGCCCCTCTTGACCATGCAATATTTCAATATTTAACCCGTCTAATTTTTCGGAGAGGATCTTTGCTGACTCTAAATTTGCAACAACAGCAATCTTAGGCTTAAATTCATAACACTGTTGAGCCAAAAGATCTATCTTCGAATTTCCAGTCAAGGCGTATACACTAAACTTTTCTGGATGCTTCCGAATAACATCCAAAGTATTTTGTCCGATGGACCCAGTCGAGCCCAAAATCGTAATTCTGCTAGTCATATCATCCAGCAACAAATAGAGCGACTACAGCAGCAAAAGGCAAAACAGGCAATAACGCATCAAGTCGATCTAAAAAACCTCCATGCCCCGGCAGAAGCTGACTACTGTCCTTTACGCCAGCCAATCTTTTAAGCTGAGATTCAAATAAATCGCCAATCACACTTAATAAGGATCCAGCTATAGCAACGAGCAACATCCCAAACCACCCAATATGCTCTTGTAACCATGAAAAATAATTCTCTTGATATTGAGCAAGCCAGACACATGCAATACTCACAACGACAACCAATACCAAACCACCAACCAAACCTTCCACAGTCTTTCCTGGGCTTAAGTTAGGTGCTAGCTTTCGCTTACCAAAAGCTTTACCAGCAAAATAAGCGCCAACATCCGCTGCCCACACCCAAACCAATACAGATAAAAAGGTCCATAAACCCAAATCACGCATCACCTCTAGGGAAACCCATGAAGCCGGAAATAAGACGAAACCAATAACCAACAAAGGTTTTTTCCAAGTTTTAAATTTCAGTTCCACACCGCGTTTCATCAAAAGTGGAACAATGACAAGCCATACTAGCAAAGCTAGTGGCAAGGAGATTAATTCAAAACCAACGACCCATACATATAAATATGAGCCCGGCTGAACAAACCAGATCCCGTAGAGAATCGCCGTAATTAAAAAAGCGTACACAATAGACACGACTTTTTT
Source organism: uncultured Polynucleobacter sp. (assembly GCA_964343765.1). GTDB lineage: Bacteria > Pseudomonadota > Gammaproteobacteria > Burkholderiales > Burkholderiaceae > Polynucleobacter. The sequence continues at coordinate 592 of CAYFKO010000029.1, read as the reverse complement.
ACCTGTTAATAGTCTTGCCCACTCCCAGGCCGCTAACCCTATAACAAACGACAAAACAAAACGCAAAACATCAACGGGTGCTAGAAATAAAACGGGCAAAAATATAGCCAGCAAAACTAACGCAGTAATTATTCGCGTTTTTAACATTCTCAAGAATCCTTACTGTGTTGTGCGCTAACTAATTGATCTCCAGTCAATCCAAAACGTCGCTGACGCTGACTATAAGATTCAATCGCAGCTTTGTAATCGTCTGAGGAAAAATCAGGCCAAAGTATTTCTGTAAAGTACAACTCAGTATAAGCAAGCTGCCATAACAAAAAGTTACTTATACGCTGCTCTCCGCCTGTGCGGATAAACAAATCTGGCTCAGGAGCATAAGGCATAGATAGATATTGAGAAAGCAATCCTTCATCCAATGACTCAGAGGCTAAATTTGGCTGTTCCTTTAGCAACTGCCGCACAGCATTAATTAAATCCCATCGACCGCCATAATTTGCGGCAATTGTTAGCACTAGACCTGTATTTTCAGATGTCTTCAACTCAGCTTCTTTTACGCGAGCTTGAATATCCTCACCAAAACCTTTCATATCCC
>CAYFKO010000028.1:10085-15500 GCA_964343765.1 uncultured Polynucleobacter sp. | reverse complement strand
ACTTAATTTAATAAAAGGTCTTGCCTTTTATTGACAGGACTCATTTTAGCACTCAAGTTCATTGACTGCTAACAATTAATATGGGCGTAGGGTTATTTTTTCAAGAGCTGAATTTTGAAATTTTTATGACCCCAAAAACGATTGCTTTTGAGGAAATTGAGCTTACAGCTCTATTGGCATTTCTAGGAGAAATGAAGAAAGACTTTTCCCGTGAGTATCAAGATTTAAGGATTGATTAACGCCTCCATTCAATACATCCTCGAGGACAAAATTAATTGCAGGCAGATTAGGTAATACATACCGAGTTACTTTAGTAGGCTTTCGTAACTCAAACCACTTGGCTACCGCCTCCTCGGTCACGCACTCAACCAAGCGAGTAAAGTGAACCGGATCATACGGAATCAAACTAATGTTGGAGTGATTGCCTTTATCTCCCGTGCGGCTATGCGCAATGTCATAAAGCTTCATGTTTACCCCTCGAAGCGAGTTGCTCTTGCCGTCACAAGCTCTTGAGCAATGTAAAACACAATCGGGAAGAGCCGTCTTCGAATCGCACTTCTGACTCCGCCTCCGGCAGCTGGACCACAGGTATACAAGGCACCGACTTCACGAACTAAATGATCGGCAATTTGCTTCTGAGTTGAATTAATGGCAAACCTTACACGCACATCGGAACTCACAGCGCTCGGTGTGGCTTGTGGAGCCTGATAGTTGTCAGGTTTAAAAATACTCCCAACACCAATCAGATCGATTCGAACCTCCTGCCCCTTCATTCGTTGCTGAACAACCTCCCCAGCCAATTGAGCACGAGCTCTGGCATTGGGTCCTGAATACGATATTTCTGCTTCGGCTAACCAATCGCCCTCATAATAAATAAGACCCTTGAGGGTTTGGGGAGGCTTATGACCTGTAATGCCTTTGACTAAAACTTGATTCTTACCGATCTCTTCAACTTTAGCCTGCGTAATATCTGCTGTGACATCTGGCGTTAAATAACGCGCTGGATCATGCACTTCGTATAACAATTGCTCAATCACCGTTTGACGATTAACGAGGCCACCAGTCGGTTCAGCCTTTGAAATAATAATCTCGCCTAGGTTGTTAACTTCTGCAATCGGAAATCCCACATTCGCTAAATGAGGTACATCTTTTTTACCCGGGTCTGCAAAGTAACCGCCAGTGACCTGGGCTCCACACTCCAGCAAATGCCCTGCCATCGTTGCCTTACCCAGAAAATCCCAGTCATCCCACGATTTATTAAAAAATGCCATGAGTGGCCCTACTGTGAGAGATGGGTCTGAGACTCGCCCACACACCACAATATCTGCTCCATTCTGCAATGCTTCGGTGATGCCTTTTGCGCCTAAGTAAACATTGGCGCTCACAAGCGCGTGATTTTGATAGAGCTCTAAATTTTCACGCGTCAAACAAGTTTCGATGGCATCGCCCCAAGATGACCCAAAGGCATCATCACCCTCGACGATATAAATAACCGGTTGACGTATACCCTGCTCCTTAGCCAGCTTGGCTATTTCAGCAGCAGCCCCTTTAGGGTTTGCTGCCCCAAAATTCCCAATAATTGGAATACGATGTTCTAAACATTGCTGTAATACCGGAGTGAGTAGATCTCGTAATGCAGGCTCATACCCCCGCTCAACATTCGTTTGCTTTTCTAATTGCGCGAGCGCTAAGGTTCGCTCAGCTAAGGTTTCAAATATCAAATAGGCGGGTAACTGTCGCTCGATTAGCGAGTTCACCACAGGGAGCGCAGCATCAAGCCGATCCCCTGAAAAACCAGAGGCACACCCAATTAATACGGATGAACTTTGCATTTATTGTGGCTCGATATTGGCTGCCTTAATTGCCTTTGCCCACTTAATGGATTCTCGTTGATTTCTTTTTGCAAGATCTTCTGGCGTTCCAGGCGCAGTCTCAAATCCTAAAGTGGTGATGAATTTTTCCGTCACACCCTTATCGTTAACTGAATCATTTAAGGCATGATTAAGCTTCATCACAATGTCTCTCGGGGTCCCGGCTGGTGCATACATTGCAAAATAAGCAATCAATTCATAATCCTTAAATCCCAAAGCTTCATTGACGGTTGGTAATTCAGGAATCGCCTTTGAACGCTTAAGAGAAGTGACCGCTAAGCCTTTCACCTTTCCCGACTGAACCTGAGGCAACATCACTGCAAAATCTGCAGTAAACATTTGTACTTGACCACCAATTAAATCCGTCATTGCCGCAGGACCAGATTTATAAGGTACGTTAATCATTTTTGCTCCCGCCATACTCAGCATCATCTCCGATGAAATCAATTGAGAGGTACTTGCACTCGCAAAACTTAATTTACCTGGCTGACTCTTAGTTAACGTAATTAGTTCTTTAAGAGTTTTGACGGGCAAATCATTATTCACTGCAACAATCAATGGCACCGCACCCAAAAATCCAATTGGTGCAAATGCAGTATCTTGATCGTACGGCAATTTTTTCATCAAACTTTTGAGCGCAGCGTTCGTGCTGTTCGTGCCAATCAAAATCGTGTAACCGTCTGCAGGAGATTTGGCTACGGCATCAGCTCCTAATAGTCCATTAACGCCTGGTTTATTTTCGACAATGATAGGTTGACCGAGTAACTCAGACATACGTTGCGCAAATGCTCGACCAATTTGGTCAGTAGCACTTCCGGGAGCAAATGGCACAATCGCTTTGATTGGCTTACTTGGGTATTGATCGGCCCAAGAAAAAGGGGCCCACATTACGGCTAATGCAAGCAACACAACCCTGAAATTAAGCATAGTACGATTCCCTTGTAGATTACCCGTAGATTAACTTGTATTTAATTTTGATAAGCAGATGCTAGAGCCCTCAATATCGAGCCAATCTACTACATTCATATAAGAGAGTCAAACCGCACAAACCATCAACGCTCTCGTCATTATTTCATTTACATCAATTTAATTATCTACCTCTAGTCTTATCCAGCATTTCTGACGCACAAATCAGAGTTATGTAGGCTCAGCCTGCTTAAAAATGAAATTTTTTGAAAGTCATTCATGAAAATTCATATCGACCCAAATCAATTAAGGTTTAATACGCCGTGTTTTTATATTCATGTTGAACAATCACCCGTCATTGATAAAAAGGTTTGCGCTCCTCGAAAAAAAGAAATCCCCAAAATTGCACAAGCAAAATTTCCTCAGTCAGCTTTTCAACGAGATGAATTACGTCTTAAATCAATCTTAGCTGATCACCTAATGAAACATATCTACCTACAAAATCTCGATATTGAAATTGCCAGTCAACAATCTAAATTAAGTCATCAAGATCTTTTAAAAATTGCCAAAGGCAATGTGGGCTCCATCGGCTTCTTTCAAATCCTTTCGGGACTAATGCAGTTAAGGTACGACATCAATATTCGCTTAATTCCGCACCATGAACATCGTACCGGTGAAATGTCGATTCATTATTAATGTAGGAAATTTCTTACATTAATTTCAATTAAGCCCTCTTTAGATGTGCAAACGTCAGTTCTAGACTGAACTGCAACATATTTCTAAGGTCAATACCATGTCTTCTAAGTTCTATCAATTTATGAAACGCTGGGTGAGTGCTCGCGAGCCTTCACGTAACGATACATTTTTGGCTCTACAACCTACTAACCTGGAACCCTATTTTGATAGCCAGTCAAACCAGTTCCAAGGTGTTTTCTTTAAATCATTTATTTACTACAACGACTTAGATTTGCCGCATCTATTTGAAGAATGCCTAATGAACATTGCCTACTGGCATTGTCACCATCGGGCTATTCGAACCATTGTTCCAATTCAGGCTAAATCTATCATTCAACCAAAGCTCTTAACTGATTTAGAAGACCTACTCATCCAAAGTGAATTACCAGTTGGATTAATCTCGTTTGCTATTCAAGGCAGTATGCTCTGCTCATGGCGTGACCTAGAAAATGCCCTTGATCGCCTGAATCGATTAGGCGTTCGTCTAGAACTCTATGGATTAAGTGGTTGCGATAAAGAATTTGACTACCTAGACTCTGAATTATTTGAAGCGGCTCATATTTCACTATCTCTGATGAGAGCTGCCCATTTAGATTTGCAATCACGCGAACTTTTAGATCAAGTCCTTGATGCCTGTGAGGTCAATATTCTCCATACTTACTGCGGGGGTATTACCTTAGTTCATGATTTCATCTTTGCCAAAAATAATGGCATCGAATATTGCTATGGGCCATTAATGATGCCCGCTGTTTCAAAACATCAAATACTACATATAAAAGAAAGCCAATTCGCCAAAATGCCCTTAACCACCACCCCATCATTAAATACACAAGATGGAGACCCAGATGAGCACTAAGGTATTAGTTGTCGATGATCACCCGGCAATGTTAATGGCGATTAAAAGCCTAATTGAAAAACAAATCACTTTTGAAATCGTTGGCGCCGCTCACGATGGTGAAGATTGCCTGATTCAAGCAAAACAGCTTGAACCAAATCTAGTCGTGCTTGATTTAGACATGCCAAAGACAGATGGCTTCGATGTCATTCGAAGGTTAAAAATCAACTTACCCGATGTACGTATCCTTGTCTTATCGAGCCTCGATGAGCAAGTGTATGGCGGCCGAGTCAGATCGTTAGGCGGGCACGGCTTTATTAATAAAACCGTCAGTCCCAATGTCATATTGGCCGCTTGTGTCGCCGTCTCTCAAGGCTACACCTTCTTTTCTATTGCTCCCAATGGCATGGAAGGCATTAGCGATGCGGAGAAATTAAAACTGATATCCGATAGAGAATTTCAAGTATTGAAATTTTTAGGCAAAGGCATGGGTAACCATGAAATTTCTCAACAATTACACATCAGCAATAAAACGGTGGCGACCTATAAAACTCGTCTCTATGAAAAACTTGGAATCAACAACATTGCTGATCTGATTAATTTCTGCAGACACAATAAGATTTGCGAAGGTCAATGAGTTTTAATCGATTATTTGGCAATAGATTCAAGTATCACCTCACCCAACTAAGTCTCATTGGCTTGGTTGGGTGCCCACTAAGCACAATTGCTGATGCAGAATACTCGCCCAATACTCTTCGATTCAGCATTCATGAACATCACCGATCATATTTTCAGGACTCATTGCACGCAGGCATCTTCCAGCGAATCATTAACCAAGTAAGCGCTGATTCTGGAATCACATTCATACCTATATGGCGCAGTGGAGACTCCACAGGTAAAGATGAACTACTGAATGGACAAGTCGATTTCATTATGGACGCTCCCAAGCAGTTAGTCGATGAACTTAACCCCGAATGGGTAACTCCCCCGATTATTCATGGTCACCCCGCCACTTTAAGAACAATAGCATCCGCCAAGGATACATACAGCAAACATTCTAGCCATAAG
>CAYFKO010000028.1:0-10075 GCA_964343765.1 uncultured Polynucleobacter sp. | reverse complement strand
ATCTAGGGGGCATCACTGAGCTTCAAAACCCTTATGCCTCAAATAATTGGATACGAGTAAATTCACCTAGCGAATTAGTAGATTTTCTTTTGCGCGGGGATATTCAAATGGCCGTCTTGCCATTACGAATAGCAAATCATCTACTCAATAGTGGTCTACATTCACAATTATTGATTTCTGAAATTCATTTAGATACCCCATTCACTTACTCTTGGATATTCCATCCATCTCGAATTTCCGATAAAAATCGTATTGAACAATTAATCGCCCAATGGCCCGAACCAATCCTCAATCAAGTCTTTCAACCGCCTATCAAGAGCACTCCCAATTCACCTTCGCAAGGTCTTAATAAGTGGCTTTTACCTTCTGGGACATTGCTTGCATTCATCTTAATTGCAATGACCTCTTGGATCTGGCAACTTAGGCGCGATCGTTCTCGCATCTTGCAACGAGAAACAAAACTCGCAGCCTCCAAATCAAAAGCAATCGCAGCAAGTACAGCAAAGACAAATTTTTTGGCGACGATTAGTCATGAGATACGCACCCCGATGCACGCAGTACTAGGGGTTCATGAACTGTTACTGCACAAAAAGTCTCTTCTTCCAGAAGATCATCGTCTTTTGCATAATGCGCAAACTTCTGCTAAATCTTTACTAGAGATTTTGAATCAGGTGCTAGACGTTTCAAAAATTGAAGCAGGTAAATTTCAACTTAAATTTCATGCAGTCTCTATCCGTGATGCATTGCAATCTCTAATTGCCCCATTTGAGGTGCTCACTCTAAGTAAATCGATTGAATGCGAATTAATCATCGATGAAAACATTAGCCACAGTCTTTTAGTCGATGAATTAAGGTTACGCCAAGTTCTCCAAAATTTATTAAGCAACTCCGTTAAGTTCACGAACAAAGGCTCTATTCGACTATCCTGCCGCGTCCTTAGTGATACCCATGCGACTCAATTATTAGAGTTTTGCGTGGCAGACACAGGAATAGGCATGCATCGCTCAGATATCGTGCGCTTGTTAGAGCCATATGAGCAAGCAATAGATTCCAATGCACAACCAAATCTTGGCACTGGACTAGGCCTATCAATTGCGCAAGGGATTGTTAATTCCATGGGCAGCCAACTCATCGTGGATAGTGATTTTGGCTTTGGCACCAGCATCTCTTTTAGCCTAAAACTCCATCGATCAAGTGCAAAACCACGCCAAATGATTACCAATTCAGAATGTAGAGGAACTGAAACTATCAAAACCAGTTTTGCCCCTAGAACTTGTTTAATTGTTGATGATCATCCCGCTAATTTATGCATCATGGAAATTCAACTCCAACAACTGGGATTTAAGACCTTAACGGCACCCAATGGGGCTGCCGCACTAAACTTAATTGAATCCTTACCAATTGAGCTTGTCATTACCGATGAATCAATGCCCCATATGTCCGGTCGAGAACTGGCCTCAAATATCCGTCAATTTAACCAGGATATTGTTATTGTTGGATTAACAGCAGATATTTTTGCGCATCAAGATAAAGAAACATACTTGGCAAGTGGCATGAATGAATTGCTGGTGAAGCCCATCGACTTAGTTCAATTACGCAATTGTTTAATGCTATGTTTTCCAACTTACACCACATGGGATATTGAACACCTTTATCAATACACCAATGGTTGCCAAAGCTCTTGCAAACAAATAATCCAAGCCATCCTGGATCTTCAAGAATCCGCCCTAGAATATTTAAATCAACCGCCTTACGACCTGAATGAACTTAGAACTCTAGTTCATAAAATCCGTGGCGGTGCTAGCTTAATTAAAGCAAAGTCAATTTCCTTACAGTGTTCATTCATTGAAAATAACCCCAATGATGGTCAAATTTCAGAGGCAGCTATTACTATGCTGGTGAATGAACTACGTACTAACAATCAAGATTTACGACATTTTTTAAGAACTTAACCAAAATGCCGCTTTTACAGTATGCTTATTGAACAGAGTACTTTATTCACAACAATGACGAGACAAAATCATGACTAAAAAATTAATGTTAGTGACCGGAGCCTCCCGCGGTATCGGCGCTCAAATTGCACTTAAAGCAGCAAAATCTGGCTACCGCGTTTGCGTCAACTATTCAAGCAATGCCGCCGCTGCCAATGAGGTCGTTAATCAAATTAAAGCTGCTGGTGGTGATGCCTTTGCAATCGCTGCTGATTGTGGCAAAGAAGAAGACATTATTAGGCTATTTAAAGAACTCGATCAACACGGAACCTTGGATGTTCTCGTGGCAAATGCCGGAATTATCGGCGGCCAAACCCCCATTGAAAATATTACCTTCGATCAACTCCGCTCCGTTCTAGATATTAATGTGATTGGCGTTATTTTGTGCGTTCGAGAAGCAGTTAAACGCATGTCATTGGCTCATGGCGGTAAAGGTGGCTCGATTATTTTGATGTCTTCAGCTGCTGCTCGCACTGGCGGCATTGCCAAAGAAACCCATTACGCGGCTTCTAAGGGTGCAATCGATAGCTTTACCTTGGGCATTGCTAAAGAAGTCGGTAAAGAAGGCATTCGAGTGGTTTCAGTTCGCCCCGGTCTAATCCGTACCGACATCCATGATGCCCATGGCGGTATTGAAGCAATTGAGCAATGGGCTGGGACCGTTCCAATTGGCAGAACCGGCAGTCCTGCTGAGGTTGCCGATGCCGTGGTGTGGCTAAGTTCGCCTGAAGCTAGCTACGTCCACGGATCGATGATTGATGTTGCCGGAGGTCGTTAAAACGTTCCTGGATACAGGATGTTTGAATCGATTTTCGTCACATCACGCAAACCGCAAAATGCCATGGTGAGGTCAAGTTCGTTCGCAATAATGCTCAATGCTTTTGTAACGCCTGCCTCACCCATTGCACCTAAGCCATAAATATAAGAACGGCCAATCATAGTTCCAGTAGCGCCTAAAGCTAGCGCCTTGACTACATCCTGACCTGATCGAATACCACCATCCATCCAAACTTCCATATCGCCACCAACTGCTTGAGCAATCTCAGGAAGTGCCTGAATCGACGATGGCGCTCCATCAAGCTGTCTGCCGCCGTGGTTTGAAACGATCAATGCATCCGCCCCGGAGTTTCTAGCAAGAATGGCATCCTCTTTGTCCATGATGCCTTTGATAATCAATTTACCGCCCCAACGTTTCTTAATTTGCTCAACATCATCCCAACTCAATGCAGGATCAAATTGTTGTGCGGTCCACGAACTCAATGATGACATGTTATCGACACCTTTGACGTGACCAACAATATTTCCAAACGTACGACGATTCGTTTTGAGCATATCGAAGCACCAAGCAGGTTTCGTCATCATGTTCAAAATATTTTTAATTGTTAATTTTGGAGGTGCTGACAAACCATTTTTTAAATCTTTATGACGTTGACCTAAGATCTGTAAATCTAAAGTTAATACCAAAGCGGAACAGTTGGCGGCTTTAGCTCGATCAATGAGGTTATTGACAAAATCTTTATCCTTCATCACATACAACTGAAACCAAAATGGCGCTTTAGTATTTGCCGCCACATCTTCAATCGAAGCAATACTCATCGTCGACAAACAATATGGCACACCAAACTTTTCTGCTGCACGCGCCGCATGAATTTCACCATCCGCGTGCTGCATACCGGTCATACCTACCGGTGCCAAACAAACCGGCATCGCAACTTCACGACCTAACATCGTTGATTTAATACTACGGTTCTCCATGTTGATAGCGACACGTTGGCGAAACTTAATTTTTTGAAAATCAGTCTCATTTGAACGGTAAGTACCCTCGGTCCAAGAACCTGAGTCGGTATAGTCATAAAACATTCGTGGCGCACGCTTCTCATGCAATACACGTAAATCTTCTATATTTGTAATGATTGGCATAAATGTCTCCAACGTGATTGATAAGCTCTATTATGAATCAGGTTCAAACTTGATTAACAATAATGGCTATAAAAACTATAAAATCAGATGATTACTCGGCTTTCGGGTGACTCTGCGCGACTTTTTTCATACTCGGTTCTTATTTTGCTAAAAACATCACAAATTTTTAAAACAAGCTTCCTGGCCTGCTTTGCCGTTGGAGCTGTGTTTTCAATAACGCTAGCCTTTGGTCAGCCGAGTAATGAATTTATTCCTAATAATGTCAAAAAAGCTTTAAAAAGTTCAGGTCTTCCTGAAAATGCCATTGGATTTTCAATTACTCGTCTCTCAAAAAAACGTGGTGATGGAATCGATCAGGTGAACTGGCAAAGCCAGATCGCCATGAATCCAGCTTCAACCATGAAGCTTGTAACCACCATGGCAGCCCTTGAGACTTTAGGCCCTAGCTATCGCTGGCAAACCAATGTCTACACCACTGGCACCATTAGTCAAGGCGTTCTTCAGGGGAAAGTGTATTGGCAAGGTTCAGGAGACCCTAAACTCGTCCCTGAGGAGCTTTCTAAAATCATGAGCACTCTTAAATCGCAAGGTATTAATGCGATTGATGGCGAATTAGTATTTGATCGTAGTGCCTACGCCCCTGAAACAAAATTCTCAGCCCCAGGTGATGGTGAATCTCAACGTAGTTACAACGTTGCTCCAGATCCTTTGTTGTTCTCGTTTCAAACGCTGTCATTCACCATGAGCAATGCTGCCGGGGAGCCTGAGGTAAGTTACACCCCACATCTGGCAGGCTTAAAAATCGATAATAAATTACAGTCCGCAAAAATTAGCTGCGGCGACTGGACAAAGCATGCAAAAGCAAGCATTCAGAAAACAAGTGACTCCAATTGGCGCGCAAGTTTTGTTGGTAAATTCGGCACTGGTTGCCCTGACGTAGTCTGGAACATAGTAGCTATCGCCCCGAATGATTTCTTAGCGCAAGGTATTATGGCTGCCTGGGAAGAAGCGGGTGGCGAATGGAAACAAACCCCTAAAGTGTCTGAAGCTAAAGTTCCCAACAATGCCAAACTATTAGTAAGCCACCAAGGTATTGTCTTGGCTGACGCCATCAAAGACATTAATAAGTTTTCAAATAATGTCATGGCAAGACAAGTTTTTTTGACATTGGCTTTAGAAAAAGCAGGCAAGCCTGCTAGCACTAAAGTTGCCGAACTGGTTCTTAAAGACTGGCTTAAAGGCATTGGCATCCAGGCTCCCGAACTGGTTATGGAGAATGGCTCAGGACTTTCCAACATCGAGCGTATTTCCCCTAAAAATTTATCTAGTCTTTTGAGCTACGCAATCAAATCGCGTAGTCATGAGACCTTTGTGAATTCATTACCGATTGCTGGTGTCGACGGAACCATGAAACGCCGCCTCATCGATAAATTGAAAACTATTTTTGCCAAAGAACCAAACCTTGCTAAAGAGTCCTTCATACCAGATGCCGCCATGCCGGATACGCTTCAAAAAACGGGGGCCTATATTAAAACTGGAACACTTTCGAGTGTGAGAGCAATTTCTGGTTACGTCGTCAGTAAATCGGGCCAAGTGTATGCCATCACCTCATTCATTAATCATCCAAATGCTGGCAAAGGTGGGCATACTGTTCACGACAGCCTGTTAACTTGGCTTTTGGAAGATGGGGCCGATTAAATACCGGAACCTACAGCAGCACGCTGCAATCGATCACGCACACCTGCCCACTCATCCGTATCTGGTAGTTTTGGAAACACCAAATAATCATAGGCCTTGGCATCTAATTCGCGCAGCAATTGGTACAAGGATTTAGCGGCTTGAAGATTGTCTTTAGGGAATGTTTGGATAACTAAATTAGATTGAATGGAGTCGGTGAATTGTAGAGGCGACTCCCAAGCTAACCAAGCAATTTTCACTGGTGTTTTTAATAATGCGATTAGTTGAGTTTTATTTTCTGAAGTAGCAATTAACAATCGAGTCTTAGGTGCGTAATGCGCACTCAAACCACCAGAGTGACGCATATTGTCTTCTGGCTTTTTACCAACTTGCATACCTGTAGTTTTTTCAATCTGCTCTCTGGTAATAACACCCGGCCTCAGAATAATTGGGCCGTAATCATCTAAACGAGTTAAATCCACGATGGTTGATTCAATACCAACAGAGCATAGTCCGCCATCTAACACCATAATCTCCTCATCCCATTCGGATTGAGGTACGCTAGAAAATTCATCGACAACATGCTGTGCGCTTGTAGGCGATACGCGCCCAAATCGATTGGCTGAAGGTGCAGCAACTGCCCCTTTAAATTGAGTCAAAAGTGCTTGCGCGACTGGATGATCGGGGCAACGCAATCCAACCGTCTCCTGCCCACCAGTCAACTCATAAAGAACATTTTTGGCTCGTGGCAAAATCATCGTCAATGGCCCTGGCCAAAATGATTTGGCGAGAGTTAAGGCAACTGTCGGGATATCTCTTGCCCATGGCGCTAGTTGCTCAGCCCAAGACTCTTCATCATTTACCTCTAAAAAGGCAGTAGGTTTTGCAATATGCACGATTAAAGGATGATCGCTTGGCCGCCCCTTGGCTTTGAATATTTTAGCGACGGCTGTTTTTGAACTAGCGTCAGCAGCAAGTCCATAAACAGTTTCAGTCGGAATTGCGACAAGAGAACCCTGCGCCAACTTAGCAGCGGCGGCATAAATCACATCAGGGGTTGGCAAGTAGGACTTTACCGACAAGATAATTACTTCTGAATCCCTAGAATCGCTACTCCAGCCTCACATTGCGCTTTAGCAGCCTCCAAGGTCTTACCTAAATAATTAATGTGCGCCATTTTTCGACCCAACTTAGGCTCAACCTTGCCATATAAATGGAGCTTCGCCTTCGGATCAGCCAACACTTTATCCCAAGCTGGCAATCCAAGCACATTTGCTTTTGCAACTTCATTCAGCCAAACGTCACCTAAGATATTCAGCATAACGACTGGACTTAACAAATCGACACTTCCCAATGGCTGGCGCGTCAAGGCTCTAACTTGTTGCTCAAACTGGCTAGTTACGCAAGAATCCATTGTGTGATGTCCTGAGTTGTGAGGACGCGGTGCAATTTCATTTGAAACAACTGAGCCATCACTCAGTACAAAAAACTCAATGCACAAAACACCAACATAATCTAAGCGACGAATGATCGCTCGAGCAGCATCCAAAATTCGCTCTTGAGTTTTTGCATCAATCGAAGGTGCAGGAACCATGCTGATATGCAATATTCCATGGCGATGCTGATTCTCTGCCAAAGGATAAGCTACCACTTCATCATTGTGACCACGTACCACTAAGGCTGAAACCTCATAAGCTAAGGATAATTTTTTCTCAAGCACACAGGGCACTCGGCCAAATTCATGCCAAGCATCCGCAAGCTCTGCCACCGATTGAATGACTCGCTGACCTTTACCGTCATAACCCATGCGCGCAGTTTTAAGAATACCTGGGACCAATTCACTTGGCGTATGCGGAATATCTTCTTCGTGCTCAATAACCCAGTGTGGTGCTGGACCAATACCGGCTTCATCTTTCCAAGTCGCTAAAAATTTCTTTTCAGCAACACGATTTTGTGCCACAGATACCGCTGCACTTGCTGGCGCTACGTAGATTCCTTGATTAGCAAAGTAATCGAGTGCCTGCGCTGGCACATTTTCAAATTCCGTACTCACTGCAGCACATAAGCTCGACATTTCACTGAGAGCCTTAGGATCTAAATAATCTGCTTGAAGATGTTTCTGTGCAATCGCCCCTGCCGGACTGTTTGGATCTGGATCTAATACGCAGACACGATACCCCATATCTTGCGCAGCTTGCGTAAACATGCGGCCTAATTGACCACCACCCAAAATACCTAAATACGCTGGAGGAAAAATTGGGTCTAAACGATCAGCCATCTTATGAATTCATTAATAATTTTTAGGCAATTCCATTGCGCGCGCTTTTTCAGTTTGCGCATTTCGGAATTCAGTTAATTTTTTAGCAAGTGCCGCATCATCCAACGCCAACATCGCAATGACATGCAATGCAGCATTCGCGGCACCAGCCTCACCAATCGCAAATGTGGCCACCGGTATACCTTTTGGCATTTGCACTATAGAGTACAAAGAGTCTTCACCGCGCAGATATTTACTTGGAACCGGAACGCCATAAACAGGAACAATCGTTTTAGATGCCAACATACCAGGTAAATGAGCCGCACCACCCGCTCCAGCAATAATTGCGCGCAAACCGTTCTTGGCAGCATTCTCAGCATACATAAACATGTCGTCAGGCATTCTATGCGCCGATACGACTTTTGCCTCATGAGCGATTCCAAACTCTTCTAACACCATAGCGGCATTTGACATCACATCCCAGTCGGAATTAGATCCCATCACAATGCCAACCACTGGCTTTGTTGAATTTGCTTTGTTAGTCATCGCTCAATCCTTGAGTAAATATTATTTGGTTAGTTTTGTTAAAGCTTCACGATATTTTTCAGCAGTTTTACTAATTACTTCTTCTGGAAGTCTTGGCGCTGGTGGACGTTTATCCCAAGGCTTACCATCAATCAAAACTTGCTCTAACCAATCACGAACAAATTGTTTATCGTAAGACGGTGGATTAGCGCCAACCACATACGAATCAGCCGGCCAAAAACGTGAGGAGTCTGCCGTTAATACTTCATCCATCAATACCAACTCACCGGCATCATCCAAGCCGAACTCAAATTTAGTGTCCGCAATAATGATGCCACGGCTAGCCGCATAAACTGAAGCCTCTTGATACAAACGAATGCTTACATCACGAATCTTTTTAGCCAAAGCCGAACCAATTCGCTTTTCTACTTCCGCAAACGAAATGTTTTCATCATGATCACCCACATCTGCTTTAGCAGCAGGTGTAAAAATTGGCTCAGGAAGCTTTTGCGAATTTTGCAAGCCAGCTGGCAATGCAACGCCACATACTGCGCCAGTTTCTTGATAATCTTTCCAACCACTTCCAGCCAAATATCCTCGAACCACCGCTTCAACCAAAATTGGCTTTAAACGTTTCGTGACAATTGCTCGACCTGCGACTTGAGCAATCTCCTCTGGCTTAACAACGCCCTCAGGCGCAATACCCGTTAAATGATTTGGAATAACGTGTTGAAGTTTTTCGAACCAGAAATTTGCCATCTGATTCAATACCTGACCTTTGCCTGGAATTGGATCTTGCATGATGACATCAAAAGCGGAAAGTCGGTCCGTTGTCACCATCAACAACTTATCTGAACCAACTTCGTAAATATCTCTTACCTTACCTTTGGATAACAAAGGTAACGATTTAATGGATGTTTCGTATAGTGCTTGCGTCATTAACGTACCACCTGTGCTAACTCACCTGAACGATAGCGTTCCACCATCTTCTCAAGCGACATTGGTTTAATTTTTCCAGCTTGACCTTCACAACCAAAAGCCAAATAACGCGCAACGCAAACTTGTTTAGCAGCTTCACGTGCTGGCTTTAAGAAGTCGCGCGGGTCAAACTTGCTTGGATTTTCTGCCAAGTAACGACGAATTGCTCCTGTCATTGCAAGACGAATATCTGTATCAATATTAATCTTACGAACGCCGTTCTTGATACCTTCTTGAATCTCTTCAACAGGCACGCCATAAGTTTCTTTCATATCACCACCGAATTCGCGAATCTCTGCTAGTAATTCTTGCGGAACGCTCGATGAACCGTGCATCACTAAGTGAGTATTTGGAATACGTGAATGAATTTCACGGATACGGTCGATTGCCAAAATATCGCCTGTTGGCTTTTTAGAGAACTTATATGCGCCATGACTTGTACCAATTGCAATCGCTAATGCGTCACACTGAGTTTTCTTAACAAAGTCGGCTGCTTGCTCTACATCGGTCAATAATTGCTCGCGAGTCATCTTTCCTTCAGCACCATGACCATCTTCTTTATCACCCTTCATAGTTTCAAGGGAGCCAAGCACTCCAAGTTCAGCCTCCACTGTCACGCCAATCGAATGTGAAAATTTAACCACTTCACTTGAAACCGCAACGTTGTACTCGTAGCTTGCAACTGATTTGCCATCTTCCATGAGTGAACCGTCCATCATCACACTTG
>CAYFKO010000027.1:6049-15679 GCA_964343765.1 uncultured Polynucleobacter sp. | reverse complement strand
GTCAGGTATTTCTGATGGATCAGTCATCATGATTGGTGGATTTGGCGGTGCAGGGATGCCAAACGAATTAATTGATGGATTGATTGCGCAGGGTGCACGCAATCTGGTCATTGTTGCTAACAATGCTGGCAATGGTGAGTATGGTTTGGCTGCGTTACTTAAGGCCAAGCGAGTGCGAAAAATTATTTGCTCATTTCCTCGGCAAGCGGATTCGCATATTTTTGATGGCTTATATCGTGCTGGCGAACTTGAGTTGGAGCTTGTTCCTCAAGGGAATTTAGCTGAACGCATTCGTGCGCAGGGCGCTGGTATTGGAGGATTTTTTACGCCAACTGGTTATGGAACTGAATTAGCTAAAGGTAAAGAAACTCGCGAGATCAATGGAAAGCAGTATGTTCTTGAGCACCCGATATACGCTGATTTTTCTTTAATCAAGGCCTTTAAAGGAGATCGTTGGGGTAATTTAATTTACCGCAAAGCTGCCAGAAATTTTGGACCGATTATGGCCATGGCAGCTAAAACTACGATTGCCCAAGTGGATGAAATTGTTGAATTAGGAGCGTTAGATCCAGAACATATTGTGACTCCAGGTATTTTTGTGAAGCGATTAGTTCAAGTCGGAGTCAAATCATGAGTTTGAAACCCATTGATCGAAAAGATATAGCCAAGCGTGTGGCACTTGACGTTCCAGAAGGTGCCTACGTTAACCTTGGGATTGGATTGCCGACTTTAGTAGCTAACCATTTGCCAAGTGATCGAGACATATTTTTACAAAGTGAAAATGGAATTTTAGGAATGGGGCCTGCACCTGCTGAAGGGGAGGAAGATTGGGATCTCATTAATGCTGGCAAGCAGCCAGTAACCTTGTTGGTTGGAGGTAGTTATTTTCATCATGGCGACTCTTTCGCGATGATGCGCGGTGGTCATTTAGATATTTGTGTATTGGGTGCTTTTCAAGTTTCTAAGGCGGGCGATTTGGCAAATTGGCATACAGGTGAGCCTAATGCTATACCTGCCGTTGGCGGCGCCATGGATCTTGCAGTTGGAGCAAAACAAACGTTTGTCATGATGGAGCATTTAACAAAAGATGGGCAAAGTAAGCTGGTGGAGGTTTGCACATATCCTTTAACTGGGGTTGCATGTGTATCAAAAATTTATACCGACTTGGGCGTATTCGAAGTGGTGGGGGATGGAATTAAAGTTGTGGAGTTATTTAACGGTATGAACATCGATGATGTGCAGGCTGTAACAGCAGTTAAATTGATTATTTAATTTATTAATTAGGATTAGAAATGACAACAAAATCGACCAAAAATTACGCGCTAATTTGCGACGCCATTAGAACCCCGATTGGGCGTTATGGTGGCGTCCTGTCAAAGGTGCGTGCTGATGATTTGGGGGCAATTCCAATTAAGGCCTTAATAGCCCGAAATCCTAGTGTTGATTGGAAGGCGGTTGACGAAGTTATTTATGGATGTGCGAATCAGGCTGGGGAAGATAATCGTAACGTTGCACGCATGAGTGCATTATTGGCTGGTTTACCGGTGGATGTTCCAGGTGCAACGATTAATCGTTTATGTGGTTCAGGTATGGATGCTGTTGGAACGGTGGCTAGATCAATCGCTTCAGGTGAAATTGATTTGGCAATTGCGGGTGGTGTAGAAAGTATGAGCCGTGCGCCATTCGTAATGCCAAAAGCTGATACTGCTTTTTCACGAAATAACGCTGTATATGACACCACCATTGGATGGCGATTTGTTAACCCATTGATGAAACAAATGCATGGTGTAGATTCCATGCCCGAAACTGCTGAAAACGTAGCAGATGATTTCAAAATATCTAGGGAAGATCAGGACGCATTTGCTTTGAGAAGTCAAAATCGTGCTGCAGCGTCTCAAGCAAGTGGTCGTTTCAGTAAAGAGATCACGCCGGTTGTAATTCCTCAGAAAAAAGGGGATGACATTGTTGTTGATAAGGATGAGCATCCACGTGCAACCACTATTGAAGCATTAGCCAAATTAAAGCCTATCGTACGTCCTGATGGGACAGTGACGGCGGGAAATGCATCTGGAGTAAATGATGGAGCATGTGCTTTATTACTAGCATCAGAAGATGCTGCCAAGAAATACGGTTTAAAACCTCGCGCGCGAATTCTTGGAATGGCAACTGCAGGAGTCCCATCAAGAATTATGGGTATTGGGCCTGCTCCTGCAAGCCAAAAACTTTTGGATAAATTGGGTCTTAAGGCATCAGATTTAGATGTTATTGAATTAAATGAGGCGTTTGCGTCTCAAGGTTTAGCAACACTTCGTCAACTTGGTATTGCAGATGATGATTCAAGAGTTAATCCAAATGGTGGTGCAATCGCGCTTGGTCATCCCCTAGGAATGAGTGGTGCCCGATTAGTTACGACGGCTTTGGTGCAACTAGAAGAAATTAAAGGTCGACTTGCGTTGTGCACGATGTGTATTGGTGTAGGCCAGGGTATCGCAATAGTAATTGAACGTATCGAATAAGGAATTGATATGGATGCAAATCAGCAAAAAATTGCCGAGGTAGTAGATGCTGTTATGCGGGGTCGGCGTTCAATTAGGGCGTATCTACCCAAGGAAGTTCCGAAAGCACTTTTAGAAGAGCTTTTAGCGGTTTCGGCGAGAGCGCCATCGGGAAATAATGCACAACCTTGGAAGGTTTATGTTGTTACCGGGGATAAGAAAGTTAAATTGGGTCAAGATATTCTTAAAGCTTTTATGGATCCCGAAATTAACAAGCAACATACTCCTGAATACAGTTACTATCCAAAAGAGTGGATTGATCCATTTTTAGCAAGGCGTCGAAAAGTTGGTTTTGATTTATATGCTCTTCTTGGTCTGGGAAAAGCAGATAAAGAAGGGATGCAGAAGCAGCATGGAAAAAACTTCACTTTTTTTGATGCTCCCGTGGCCTTATTTTTTACAATTAACCGAATCATGGGGCAGGGTAGTTGGTTAGATTACGGCATGTTTATTCAAAATGTAATGCTTGCGGCCAGAGCTCGAGGATTAGATACTTGCCCACAGGCGGCGTTCACTCAATTTCATCGAATCATTGGTGAGCACTTAGACTTTCCTGCGGAAGAGCAATTGGTTTGCGGAATGAGTTTAGGGTACGAGGACACTAGTGCTATTGAAAACACGTTGGTAACAGAGCGTGAGCCCATTGAAAACTTTGTTAAGTTTATAGAGTAAAACGTTTATTTTTTGGCACGCTCTTCATCAAGGGAGCGTAGCCAAGCTAGTTTTTCTTTAATTTTAATTTCCAAGCCACGGTCTGTAGGTTGGTACCAGTTAGGCTCTTTTAAGCCTTCAGGAAGATATGTTTCTCCAGCAGCATAGGCATGAGGTTCATCATGAGCATAGCGATAGGCATGGCCATAGCCAAGCTCTTTCATAAGCTTAGTTGGGGCATTGCGCAAATGAATCGGGACCTCTCGCGATTTATCTTGAGATACAAATGCTCTAGCCGCGTTGTAAGCGTTGTAGGCTGCATTGCTTTTGGCAGCTGACGCTAAGTAGAGGAGTGCTTCCGCAAGCGCGAGTTCACCCTCTGGAGATCCTAGTCTTTCATAGGTTAGAGCAGCATCGTTTGCGATTTGCATTGCGCGTGGATCGGCTAAACCAATATCTTCCCAGGCCATACGAATGATGCGTCTAGATAAATATTTAGGATCAGCTCCGCCATCTAGCATGCGACAAAACCAGTATAGTGCTGCATCCGGATTGGAGCCGCGGACAGATTTATGTAGTGCAGAAATTTGATCGTAAAAATGCTCACCACCCTTATCAAAGCGCCGGCTATTTAGGGTGAGTGATTTTTCTAAAAAATCACTATTGATGCTTGTAATTTTTTGTGTTTTTGCTGAACTAATTGTTTGTTCAACCAGGTTTAAGAAGCGACGACCATCACCATCTGCAAAGCCAATTAATGTTTCGATTGCAGATGTTTCAAGTTGAAATTGATTTCCAACTAATTCTAGAGCTTTGATAAGGAGCTCATTTAACTCTTCATGACTTAATGTTTTTAGTACATAAACTTGAGCGCGGGAGAGTAAAGCTGAATTGACTTCGAATGATGGATTTTCGGTAGTGGCGCCAATAAATGTTAGAAGACCCGATTCAACGAAAGGAAGTAATGCATCTTGTTGACTTTTGTTAAATCTATGAATTTCATCTACAAACAGAATGGTTTGTTTGCCGAACTGCGCCAGCGATTCTTGAGCTTGGTCTACGGCTGCACGAATGTCTTTAACTCCAGCAAGAACTGCAGAGAGTGCTATAAAGTCACAATCAAAGGCATTAGCCATTAACCGCGCAAGTGTGGTCTTTCCAACGCCTGGAGGGCCCCATAAAATCATTGAATGAGGCTTACCTCCTCGGAATGCGAGTTCGAGTGGCTTACCTTGGCCTAGAAGGTGCTGTTGTCCAACGACTTGGTCAAGAGATTTAGGACGTAGCGCTTCGGCAAGTGGAATTGCTGGCCAAGTTAAAGACTCGCTCATTTTTAATACTGATAGACTCCACGACCTGTTTTACGGCCAAGATATCCTGCCGCGACCATCTCTCTTAAGAGTGGGCAAGGGCGATATTTGGAGTCGTTGAAGTTATTAAAATAAACCTCCATCACCGCCAAACAGGTATCTAAGCCAATCATGTCTGCTAAGGCGAGTGGTCCAATAGGGTGGTTGCAACCAAGTTTCATGCCAGCATCAATATCCTCTGGCGTTGCTAAACCTTCTGAGAGAACGAAGAAAGCCTCGTTAATCATGGGAACTAGAATGCGATTGACTACGAAACCCGGGGCATTTTTTACCGTAATTGGTTCTTTGCCTAAAGCCTTAGCCATATCGTGCACTAGGCCATGAGTTGTGTCATTTGTTTGTAAGCCGCGAATAATCTCAACTAGTGCCATCATTGGTACAGGGTTGAAGAAATGCATACCAATGAATCGTTCAGGATTGCTAATAGTTGAGGCTAGTTGAGTAATGGAGATGGACGAGGTGTTTGTCGCAATGATCGTATTGCTATCAACTAATGATTCGATTTGTTTCAGAATTTTGACTTTGATATCGTAATTTTCGGTTGCAGCCTCAATAACCATGTGAAGCCCTTTGAGGGAAGCGTAATCAGTAGAGCCTTTAATACGGGAAAGTGCTTGATCACGGTCAGTCTCAGAGATTTTTTCTTTTTTGATGAGGCGATCTAAACTCGCAGAAATAGTACTAATACCTTTTTGAACTGCGGCTTCAGAAATATCGATCATTACGACATTTAGACCGGAAACTGCGCAAGCTTGTGCGATTCCATTGCCCATGGTTCCAGCACCAATAATTCCAATTGTTTGAATTGCCATAAAAACTCCTAAAATAGTGTGTTTGCTTTTCTCAATGATAATAGCGTTATGAATCCATTATCCAACAACCTAGACCAATCCCCTGAACCGGGTTTTATTTTGACGATTTCTTGTCCTGACCGACCGGGGATTGTGCATGCCGTGAGCCAGTATTTACATGAGCATGGAGCTAATATTTTGGATTCAGCCCAATTTAGTGATGCTTTTACAGGACGCTTTTTTATGCGAGTCCATTTTGTGGAAACTCAAAAAGTCATGACATTGGAGCGTTTAATTGCCGAATTCAAGTCAGTAGGAGCAGAGTTTTCAATGGACTGGCATTTTTATGATGCTGCGATTAAGCCTAAAGTTTTAATTATGGTCTCTAAATTTGGACATTGTTTAAATGATTTGATGTTTAGAACGCATAGTGGTTCGCTTCCTATTGAGATTGCTGGTATTGCATCGAATCACGAAGACTATAGAGCCTTGTCAGAGTCTTATGGCACACCATATCACTATTTTCCTGTGGTAAATGCCGGAGATTTAAGGAAGCAAGAACAAGAAGAGAAATTACTTCAATTAATTAATGAGCAGCAAATTGATCTGGTAGTGTTGGCAAGGTATATGCAAATTTTGTCTCCAAAATTGTGTGAGGCATTGGCAGGTAAGGCAATCAATATTCATCATTCATTTTTGCCGAGCTTTAAGGGTGCTAAACCTTACTACCAAGCACATCAGCGTGGTGTGAAATTGATTGGAGCAACAGCACACTATGTCACTACCGATTTAGATGAGGGTCCGATTATTGAGCAGGAAGTTCAGCGCGTTAATCACTCAATGGATCCTGATCGATTGGCTGCGGCAGGCAGAGATGCTGAGTGTATGGCGCTTGCTCGTGCAGTTCGATGGCATGCGGAACATCGCATTTTGCTAAACGGTAAGAGTACGGTGATTTTTCAGTAGTTAACGTTTTTTATACTGAGTTTTCCCAAACAGAGCCTCACGCGCTTTTTGATCTACTAGAGGTTTGCGAAGGTCTGCGAGAATTTTGACACCTCGTTCAACCGCAGGGCGTTTAGCGATTTGGTTGAACCATTTTTCGACATGCGGGTAGTCGCTTAGTTCGACGCCTTGGTTTTTCCAGCTTCGAAGCCAAGGAAAAATTGCAATATCAGCAATTGAATACGACTTGCCCGCAATATACGGATTTGTGCTTAATTGTTTCTCAAGAACGCCGTAGAGTCGTTTTGCTTCATTGGTATAGCGGTTGATCGCATAGTCAATTTTTTCTGGCGCATAGATTCTGAAGTGGTGAGTTTGACCAAGCATTGGCCCAAGACCTCCCATCTGAAACATGAGCCACTCTAGAACTTTAAATTTTTCACGGTCTGTTTTTGGAAGAAACTTTCCAGTTTTGGAAGCTAAATAAAGAAGGATGGCGCCAGATTCAAACATGCTGATGGGTTTCCCGTCAGGGCCATTGGGATCAACCATCGCAGGTATTTTATTGTTAGGGCTAATATCTAAGAATGATTTTTTAAATTGATCACCCGCGCCAATATCGATGGGTACGGCGATCCAATCTTTGCCTTCTCTGAGTCCGCATTCTTCAAGCATGATGTGGACTTTAAAACCATTTGGAGTAGGCCAGCTATAGACTTTGATTGGATCGCTTTTCATATTGGATATTAAGCAGTTTTACCAAGTTCTAATTTAGCAATTGAGACACGATGAACTTCATCAGGGCCATCGGCAAGACGAAGAATGCGTTGCCATGCGTAGTTCTCAGCAATTCCAAAGTCTTGGCATACTCCGGCTCCACCATGAGCTTGAAGTGCCCAGTCCAAAATTTTTGAAGCCATATTGGGGGCTACGACTTTAATCATGGCGATTTCAGCTTTAGCCACTTTGTTGCCTGCTACATCCATCATGTATGCTGCTTTTAAGGTTAATAGCCTTGCTTGATCAATCATGCAACGCGACTCGGCAATACGTTCGTGCCATACACCTTGCTCGGCCAAAGGCTTTCCGAATGCAATGCGTTCTTTGAGGCGTTTGCACATCCACTCCAACGCACGTTCTGCAACGCCAATCGAGCGCATACAGTGGTGAATACGACCTGGGCCAAGGCGACCTTGAGCAATCTCAAAACCACGACCTTCGCCCAAAAGCATATTGGTAACAGGAACGCGTACATTATCGAGGACAACTTCCATGTGGCCGTGAGGTGCATCATCATAGCCAAAAATGGTCAGCGCACGTGTGACGGTAATGCCCTTAGCGTTTGCAGGTACCAAAATCATCGATTGTTGGGAGTGTTTAGGTGCGTCCGGATCAGTTTTGCCCATGACAATATAAACAGCGCAGCGGGGATCGCCGGCGCCAGAAGACCACCATTTGCGACCGTTGATGACGTATTCATCACCTTCACGTCGAATGCTGCATTGGATGTTGGTTGCATCGCTTGAGGCAACTTCAGGTTCGGTCATTAAAAATGCTGATCGAATTTTTCCACGAAGGAGAGGTTCAAGCCAGGCATCCTTTTGAGCTTCGGTTCCGTAGCGTTCTATCGTCTCCATATTGCCTGTATCGGGAGCGCTGCAGTTGAAGACTTCTGGTGCCCAGTGGACTCGACCCATAATTTCGCATAATGGGGCATATTCAAGATTGCTCAGTCCCTCTGGCGCACGTTTTGATTTTGGCAGAAACAAATTCCATAAACCAGCTGCCTCGGCTTTCGGCTTAAGTTCTTCGATAATTTTGGTTGGTATCCAAGCATTTCCGGCGGCACGATTAGCTTCAACTTCTTCGTGGTATTTATGTTCATTTGGATAAATAAATTCATCCATAAAACTTAGAAGTCGTTTACGTAAATCCTCAACTCTTGGTGAGTACGCAAAATCCATGGTGTCTCCTTATGTGATTAATTGTGTTTTCTTATTCTATAGCTTTTTAAGTCGTTCTAACGCCAATTTGAGGGTCGATTCTTTTTTTGCAAAACAAAAGCGTATTACCCCCGAATTTACGGTCTGATCATAGAATGCTGAAACCGGAATTGCCGCAACACCAATTTCAGAGGTTAGCCATTGGCAAAAATCAGCTTCATTGAGTTTGGCTTCGGGGATATTCAGCTTGCTGTAATCAACGCATTGAAAGTAGGTACCTGGAGCAGGTAATAATTCAAATTTGGTACTTTGAAGGCCTGTGCGTAAAAAATCCCTTTTTTTCTGATAGAACTCAGCAAGTTCTAGGTAGGGCGCAGGATTTTCCATGTAAGCAGCAATGCCATACTGCACGGGTGTGTTTACGGTAAAAACGTTAAATTGATGAACTTTTCTAAATTCATCGGTAAGCATTTTAGGTGCAGCTACAAAACCAATTTTCCAGCCGGTTACGTGATAGGTTTTGCCAAAACTTGAAATTAAAAAGCTACGAGAGGCTAGTTCTGGATGTCTAGCAACGCTTTGATGGGCTGCATTATCAAAGACCATATGCTCATACACCTCGTCGCTACAAATCAAAATATTCGTGTTTTTAACGAGATCTGCCAGTTTATTCAGATCTTCTGGGCCCCAAACCATCCCGGTGGGATTGTGAGGGGAGTTAATCATAATCATTCGTGTTTTGGATGTGATGCTTTTTGATAGTTGATCCCATGGGATGGAGAATCCAGTTACGACTCCCGCATCGTTTCTTTCGATGATCATTTGAACTCCAACGGCTTTGCCGCCTGCTAATTCAATGCTGGGAATGTAGGAATCATAGACGGGCTCAATCACAATGACCTCATCGCCAGGGTGAACGCAGGAGAGAACTGCCGTAATAATTCCCTGAGTACCACCTGCTGTGATGGTGATTTCGGTCGTTGGATCGTAATGATGACCATATAGATTGGCGATCTTAGATGAAATGCGGTCTCGCAAAATTGGAATTCCAGCCATTGGAGGGTATTGGTTATACCCAGAGCGCATAGCATTATTAACAGCATCAAGTAAGGATGGGTCGCATTCGAAATCCGGAAATCCTTGCCCTAAATTAATAGCATTTTTCTCGCTTGCAAGAGCGGACATTACGGTAAAGATGGTTGTGCCAACTTTTGGGAGTTTGGAGATTAGTTGTGGGGTTGTCATGTTTTTCAATAATCCAAAGGCAATTAGCTTAAAGCCGTAATAGAATAAAGTTATCTCAATATTTAATGTTTTTTGTCTATGTTACTAGTTTTATCACCAGCGAAGAGTTTGGATTACGAAACTCCAACTA
>CAYFKO010000027.1:0-6035 GCA_964343765.1 uncultured Polynucleobacter sp. | reverse complement strand
GTTGCGGAGTTGATGGGGCTATCGGATAAATTGGCAGCCCTTAATGTTGCTAGATATGCTGAATGGTCGAAGAAATTTGATGAGAAAAATAGCAAGCAAGCATTACTTGCCTTTGACGGTGATGTTTATGAGGGCTTGAACGCTAAAAGCCTTTCTCTTAAAGAAATGAAATTTGCACAAGATCATGTTCGTGTATTGTCTGGTTTGTATGGTGTATTAAAGCCTTTAGATAGGATGCAGCCTTATCGTTTGGAGATGGGTACTGCGTTGAAAAATGCCAAAGGAAAAGATTTATACGCTTTTTGGGGTGACAAAATCACTCAGAAACTTAAGAGTGAATTGGAAAGCCACAAAAAACCAATTCTCTTGAATTTGGCTTCTGATGAGTATTTCAAAGTTGTTCAACCTGCAAAACTGGGTTGTCCTGTGGTTTCTCCTGTATTTCAAGATGAAAAAGATGGTAAATACAAAATCATTTCTTTTTATGCAAAGCGTGCAAGGGGATTGATGACTCGATTTATTATTGATAACAAGATAGATAATTCAGAAGATATTCATGAATTCAATCTTGAGGGTTACAAGTACTCTGCAAAAGAATCGACACCTGATAAACCAGTATTTAAACGAAAGCAGTCTTAATAAGCCATGGCTAATTTTAGAAGCAAGGCAAAATTGAGGACTTCTCCCGATGTGGAGAGGTTGGTTGCTGAGGTAATGTCTTTAGCTGCTTCTGGAAGTAAACTCGAGGATCAATTTTGGGAAGCTAAGGTATTCCATCGCTTGCTAAGGTTATTAAAGAATCAAAATCAATCGGTGATTGAAACAGCCCTGGATCATACATTTAAGATCAATACAACGGCATTTGAAATTTTGGCTGACTCTGTTGAAACGCTTTCAGAGTCAATGTCATTTGAGCACGAGCAAAAACAGTGGGACGTGTTGTTGTTAGCAATACCAGTTATTGCTCAGACTCGATACAGCATACCTTCTGGTCCATTGCCGACGTCGGTAGTTGGGGATGTTGCGCAATCGCTTCATCGATTTATTGTTTCTGAGAATGCATCGATTTCAATTTTGCCTTGGATGTATTCAATTGATCAGATGCCGCAATCTCATTCGCTCACAAGGCAGTTGTTGGAGAAGATGGCGCTGGCAGCAGTATCACAAGAGACTATTAAGCTCGAATTATCAGATATGCCTGAAACGATTCCGGTTTTGGCCGATCCGCGTTTTTTGATAGCAGCGATAGCAGTCCCTTCAGGTGGTCCGCTGTTTCGATGGCAAGAAGAAGATTCGAGGTGTTTGGAGCGAAGCCAGGCTTTGAAAGAATGGCAAGCTAGTTTGCAGCAAACAATAGCTGGGATCTTGCCAGGTTGCGAATTTGAGTTGTTGTTGCCAGATGCTTACTTCACAAATTGCCGAGAGGCAGATAAACGCGTACGACCCTTGTCTTTAAGAGCGGCGGTGAATTATCTTGGTACTGCCATAGGGGTTGAGCCATCGGGTTTATCCTGCGTAGTGGGGGCCTTTGGTGCAGAAATAGCTGATGAGTTTCGAATTTCATTTGCATTGAAAGGCAGTTCCGAAATTATTTATGGTGTCGTTTGGCCTTTGTATGATCGAGAGTCAGTTTCAATTGATCAATTAAGTGATGTCGGCTCAAATGAACAAGGGTCAACCTTGCGCACTATTTCGGACACATTAAAAGAGGCGGGTGTGATGGATATATTTAAGCATGCCGTTTTATTTGCTCCAGAAATATGTGAAGATTGTGGGGTACCTCTTTTTCCGGATCGGCTTGGTGATGTTGTTCATGCAGAAATGCCCGAAGATTCGCCGAGTCAACAGCCTTTGTTTCATTAAATTTAGAAGTAAAAAAACCGCGGTGAACCGCGGTTTTGCTTTTGAAATAATTGCTTATTTCTTTTCAGGGGTGGCAGCTGGAGTTGCGGCGGCTGGAGCAGCTGGAGCCTCACTTTTTTCTTCAACGTGAGTCGCTTCAGCACCGTGTTTTTCCCCGCCCATATCGACGTTGCCATCACTCTTAACAAGTAAATAGCCGGCAGCAAGAATCAAAACAACGATGGTGATAAAGATAGCGCGATTGCTCATCATAAAAACTTCTCCTTAACAGGTTAAAAGACTTTAAATTTGTGACTATTGTAGTGTGCGAAGCCTGCAAATTACTAACTAAATGGCCGATTTGCGTCAAAAAACAGCAGTTTTTACTTAAATCCAGCCTCTTTCATTGATATTTTGGAAGGATTGGCCTGCCGCTAGAGCCTTTTGAAGGATCAACCAGTAATAACGGTAACTAGCTCGGTCATGCAATTTTCCTTCGAACTGAATAGGTCCCCAATTGGCATCGGCCGCAGCACAAAGGATGTTAGCGGCCTCATGTCCTTCAGCATTTGAAGGGCTAAACATTTCAACAATGTGAGGAATTTGGTTAGGATGAATGCTCCACTTGCGGGTATAGCCCATTCGTTCTTTTGCTTGTTTGCAGTCATTACGGATGACATCTACATCGTTGATGTTTGTGCAAACATTATGAGAGGGAACTTTGCCGTGTGCATGGCAAGCAGCAGAAATTTCAAGCATTGCTCGAACAATTAGGGGATGGCTAAATTGCTCGGTATTCATGGCGTTTGAAGGAATGGCGCCATTATGAGCTGATACGAAATCCATTAAGCCAAAACTTAAGCATTCGATTTGTTCAATCTTGGCAATTTCAAAACATTCCGTAAGAGCGCCGTGCGTTTCGATAAGCACTTGAATTGGTATTGTGCGATTAATACCCGATTTTTTTGCTTGAGCATTAATTAGTGCGATAACTTTTTGCGCATCGCTAGCGGAGTTGATTTTAGGAATCGTGATAAAAGCGATTCGATCTCCTGCTTGTCCCACGACAATTTCAATATCTTTTTCGAGCGAGGGATGCATAGGGTCGTGGATTCGAACCCCAATTCGGTTAAAAAGGTTGTTTGGGCTATTGATGAGTTTGGTGCACATGAAGGCGTGAGCTTCCTCCTTACCAATAGGAGCGCCATCCTCGCAATCGAACGTAATATCAAACACTGGCCCCAATTGTTGTTGGAGCTCCATAGCTTTTTGCATACGTACTTCGGTACCACAGTAGTGGTCACAAACAGGTAAGGCCCTTGGAAGGGCCTCACCATTAAACAGCACTTGAGCTGGATGCATAAACGAAAAACTTATAGCAAGTGTTTTACACCATCTTGCTCTTCGAGCAATTCATTCAATGTGAAGTTCATACGCTCACGTGAGAACGCATCAACGTCTAAGCCTTGAACGATTTTGTATTCGCCATTTTCACAAGTGACAGGGAAGCCATACATAATTTCTTTAGGAATGTCATATGAACCATCTGAAGGGATGCCCATCGTCACCCATTTGCCGTTTGTGCCGCAATGCCAATCATGAATGTGGTCGATAGCAGCATTGGCAGCTGAGGCTGCAGATGATAGGCCGCGAGCGTCGATGATTGCTGCGCCACGTTTACCAACTGTTGGCAAGAATGTGTTTTTGTTCCATTCTTCATCGTTGATCATCGATTTAACGGATTGGCCGCCAATCGTAGCAAAACGATAGTCAGGATACATAGTTGGGCTGTGGTTACCCCAAACAACTAATTTTTCAATATCTGCAACTGCTTTACCAGTTTTTGCAGCTAATTGTGACAATGCACGGTTATGGTCGAGGCGGAGCATCGCTGTGAAGTTTTTCGCAGGAAGGTCTGGGGCAGACTTCATAGCAATATAAGCGTTTGTATTCGCTGGGTTACCAACGACTAAAGTTTTGACTGTACGTTTAGCAACTGCGTTGAGTGCTTTACCTTGAGCAGTGAAAATTTGCGCATTTGCTGACAACAAGTCTTTACGCTCCATGCCTGGGCCGCGAGGACGAGCGCCAACGAGGACAGCGTAATCGATATCTTTGAATGCGGTCATAGGATCGCTGTGAGCGGTCATGCCAGCTAATAAAGGGAATGCGCAGTCATCAATTTCCATCATGACGCCAGTTAAAGCCTTTTGAGCCTTCTCATCAGGGATTTCCAATAATTGCAAGATCACTGGTTGATCTTTTCCGAGCATATCGCCGTTAGCGATGCGGAATAAGAGTGAGTAACCGATTTGACCAGCTGCGCCGGTTACGGCGACGCGCAAGGGTGCTTTTGCCATGAGTTTGAGCTCCAAAGTGAGTTAAATAAAAAAACGTGTAGGTATTTGCCCGATTTGATGTCAAATACGTCTTATATAAGACATATGATATCGATTATGGCCATCGAACTTGAAAATTTACCAAAACAGACTAATTTTAGCCCGTTGTACCAGCAAATTAAAGTATTAATTCTGGATGCCTTAAAAACTGGATACTGGAAGCCGGGTGAGCTCATTCCTAGTGAAGTGGAGTTGGCAGCAAAATATAAGGTTAGCCAAGGTACCGTTCGTAAAGCAGTTGATGAGCTATCAAATGAAAATTTTCTGGTTCGAAGGCAGGGAAAGGGTACTTATGTTGCTACACATAGGGAAGTTCAAACGCAATATCGCTTTTTACGTTTGAAATCAGATTTAGGGATTACGGTTCAATTGCAGAGCAAGATTTTGTTGTGTGCGAAACAAATTGCCCCGTTGGAGGTGATTGCACCACTGAATCTAAGCGAGGATTCTGTAGTTGTACACATAAGAAGATTGCTTACATTTAATCTACAACCCATTGTTTTAGAAGATATTTGGGTTCCAGCTTCTATATTTGGAGAATTAACGGCCGAGCTACTAGCTGAGTGGAAAGGTCCGATGTACGCGCTCTTTGAAAGTGAATTTCAGGTTCACATGGTCAGAGCTTCTGAAAAAATTAAGGCGATAAAGGCTGATAAGTTAGCCAATGAGTACCTGGATGTAGAGATTGGTTCGCCTCTTCTTTCGGTCAATCGAGTTTCTTATACCTATGAAGATCACCCAGTGGAAGTGCGTCACGCAATTTACGCTACAGAAAATCATCATTATTCGAGCGAATTAAGTTAAAAATCGCTTTTTTGAGTGGCGAGTATGACAAAATTAGGGTTAAAACTAATTCAATGGCAAAATGCTAGTTGAATTAGCGTTATTTTTTATGTTTTTTAGATAGTTACAACAACAAGCTTTTAATTACACGAGGTTATCGCATGGCTGAAACAGCGAACAATAGCGGGTCAAGAAAGGCGAAGCCACAATTCCGTAACATTGGAATTGGGCAGATCAAGTCTTATCGACTCCCTTGGGCAGGAAAAGTCTCAATTCTTCATCGAGTTAGCGGAGCAGGAATGTTCCTGATGTTGCCGTTTGTTCTTTATCTTTTTGATAAGAGTGTTTCTTCTGAGATTAGTTTCCAGACTTTTGCGTCGGTCTTATCTAATCCAATTGTGAAGATCATTGTGTTAGGTTTGATTTGGGCTTATCTACATCACTTCTGTGCAGGTATTCGTTATTTAGCGCTTGATTTGCACAAAGGCATTGACAAGGTTACTGCACAAAAAACTGCGGTAAGTGTTCTCGTTATTAGTTTGGCCTTAACAGCAGTATTTGGTGCCAAGTTATTTGGTTTGTTTTAAGGAGCTGACATGTCAAACAATGTAGGCGCTAAGCGTGTAGTTGTTGGGGCTCATTACGGGCTCAAAGATTGGATTTTGCAACGTGTAACGGCGGTCATCATGATTGTCTTTACTGTTATTTTGCTCGTTGCATTTTTGTTAGGCGAAGCAAGTTATGACGGGTGGGCAGGTTTATTTGCTAATCAGTTGATGAAGATTGTTACTTTCTTAGCATTGCTCAGTTTGTTTTATCACGCATGGGTCGGTGTTCGTGATATTTGGATGGATTACATCAAGCCTGTTGGTGTTCGTCTTACTTTGCAAGTTTTAACCGTGTTGTGGCTGATTGGCTGTACTGGCTACGCTGCACAGATTCTCTGGAGGGTGTAAATGGCTGCCATCAAGACAGCATTACCACGTCGTCGTTTTGACGTTGTTATCGTTG
>CAYFKO010000026.1:0-16662 GCA_964343765.1 uncultured Polynucleobacter sp. | reverse complement strand
GCCATGATTGCTGGCATGTTGGATCCAAGTTTATTGGGATATCAAGCCATGCCAATGCCAGGTATGGGCGGACATTCTGGGCACTAAATTATCCATGAAGTTGATCATTGCTGGCATAGCGGCCAGTTCTTTTCTATTGGCTTGTTCAAAAGAAACAAGCGCGCCTAAGGTCGTAGAAAAGCCAATTCAGACAATAGCCGATTTAAGAGAACCACGCTATACGCCGACATTTAAAAAGTGTATGGAAGATGTTGATCTTTCGGCATTTAAGATCACGCAGTGGTTGGCATGTGCGGATAATGAACTTAAGGCTCAAGAGAAAATGCTTGATGATGAATTCAGGCAGCTGATTAAGTTATCGGAAAAATCCGGGATTCAGGATTTGCAAAAATCAGCAAAATCATGGCGCGTTTACAGGAGTGATTGGTGCCGTTTTGATGCTGTTAATTCTGGGGCACCGAGCCCCGAAGTTAATGAAAAGTTTTGCCAAATAGATCTCACGATTGATCAGTTAATTCAATACGAAAAAATCCGTAAGCAATTGGAGAGTGATAAATTCCAGCCAAACAAAGTTAGTTAAAGTATGGCAAGATTCATTTTGTTATAAAAAATCAAAATAACTAATTTGTTTGGAGACTAGTATGGATTTAGGATTAAAGGATAAGCACGTACTCATTACGGGTGGGAGTAAGGGTATTGGCTTTGATTGTGCCAAAATCTTTTTAGAAGAAGGTGCAAAAGTCAGTTTGATTTCACGATCAATGGATACTCTCAAAATAGCTCAGCAGAAGCTCAATGCTGGAGATCGTGTTGCGATCTTTAGTGCTGATTTAATTGCACGTAATCAAGTAGCAAATAGTATTTCGCAAATTGAAAGTCAAATGGGGGCAATTGACGTATTGGTCAATTCTGCTGGCGCTGCCCGTCGAACACCTGCTCTTGAATTAACCGAGGCCTCTTGGCATGACGCAATGGATGCTAAGTATTTCACTTATATTCATGCGATGAATGCTGTCTTGCCTCTTATGGCAAAACGTAAGACGGGTGTCGTGGTGAATGTGATTGGTATGGGTGGCAAGATGGCGACAACGATTCACATTGCAGGGGGAGCCGCGAATGCAGCACTTATGTTGGCAACGGCTGGGTTAGGTCAGGCGTATGCGCCCCACGGCGTGCGCGTTGTTGGTGTCAATCCAGGAGCTACGATTACCGAGCGTTTAAAAGAAGGAATGGCAGCGGATGCTCGCTCACAAGGAATTACTCCAGAAGAAGCGTTAGAAATCGCGACTAAAAAAATGCCAATGGGGCGGATTGCAGAGCCTCGAGAAATTGCAGATGCAGTGGTGTACTTGGCTTCAAAGCGAGCAAGTTACGTCAATGGTGCAACACTTGGAATGGATGGTGGATTAACTAGCGTGATTTAATCGCACAAACATTTCCAAAAAGCAGAGTATTTACTCTGCTTTTTTTGTGTCGTGCAGTGACTTTAATTTAGATTCGAAGCGTTTTCGATTTGGCTCTACTTCAGTTTGGGGTGTGCACGGTTTTAGGGTGGTGCGCGAACGAACGGCTAGCTCTTGATAGGTTTTAGTACCTTCTTTTTTCCAGGCCATTTCAGCCTCAGAAAGTTCTCTAACCACTTTCGCTGGCATTCCTGCAACTAAGGTTTTGGCAGGTACTTCCATGCCGGCTTTAACAAAGGCACTTGCTGCAACGATAGCGGATTCGCCAATGATAGCGTTATCCATGATGACCGAGTTCATGCCAATCAAGGCATTTTTGCCGACGATGCAACCATGCAGAATGGCCCCATGACCAACGTGACCATTCTCTTCAATGACGGTATCGGATCCTGGGAATCCGTGCATAACACATCCTTCTTGAATATTGGACCCATCTTTCATAATGATGCGACCAAAGTCTCCCCGAAGCGATGCTAGTGGAGCGACATAACAGTTTGGTCCGATGATGACGTCGCCAATGAGAACGGCATCTGGATGAACATAGGCACTGGGATCAACAACGGGTTTAATTCCATCGATTTCGTAAAAAGGCATGTTGGCTCCTGAGCTAAATCATTGATATGATTATTTTATGAATAAACGATTAATGCAATTGCTGTCATTATGCCTTGGGCTATTAGTTCTATCAGGTTGCGCAAGCTATGTATCGGTTAGTGCGACGCGATTTCATGAGTTTGAAGCAAGTAACCCTCCCAAAATTACAAATTTTCAATTTACCCAAGCGATACAAGCGAGTGATGATTTAGAGCAACGACAGTACGCTAGAGTAATAAGTCGCACGCTCAGTGAATTGGGGATTTCTGAGTTAAAGGGATCTTCCTATTTGCTTGAGTTTAAAACGAGCGCGCCCAAATCTATCCTGCAATCGATTGAGCCAATTATGGAGCCTATGTTTTTCTGCACTGGAGTTGGAGTTAATCGATTTTGTGGTCCAAGAAATATTGGTGCGCAGGGCGCGCGTCAGGTGAGCTATGAGATTTACCGAAATACGCTCGAAATCGAGTTTTTAGATGCAAAAACTGGAAAGCGTATTTGGCAGGCTAAGGCGGAAGCGCCGACACCGGGTGAGCCCGCTATTCTGAATGTATTGCCCTACTTGGTTAGGGCAGTAATGGAATCATTTCCCGGGGAGTCTGGAAAGCTTATTCGATTGAATTATCCGCTGCCGGATTAAAACAAGTGCAAGATTGAATACGCAATTAAGCCAAGGATGCCGCAAGCGAATAGTACTTCTAGAATGGAGCGCTGATACTTAATTAATCCTATGCCAGCTAGTGCGCAAATGAGCACGGATGCTATGCAATGCCCTAATGCATTCGTGCCAATCCCCATGGGGAAAAAGGTGTGAATCGCAAAGAAGAGTGCGAGGCTGCTAATGACTCCGACAACAGCAGAAGTAATACCGGTGAGAGGTGCGCTAAATTTGGATTCTTGATGAGTCGATTCGATTAGTGGGCCGCCAATAAAAATGAAGCAAAACGAAGGCAAGAAAATAAACCAACTAACTAACAAGGCGCCAAATGCGCCAGATAAGAAGGCATTATCCCCAATCAGCATGGATCCTTGAGAAGCGAGGTAGCCAACAAACGCAACGACCAAAATGAGAGGGCCGGGAGTGGTTTCACCAAGTGCTAAGCCGTCAATCATTTGAGTAGCACTTAGCCAATGAAAGTGATCGACTGCTGATTGATAGACATAGGGCAGTACAGCGTAAGCACCGCCAAAAGTTAGAAGGGCAGCTTTTGTGAAGAACCACGCTAAGTTCGTAAACAATCCATTTTTCCCCCAGATCCAAACGCAGAGGAAAAAAGGAATTGCCCAGGCCAGTTTAGAGAGGATAGCTGTCTTGATTAAACCGACAAGATGAAAACGAGCGTGCTCAGGAATCGGTGAGTGGTCATCAATAATTGCAGGTGCATGGCTAGCGTTTGCCGAAGCATTATGACTTGCTTGAACTATAAATTCAGGGTTCTTTTTGGCGAGGTATATTCCAAGTAATGCCGCAATGAGGATGAGCGCAGGAAATGGCACATTAAATACCGAAATAGCAATAAAGGTTAAGGCGGCGATGATCCAATGATCTTGGTGACGCAAAATTCGTTTGCCTATACGAATCGCAGCGGCAATGACGATGGCAGTGACTGCTGGTTTTAAGCCAAAGAAAATCCCAGATAGTAAATAAGTATTGCCAAAATTAATGTAAAGCCAAGAAAGAGCAATCAATAAACACAGTGCTGGCAGGATGAATAGTAGTCCTGCAATTAATCCGCCGATACGCTTGTGCATGAGCCAGCCAATATAGATGACCAGTTGCAGGGCTTCAGGCCCAGGCAAGAGCATGCAAAAATTTAGGGCGTGTAAAAAACGTTTCTCAGAGATCCAGCGTTTGTTTTCAACGAGTTCTTGGTGGACCGTGGCAATTTGCCCAGCCGGTCCTCCAAAACTAATGCAGCCAAGTTTGAACCAAAACTTGCTAGCTTCAAGTAATGAAACTTGATGGTTCACGAATGCTTAGACTTCATCCATGCCGCCAACAACATGGCTAAAGCCTGCGTCAACGTAAGTGATTTCGCCGGTGATGCCACTTGCTAAATCTGAAAGGAAGAATGCGGCGGCATTGCCAACGTCATCAATGGTGACGTTTCGACGTAATGGTGCATTGGCTTCAACGAAATCTAGGATCTTGCCGAAGCCTTTAATACCAGAAGCTGCCAATGTTTTGATTGGACCAGCTGAAATACCATTCACCCGAATATTTTTAGGGCCGAGTGAGCCAGCGAGGTAACGAACGCTGGCTTCCAGTGACGCTTTTGCTAAGCCCATGGTGTTGTAGTTCGGAACATTACGCATAGAACCTAAGTAGGTCAATGTGAGTAACGCCGCATTTGGCTTGAGCATGGGAAGTGCCGCTTTTGCCATCGCAGGGAAGCTATAGGCAGAAATATCGTGGGCAACGCGGAAAGCTTCACGACTGAGGCCATCTAAGAAGTCACCTGCAATCGCCTCACGCGGGGCAAAGCCAATGGAGTGGACGAGGCCATCAAATTGTGGCCAGTGTGCGCTTAAGTCTTTAAAGAGTTGTTCAATCTGTTCGTCGCTAGAAACGTCGCAGTCAAAAATTAATTTGCTATTAAATTCATTTGCAAATTCAGTAATCCGGTCTTTGAAGCGATCGCCTACGTAAGTAAAGGCTAGTTCAGCGCCTTCACGATGGCAAGCTTTTGCAATGCCGTAAGCAATTGAGCGGTTAGACAATAGTCCAGTTAAGACGATGCGTTTACCAGCTAAAAATCCCATGATTAATTTCCTTTTTACTAACGCGGATTTGAATGTTTTATGTTAAAAATCGTTTGACATCTACAATTGTTGCATATGAATCAAATTAGGCAGAAAACAAATCATAATGGGCAATTCCACTTGGAAGCCAATTTTGGGGAAAAAACCTCCAAAAACCGCTATTTTTTGAGTTTAGCCATCCATTTGTTTGCTATCTTTTTAGGTTTTCAAGGTATGGGGGTGGCTCAAGCAGAGCACGCTTTATCGCAATATGGAAAACCAAAATATCCAGCGGATTTCAGTCATTTTGATTACGTTAATCCGCAGGCTCCTCAGGGAGGTACCTTAACACTTCCGAATCCTGATCGGCGCACGAGTTTTGATAAGTTCAATCCATTTACTTTGCGCGGTGTGGCTGCGCCAGGAATTGCTGGGTTGATGTTTGAGACTTTGGGTGTTGGAAGCTCTGATGAGATCTCAACAATTTATGGGTTATTAGCAGAGGATATGTCGCTGGCAAAAGATAAGATGTCGGTGACCTTTCGTTTGCGTCCCGAAGCGAAGTTTAGTGATGGAAGTCCAGTGCTGGCTGAAGACGTTAAGTACAGTTTTGACATCTTAATGAGTAAGTTGGCAAATCCTCAATTCAAAACTATTTACGCGGATGTCAAACAAGCAGTGGTGGTTTCTGAGCGAGTAGTGAGATTTGATTTTAAATCCCGTAATGGAGAGGCACCAATTTTGGTTGGTACCTTGCCGATTTTCTCAAGGCATTGGGGTAAGCAAGCGGATGGAACGGTAAAGCCATTCGATAAATTGACCTTTGAAACGCCGATTGGCAGTGGTCCCTATTTAATCGAGTCGCATCAAAGTGGGCGACACATTAGTTTTAAGAAGAATCCAAATTACTGGGGGCAGCATTTAAATGTTCGCCGAGGATTCTTTAATTTTGACCGTATTGTTTATAAGTTATTTAGTGATGACACTGTAAGGCTCGAAGCATTAAAGGCAGGTGAGTTTGATGCATTGGTCGAGTATCGCGCTAAATTATGGGCGAAGAGTTATGTTGGCCCTCGCTTTAATGATGGCACGCTAATTAAGAAAGATTTTGAGCAGCACAATGGGGCGGGGATGCAAGCTTTTGCCATGAATACCCGACGAGAATTATTTAAAGATCCGCGAGTTCGTCAAGCTCTTGGATTGGCTTTGGATTTTGAATGGCTTAATCGTCAAATTTTCTATAACCAATATCGTCGCATAGATAGTTATTTTTCAAATTCAGATTTAGGAGCTTCCTATCAAGCGAACAGCCTTCCAAGTGAACAGGAGTTAAAGCTCCTTCGATCACTTGATAAAGCATATCCTGGTCAAGTTCCGCCAGCAGTATTTGGGCCGATGCTATCGCCAGTCAGTACGGTAGCACCGCATTCTTTGCGAGAGAATCTCAAGAAAGCTAAAAATTTATTAGAACAAGCAGGATGGGTTTATCGGGATGGTGCTCTACGTAATAAAGAAGGTAAGCCATTCACGTTTGAAATTGTGGAAGATAGCCCATTTTTACTGCGTATTATTACGGCGTATGTTCGCAATCTGGAAAAATTAGGCATTAAAGCCGAAGTGCGAACCAGCGATTACGCCTTGTATCAGAAACGTTTGGAAGATTACGATTTTGATATGACAACGGTACGTTTTCCAGATTCGCAAAGTCCGGGTAATGAGTTATGGGATCGCTTTGGAAGTGCCGCAGCAAAAGAAAAAGGATCGGATAATTTAATTGGGGTTCGTTCGCCAGTGGTGGATGCCTTGGTAGCAGAGATAGTGAAGGCGGAGAAGCGTGAACAGTTGTATGTGGCGACAAGAGCGTTAGACCGTGTGTTAATGCATTCTTATTACGTGGTGCCGCATTGGTACAACCCAACGCACCGTATCGCGTATCGAACTGAAATGGGCTTTCCTAAGCCACCGTTGTATTACACGGCAGAATCTTGGATTTTGACAACTTGGTGGCGTAAGCCAGAGAGTGAACTCAAAGGGCGGGGTAAATAAGTATGCGTGACGGATTGCTGCCATACATTCTTAAGCGATTGATGTTGATGATTCCAACCTTGTTGGGTGTATTAACCTTAACTTTTGTGGTGGTTCAGTTTGTTCCTGGTGGACCAGTTGAGCAATTGATGTTGGAGCTCAAAGGTCGTGGGGATGCTGCCGTTGGTGCTGGCGAATCAACCGGGGGTGGAAGCACTTATCGAGGTCGACAAGGTGTTGATGAAGAGCGATTAAAAGAGGTGAAAGCGCTGTATGGTTTTGATAAGCCTCCAATAGAGCGCTACTTCAGTATGCTCAAGCGTTTTGCTAAATTTGATTTAGGGGATAGTTATTATCAGCACAAGAGTGTTTGGAGCCTAGTCCTATCAAAACTGCCGGTTTCTATAAGTTTGGGTATATGGACATTTTTGCTGACCTACTTAATCTCAGTGCCTTTAGGGATATCCAAAGCAATTCGAGACGGGACCAAGTTTGATACCTATACCAGCTTATTTATTTTGGTGGGTTATGCCATTCCGGGATTTGTTTTGGGTGTTTTGTTATTGGTCTTATTCGGTGGGGGAAGTTTTTTCCAACTATTTCCTCTTCGAGGATTAACGTCAGACAATTGGGAGTCTTTGAGTCTGATGGGCAAGGTGATGGATTATTTTTGGCATCTCGTACTGCCAATTACTGCTTCAGTCTTAGGAAGTTTTGCAGTGATTACGATGTTGACTAAAAACTCATTCATTGAAGAGATTCGTAAGCAGTATGTGATTACGGCGCGCGCAAAAGGCTTAGATGAAAAGACAGTACTTTGGAAGCATGTTTTCCGAAATGCCATGATTCCTTTGGTGACTGGATTTCCAGCAGCGTTTATTGGTGCATTCTTTACGGGTTCATTGTTAATTGAAACCTTATTCTCGCTCGATGGCTTAGGCCTCTTATCGTATGAAGCGGTAATGCGTCGGGATTATCCAGTGGTATTTGGAACGCTCTACATCTTCACTTTGATTGGTTTGTTTACTAAATTGATTTCCGATATTTGTTATGTATTGGTAGATCCACGAATCCAGTTTGAGGCGCAATAATCATGGCACTCTTTAGTGGATTGAAAAATAACAACGGCTGGCAGCGATTCAAAAAGAATCGCTTAGGTTACGTCAGTTTATGGATATTTATGGTGATGTTCGGGATCAGTCTTTGTGCTGAATTTGTTGCCAATGACAAGCCATTATTAGTGCGGTATCAAGGGCAGTTTTACACCCCAATCTTTAAAGATTACCCAGAGACGATGTTCGGGGGCGATTTTCCAACGCCTACGGATTATCACGATCCACAGATCCGTAAAAATATATCAGGACCAGGTAATTGGGCAATTTTTCCGCCTATTCAGTACAGCTATGAAACATTAAATTATTTTGCAAAAGAGCCTAATCCAGCGCCACCATCCTTCGATAATTGGTTGGGAACGGATGATCGTGGACGAGATGTATTAGCAAGGCTGATTTATGGTTTCCGACTCTCAGTTTTGTTTGGTTTAGCGTTAACCGTCGTGGGGGTAGGTATTGGTGTGCTTTTAGGTGCATTGATGGGTTATTTTGGAGGTCGATTCGATTTGGTCTCTCAACGCTTGATTGAGATCTGGGGGTCGATGCCGGAGTTGTATCTCTTAATTATTTTTGCATCCATTTTCGCGCCAAGTATTTGGCTTTTGATCATTCTGTTAGCGATGTTTGGCTGGATGGGATTATCGGATTACGTGCGCGTTGAGTTTTTGCGTAATCGCTCACTGGAGTACGTTCGAGCAGCGCGTGCGTTAGGTTTAAGTAATCGCCAAATTATGTGGCGACATATTTTGCCGAATAGTTTGACTCCGGTGATTACCTTTTTGCCGTTTAGGATGAGTGCCGCCATTTTGTCGCTCACCAGTTTGGATTTCTTGGGGCTAGGTGTGCCGCCTGATACGCCGAGTCTTGGGGAGTTGCTCTCGCAGGGTAAGGCAAACTTAGATGCATGGTGGATATCCTTGTCAACGTTCTTGGTGCTGGTGATCACGCTTTTATTGTTGACGTTCATGGGTGAAGCATTGCGTAATGCGTTTGATACTAGAAAGGGTGCAAGCTCATGAGTTACGACTTGCATTACCAAGATCTAACGATTGCATTCGGATCAGGCCGGCGTCAAAAAGTCGTGGTGGATCATTTGAATTTGTCAATTCCGTCGGGGCAACGGGTGGCGATTGTCGGAGAGTCGGGTTCAGGTAAAACAATGAGTGCATTGGCAACTTTAGGTTTATTACCGGAAACCGCCAAGGTCAGTGGTCGTATAACGTGGAATAACGAAAATCTGCTCAGAAAAACGCCGGATGAGTTGAGGCGTATTCGTGGTCGAGAAATTGCGATGGTTTTCCAAGAGCCGATGACGGCACTTAACCCATTGTTCACGATTGGTTCTCAGATTGTCGAGGCAGTTCGTATACATGAACCCAAGTTGCCGATGAATCAATGTATTGAACGAGCAGTGGCAATGTTACGAAAAACGGGTATTCCTGAGCCAGAGACGAAGTTTTATGCCTATCCTCATCAGTTATCCGGAGGTCAACGACAGCGCGCGATGATAGCGATGGCTCTCGCGTGCCGTCCCCGTCTTTTGATTGCAGATGAACCAACTACTGCGCTTGATGTGAGTTTGCGTGGACAAATACTGGATTTACTCAAGGAGCTACAAAAAGATTTAGAGCAAGGTGGGATGTCGGTATTACTGATTACGCACGACCTTAACCTAGTACGAAAATTTGCTCAGCAGGTAGCAGTGATGCATCAAGGCAAATTGGTTGAATCTGGTGCTGTGAATGAGATCTTTAATAATCCACAAAACCCATACACCAGTGCGCTTGTTAATAGTCAACCAGAGCGCAATGTCATTCCACTTGCGCCGATTGCGCCAAAATTAGTAGCAGCAAAGGGGCTGACGGTTTCTTATGCGAAACCTAAACTTGGTTGGGATATTCTAAAAAAACTCTTTGCTGAGCCAGAACGTCATGTTGTCTTAAGAGATGTTGATCTTGAGTTGCGACAAGGGGAAACTTTGGGCGTGATTGGCGAGTCTGGATCTGGTAAAACCACCCTAGGGATGGCTTTATTAGGTTTGATGGCCGGATCGGGTGCCCGCGTAGACGGGGAGATTGATATTTTCAATCAACATTGGAAGGCGTTATCAACGGATGCACTCAGAAAGTTACGCGCTCGAGTCCAAGTAATCTTTCAAGATCCATTTGGCTCGTTGTCGCCGCGAATGACGGTGGCCGAAATTGTTGCGGAAGGATTATTGGTTCATCGCCCGGATATCAAGGAAGTTGATAAGAACCGTTTGGTGCTAGAGGTCTTAAAAGAAGTGGGTCTAGATAAGAGTGCGCTTCATCGATATCCACATGAATTTTCAGGAGGGCAGCGTCAGCGGATTGCAATTGCCCGTGCTTTAATTCTTAAGCCGGAAGTTCTTGTGCTGGATGAGCCGACCTCTGCCTTAGATGTCACGATTCAGAAGCAGGTACTGGGTCTATTGTCTGAGTTGCAACGCAAATATAACCTGGCTTATATCTTTATTAGTCACGATTTAGCGGTGGTACGATCCATGTCGCACCGCTTGATTGTTCTTAAAGAAGGTCGGGTTGTGGAAAGGGGTAATGCAGAAGAGGTGATGGCAGCCCCGCAGCATTCATACACTAAGTCATTGATTAAAGAGGCTTTTTAGTATTTTTAGGGAAAAATACCTTGTCAAAGGACCCATATTTAGCTAATATGGTATTTCTAGTAAATATTCGGAGATAGAATCTCATGAAAAATCAAAAACTTAGGAAAGTCTCCTTAGTTGCAGGATTAGTTCTTGCGCTTGGTTTTGCTGGTTCTGCATCTGCACAATCTGCTGAAGA
This sequence comes from uncultured Polynucleobacter sp., assembly GCA_964343765.1. Lineage (GTDB taxonomy): Bacteria > Pseudomonadota > Gammaproteobacteria > Burkholderiales > Burkholderiaceae > Polynucleobacter. The sequence continues at coordinate 5,904 of CAYFKO010000026.1, read as the reverse complement.
GCCAGGCTCTGCGGCTAAGCAAAATTTCTTTGGTAAGGTCGTTGTGACCGTTACCGATAGCACTTCCACTTTGATTAACAATGCGATGGAACTCATTGGTGTTCGTTATCGTTGGGGTGAAAGTTCACAAACGGGTTATGACTCAAGTGCTTTCGTGAAGTACGTCTTTAATGACAAATTGGGCTTTTTGTTTGGTGATAAAACCGGCGATATGAGCACGGTTGGATTTCAGATTTCAAAAGACAAATTAAGACCTGGCGACTTGGTTTTCTTCAATACCTTGCAACGTGCTAATTCTCATGTTGGTATTTATGTCGGTGAAAACAAATTTATTCACGCACCAGCTCGTGGAGCAGATGTTCGTGTAGATGATTTATCGACTGCTTATTGGGAGAAGCGTTTTGATGGTGCGCGTCGTGTTGAAGCAGTTCAGAACATGAGCGAGTCTTCAAGAACGCAATTCCTGAAAGATCAAAGCAAGCTTTAATTTAAGCAAGTTTCAAAAAAACCCAAGCAATGCTTGGGTTTTTTATTTTCTGAGAATTCAATTAGCGCATTGAAAGCTTGGCGATTCGGGCTTTGATTTCTGCCATCTTCGCTTGAGCCGCCATTTCTCCGGCAAGAACAGCTGCATTTCTAGATTTGAAATCCGTACCTTTCATGCCTGCGAGTTCAGGCTGAATCACGATATCCGCTTGGGGTAATTCGAATTGATTAATACTTTTACCCATGATGGCGGTTGTTTGGAGTAAAACCCCAATGGTTCCAGAGAAAGATTGATAGGAGGGCTCAGAAGAGATATTGACTGCAATCACAATGTCAGCGCCCATTTGTTTGGCAAATCGAACGGGGACGGGGGATGTAAGTCCGCCATCCACGTATTCACGATTATTAATGATGGTTGGACTAAATACTCCAGGAACGCTGCAAGATGCTCGAACAGCTTGACCTGTATCGCCTCTGCGGAAGAGGATTGGATCGCCCGTTTGCAAATCGGTTGAAACAATGCCAAGCGGAATTTTCATTTTGTCGATTGGTTGATTAGCAACAAGACGATTTATCTCCTTTTGAAGAGCGTCGCCTTTAATCACGCCACCGAATTTATTGCTAAACGGCAGGGCCCAGTCGGTAATGGCAGCCTCATCAAGGTTGATTGCAATACGATTGAGCTCATTGCCATTTAAGCCAGTTGCATAGAGAGCAGCAATCACACTTCCTGCGCTTGTGCCGACAACTAAGTCCGGTTTTATGCCATTCGCTTCCAATGCTTTAATTACGCCCACATGAGCAAAACCGCGAGCTGCACCGCCCCCAAGGGCAAGCGCTATGATTGGGCGGCGTGTTTCAGATTCAATTCGTTGATTGTTTGAGCTTGCTGGATTGGTGGTGATTAAGCTTGATTGAGATGCACAGCCTGATAGAACTATGACCACTATGACAAGTAAGTGGGAGATTCGAGTTAGTGGGTTTCGAATGAGACGCAAAGGCATTATTGAGGACCGGGTAATTAATGTTGATTTGATTAATAATGAATCAAAATTTGATGTATCTCTAATTATCGCAATTAATTACTATCTTTGGAACGACAGCTAGCACTAGAATGCATCCCGTGTCTAATTTACCCGCCACCTCAACTCTTGACTTAAGTCAGCAGGAAGCCTGCTATCACTGCTCGTTACCATGTGCGGTTGATACGCCATTTCAGGCGATCCTTGGAGGGGTGAACCGTAAATTCTGTTGCGCGGGTTGCCAGGCAATCGCACAAACGATTCATGGTCAAGGCTTAGAGGCTTTTTATAGCCGCAGGGTGGCAATGGAGCCACCAGGGGATGATTCTGGTCTTAGCAAAATATCGGACGAGTTACTGGCCTATGACGATGAGGTTTTGCTCAATCGTTATGCGCCTCTTGTTTTAGAGGATTCGAAGACAAAGGCGCTAGATGAGCCCAAGCGACAAGTCATATTGCGACTTGAAAAAATACGATGTGCGGCTTGTGTATGGTTAAACGAGCAGCATTGGCGTCGAGTGTCCGGTGTTATTGATGTTCAGGTGAACTATGCAACGCAACGCGCTAGGATTCTTTTTAATCCAACTAAATGCCGATTATCGAGTTTATTAAATGCAGCTAGGCAAATCGGTTACGAAGCTTGGCCATTTGATCCTTCAATGACTACCGATTTGGCTAAGCAAGAGCAGCGTCGATTGTTATTTCGAGTTGGGGTTGCCTTATTAGGGATGATGCAGGTCATGATGTATGCGTGGCCGACCTATTCGAATCACGGTGACTTAACCTTTGAGCAATCCCAATTGATGGGGTGGGCAGGTTGGTTTTTAACTCTCCCGGTTATTTTCTATTCTGCAGCACCAATTTTTCAGGGAGCATGGGGCAGTATTAAGAACCTCCAGCAGACCAAATTGATTGGTATGGATGTTCCTGTTGCTATTGCGCTCATTATGGCGTTTGTGGCTGGGACCTTAAATCTGGTTCATGGAAGTGGTGAAACTTATTTTGATTCCATCACAATGTTTGTTGGATTTTTGCTGTTAGCTAGGTACGTTGAGTTGCGGGCTAGGCACAGTGCTCAGGGTGGAGCCGAGGCTTTAGCAAAGCAGTTGCCGGCGACTTGCGAGCGGCTGACCAATCGAGAAATTACGAATGCCCAGGTTCATGTGATTCCGGTTGTCAAAGCTCAGGTAGGAGAGTATTTGCGGGTTGGGCCTGGTCAGGTCATTCCTGTAGATGGCATCTTATTGAGTCAGGAGGCATCCGTTAGTGAAGCTTTATTAACTGGAGAGAGTAAGCCGGTATTCAAGAAAATAGGATCGCCTGTATTTGCAGGTAGTCATAACGTCGGTGCGCCGATTTTTATTGAGGTCGAAGCGGTGGGGAATGCCACTCGAATGGCCGGCATTGCTAATTTATTAGAAGAGGCGCTAGCAACTAAACCCCATATTGCAACCCTGGCCGAGCGATGGGCGGCATATTTCGTGACAGTGCTTCTAGGTCTTGCCATTTTGACGGGCTTGTATTGGCAGTTGAGTGGATCTGAAGGAGCTTGGGTCAAAGCGGTAGCTGTATTAGTAGTTAGTTGTCCATGTGCTTTATCGCTTGCAGCGCCTGCAGCGTTAGCAGCTGCACAAGGGGCGATGACTCGCATCGGACTATTAGTTATTAAAGGACATGCCTTGGAAGGTTTGGCAAATGCGACAGATTTGATTTTGGATAAGACGGGGACGATAACCTCAGGTCATATGCGACTAGTTGATATTCATGTAATGAATAGTCGGTATTCGAAAGCGCAATGCTTACAGGTTGCTGCGGCTCTTGAAAAAGGTCAGTCTCATCCCTTGGCACTAGCTTTGCTAGAGGCGGCTAAGGATGAAACAGACTATCGATTGGCTGGGGAGAATTATTACGAGCTAGGTAAGGGTGTTCAAAATGGGGCATGGCGTTTAGGTTCTGTAAGTTGGTTAACTAAGTCAGCAATGCCAAGCTACGCTAAACCAGGTCAAAGTGAATTGCTGTTATGTGAACTTGATAATCCAGTTGCAACGTTTATTTTGGAAGACGAAGCACGAACAGGTGGCGAAGAATTGGTCGACGTTGCAAAAGCCTTTGGGATGGATATTCATCTAATCTCAGGGGATGATCAAAATGCTGTTTCTATTTGGGCCAATCGTTATGGAATTTTGCATCATCGTGCCGGAATGCTTCCTGAAGACAAGCGTCAATACATCCAAGCTCTTCAGAAACAAGGTCGCAAGGTTATCGCGGTTGGTGACGGGATTAATGATGCCCCGCAATTGGGTCAAGCTGATGTTTCTGTTGCCGTTGGGCAAGGTGTTCCGTTGGCGCAGGCGGGCGCCGACATGATTTTGGTTGATAACTCTCTTGGAGTGCTAGCGAAGGGTATTCGCCATGCGCATCAGACTAAGCGGGTGATATATGAAAACCTCAGTTGGGCATTTATATATAACGTGACTGCGATTCCGATGGCCATGGCTGGTTGGGTAAATCCTTGGATCGCTGGTATCGGAATGTCGTTATCATCGTTACTGGTGACTTTGAATGCATGGCGACTTAGAAAAATTTAATGGAAAGCTTATATTTATTAATCCCTTTATCGCTCCTACTGGTGCTGTGTATTGCTGGAATACTTTATTGGGCAGTAAAAAGTGGCCAATTTGATGATTTAGAGGGGCCGGGTCATGCGATTTTGATGGATGATGATGTGGCAAAAAACGACGTCCATAAAAACACTCAAAGCGTTGATTTAAATAATAAAAATAGCTAATTTAGAGCTATTTGACCTAGATCAAGGTCAGTTCACTCTTGACGATTTATGCTCACAGGTGACAAGTTGCGTCTTTGCGTAGCTTGGCTTGTTTAAACATTTGTCAGGAGAAGAGCATGGGAAGCGCCATCGCGTGTGGGTCTGACCAAAATACCTTTAATTACAAGGTAGTGCGTCAGTTTGCCCTAGTCACGGTACTGTGGGGCATTGTGGGTATGACTGTGGGTGTGTTGTTAGCGGCTCAATTAGTTTTCCCCGATCTTACAAATAACATTCCTTGGTTGAGTTATGGTCGTTTACGTCCTTTGCATACCAATGCTGTTATTTTTGCGTTTGGTGGGAGCGCGCTTTTTGCGACATCCTATTATGTGGTGCAAAGAACGTGTCAGACACGGCTCTTCTGTGACAAATTAGCTGCCTTTACGTTCTGGGGCTGGCAATTAATCATCGTCGCTGCAGCGGTCACGTTGCCTTTAGGTATCACAACGTCGAAAGAGTACGCTGAATTAGAGTGGCCAATCGATATTTTGATTACTTTGGTTTGGGTGGCTTACGCGATTGTGTTCTTTGGGACGATTGTGAAACGTAAGACAAAACATATTTACGTATCCAACTGGTTCTTTGGTGCTTACATTTTGACGATTGCCATGTTGCATATCGTTAATAACATCGAAATGCCAGCTGAGCTTTGGAAATCTTATTCAGCTTACGCTGGCGTACAAGATGCCATGGTTCAGTGGTGGTACGGTCACAATGCGGTTGGTTTCTTCTTGACGACATCGTTCTTGGGCATGATGTATTACTTCATTCCTAAGCAAGCTGAGCGTCCGATTTATTCATATCGCTTATCGATTGTTCACTTTTGGGCTTTGAACTTTACCTATATGTGGGCAGGTCCTCATCACCTCCAATACACAGCTTTGCCTGATTGGGCTCAGTCTTTAGGTATGGTGTTCTCATTGATCTTGTTAGCACCGTCATGGGGCGGCATGATCAACGGCATTATGACCTTGTCAGGTGCATGGCATAAATTGCGCACAGACCCAATTTTGAAATTCTTAGTGGTTGCATTGTCTTTCTATGGTATGTCAACGTTTGAAGGTTCAATGATGTCAATTAAGACGGTTAATGGCTTGTCGCACTATACCGATTGGGTTATCGGCCACGTACACTCAGGTGCACTTGGTTGGGTATCAATGATCAGCATTGGTTCACTTTACTATTTGATTCCTCGTTTAGTGGGGCAAAAAGAGATGTACAGCACACGCTTAATTGAGTTGCACTTCTGGGTTGCAACGGTAGGTGTCGTGATTTATATCGCAGCAATGTGGATTGCAGGCGTTATGCAAGGTTTGATGTGGCGTGATTTCCAAGCAGATGGCACATTGACTTATAGCTTTGTTGAGTCTGTAAAAGCAACATTCCCGTTCTATGTGATTCGTCTCTTGGGTGGTTTGTGCTACTTAGGCGGCATGTTGATCATGGCTTACAACGTTGTTAAAACTGTAATTGGTAAACGTTTCATTGAAGCGGAAATCCCAGCAGTGACAGCCACACATTAAGAGGAAAAAACATGTCAGATAATAAATTTTTCTCCCACGCAACACT